>JABMQS010000095.1 GCA_013202525.1 Candidatus Omnitrophota bacterium
ACCTTCGGGCCGATGTGCTCAAGCGGTGCCTATTTTAACACCGGACACACAAAGCCCAAGATGAAGATCGGCGGCGGTAAAGCAACGCTAAACGATGTACCTGCCTACGCCGGTTTTGCAGCGGTCGACCTCTACATAGGCGCGACTGTCGTTGCCGAGGATGACCCCAAGAACAAGGTCTTTCCCGGCAAGTTCGAATACGGAGGCGCCCATGTTATAGAGGACCTGGTAGCGGGCAAGGATATAAGGCTTGTGGCAAGTTCATATGGGACAGACTGCTATCCGAGGAAGAAGCTCGAGACCCTTATCAACATAAAGGATCTAAACGAGGCAGTGCTGTTTAATCCCAGAAATTGCTACCAGAACTACAATATTGCCGTAAACCTCAATAAGGAAAAGGCCATATATACCTATATGGGTATATTGAAGCCGGGTATGGGCAATGCCAACTACTGTTCTGCCGGGCAGCTTTCACCGCTGCTAAACGATCCCTTATATAGGACCATAGGTATAGGGACAAGGATATTCTTAGGCGGCGGCACAGGATATATAGTCTGGCAGGGGACACAGCACAATCCCGGCGTTAAGCGTAAGCCAAATGGCGTGCCGCAGGCGCCCGCAGGCACAGTAGCTGTTATAGGTGACTTAAAGGGCATGAAATCCGAATGGCTGCGTGGCACATCCTTTGAAGGATATGGCACAACGCTGACAGTGGGAATGGGTATACCTATCCCCATACTGGACGAGGAGATGATAAAGTACGCCTCTGTAAAAGACGAGGATATATATGCCCAGATAGTCGACTATTCGAATGACTACCCCAACGGTATATCCGCTTCCCTGGGAGAGGCAAATTATAAGCAGCTGAAATCCGGCACCATAAAGGTAAAGGATAGGGATGTGCCTACAGCCTCGCTTTCAAGCTATGCAAAGGCTAAGGTCATAGCCGAGGAGCTTAAAGAGAGCATAGAGAAGGGCAAGTTCTTCTTATCAGAACCTGCTGAGCTTCTGCCGTCTGCTGACTCAGGCATTACCTTTAAGCCGCTTAAGGAGCGGGAGATAGGTTAAGTTTACTGTACCTGGTAGCCCTGGGGGTAGGCCTTCTGGGAATATAACGAATAGCCAAAATCGGACCTTTTAACAAAGGAGACGCCCGTGAGGACAATAGCAGTGGTTTTAATAGTTATGATTGTGGCTGCCATTGGGTTTGGCCTTTTCTGCAATGCAAATAGGTCATATGCCCAGGGCACAGACGCGTCTGTTTTAGTTCAGCTCAATGAGATACTGGACAACCAGCAGACCATAATACAGAAGCTCGACAGCATGACGCAGGAGCTTCAGGTCATAAGGGTAAGGGCTTCGAAATAACCATGATGAGGGCTTCAAAGAAGTTAGAATATGGCCTCAGGGCCATGGCAGATCTCGCCTCTTATTATAAGGACGGGCCGGTCTCTGCCAAGAATATTTCAGGGAGGCAGAACATACCCCTGCAGTATCTTGAACAGATACTAAACAGACTAAAGAGGGCCCGTTTGATAGAGACGGTAAGGGGCCCCAAGGGCGGTTATGCCCTCTCGAAAGAGCCTGTTAAGGTGAAGATGAGCAATATCTTTGTAGCCCTTGGGGATAGGGGCTACCTGGTGGCCTGCCTGGGGAAGAAGAGTTCTACTCCCTGTAGCAGGATGGCGATGTGTAACACAAGGGTATTTTGGGAGAAGTTAAACAAGAGCATGGCTGAGGTGCTTAATTCGATGAGCCTTCAGGACCTGTGTGATAACAAAAAGGGCGGAAAAAGGGTTAACAAGATCGAGCATAGTTACCCATTCCAGATATAATTATGCCAGAGAACCCAAGTAATATAAATTATAGCGAAAAGGTGATGGACCACTTCCAGAACCCGCGCAATGTCGGCGACATACCTGATGCCGACGGCGTAGGGACCGCTGGAAATCCTGTATGCGGCGACGTATTAAAGCTCTATATAAAGGTCAAAGACGGCGTTGTTATTGACGCGAAGTTTAAGACCTTTGGATGCGGCGCGGCTATTGCCACAAGCAGTATGCTGACAGAGATGGTCAAGGGCAAGCCTGTTGATAAGGCCCTTGAGGTCTCCAATAAGGCCATTGCAGAGGCCCTGGACGGGCTTCCGCCGGTCAAGATGCACTGCTCGGTACTGGCAGAACAGGGCTTAAAGGCCGCCATAGACGACTACCGCAAGAAGCAGCAGGGCTAAATTTCCGGGGCCCAGAGGCCCTTGTTTCGGCAGGCTGCTGTGAGGTATTTTGCGGCAGAGTTTGCTTGACCTTTTAGGACTCTTATGGTAAAATCTACTACACAAATCAAGCTTCAAAAAGACAAGATAAGAGAAGAGATGTTGGCGAAATTGCGCTCCCAGGGTAAACAGGAGCGCAGCAAAAGAAGCCAAGTTATAAAAAGGAGGTTATTTACAGACCCGTATTTTCAGACAGCCGAGTCTGTTATGTTTTATGTCTCCAAAGATTACGAAGTCGATACAAAAGACATGATAGATGAGGCGCTTAAATTAGGCAAAAAGGTGATAGTTCCGGTGACAAAACCCAAAACGAAGAGATTGATTCCCTCGGAGATAAAAGGCCCAAAGAGGCAATTCCGCAAAGGCCCCTTTGGTATTGATGAACCAAGGAAAGACGATATAAAACCCGTGCCGCTTAGAGAGATCGATATGGTCATTGTCCCAGGTATAGCATTCGATAAGAAAGGCAACCGGATAGGACACGGTGTAGGTTATTTCGACAGATTCTTAAAGAGCCTTCCAAG
>JABMQS010000096.1 GCA_013202525.1 Candidatus Omnitrophota bacterium
CCTTACGAATTTTTCCTTTGCCATCTGATTCCTCCTGGTTTTACTATCCCAGCGTAATAATCTTGTCTGCAATAAATTTCGGAACCTCCAGATAATAAGCAGGTTCCATCAAATAAGTTCCACGGCCCTGGGTCAGACTTCTTAATGCTGTTGCATAGCCAAAGGTCTCTGCCAACGGTACAAAACCCCTGACAGCCTTTACCTTTACGCCCTGTTTTATGGACTCGATCTTTCCCCTGCGGGAATTGAAATCACCTACCACGTCACCTAAAAAATCATCGGGAACCGTGATCTCGATATTCATAACAGGTTCTATTAGAACGGATTTACCCTTTGTCAGAGCCTCGTTTAATGCCATAGATGCAGCAACCTTAAAGGCCAGCTCCGAGGAATCCACATCATGATATGAGCCGTCTATCAAGCTAACATCGATATCAGTAACCGGATATCCTGCCAGTATGCCGCTTCTCGCGCCCTCTAAGACACCTTCCTTGACAGAGGATATAAACTCCCTGGGTATAACGCCGCCTTTTATCTTGCTTTCGAAGACAACGCCTGTGCCCCTCTCGCCGGGCTCCACATCAAAGACAACATGCCCGTACTGTCCACGGCCGCCGGTCTGCTGCACGAACTTGCCTGTAGCGCTTACGCGGTTTCTTATAGTCTCTTTATATGCCACCTCGGGCTTGCCGGTATTTGCCATCAGGTTGAACTCTATCTTCATCCTGTCGACCAGCACCTCTAAGTGGAGCTCTCCCATGCCTGCTATAATCGTCTGGTCGGTATCGCTATCATACCTCACCTTGAAAGAAGGATCTTCCTCTTTCAGTTTATTCAGCACAGTACCGAGTTTATCCTGATCCTTCTTGGACTTTGGTTCTATCGCCATAAATAAGACAGGCTCCGGAAAATGCATGCTCTCCAAAATAATCGGATGCTTCTCATCGCAGATGGTATCTCCTGTCTGCGTTTCTTTAAGCCCGACCGCAGCCGCTATATCACCTGCATAGACCTTCTCTACTATCTGCTGCTTGTTGGCATGCATCTTTACTATCTTGCCGACCCGCTCCTTTATGTCCTTTGAGGAATTATAAACATAGGCACCGGATTCAAATGTCCCTGAATAAACCCTGAAATATGTGAGCTTGCCGACATAAGGATCAGTGACTATCTTAAATGCCAGAGCAGAAAAGTGCGATTCATCATCTGGCTTGCGCTGCTGCACCGATTCATCCCTGGGATCGATGCCTTCGATGGCCGGGACATCCAGCGGTGAAGGTAGAAAGTCACATGCAGCATCTAGCAGCGGCTGTATTCCTTTATTCTTTAAGGAGGAACCGCATAAGACCGGTATTACCATGGATGAGATAACACCCTTTCTCAAGGTCTGCCTTACCTCATCGACTGTAATACTATGCTCATCATGAACATACTTCTCCATTATCTTCTCATCAACGTCAGCAATCGCCTCAAGCATCTTGTGCCGATACTCATGAACGATCTCGGTCAACTCCTCCGGCACTTCTGTAATATCGAAATCCTTGCCCCCTTCATCCTTGTATATGATGGCCTTGTCTTCTATGAGGTCTATCATCCCCTTAAAACTGTCCTCGCTTCCCATCGGCAGCTGTATAGCAACAGCATTTGCGCCGAGATAATCCTCCATCTGCTTCAGGACTGCGAAGAAATCAGCGCCTGTACGGTCCATCTTGTTTACGTAGGCCATTCTTGGCACCTTGTATCTTTCAGCCTGCCTCCACACGGTCTCGCTCTGAGGCTCTACCCCTCCTACGCCGCAGAATACGACTACACCGCCGTCAAGTACGCGCAGGGCCCTCTCTACCTCAACTGTAAAATCGACATGACCAGGAGTATCGATTATGTTGATATGGCAGTCCTTCCACACGCACGCTGTGCTGGCAGATGTTATGGTAATGCCGCGGTCCTGCTCCTGCTGCATCCAATCCATAGTAGCTGTACCTTCATCCACAGTACCCATCCTATAGATCTTGCCGCACATATACAAAATCTTTTCGGTTGTAGTAGTCTTGCCGGCATCGATATGGGCCATAATGCCTATGTTTCTTATCTTATCTAATTGATGCTCTCTGCTCATAATTGATAAACCTGCCCCTTTTAATTTTTCCTTATACTGGAAGGGGGCTGTCCTTATTTTCTCTACCAGTACAGGCATCCCATCTCCTTACCAACGAAAGTGGCTAAACGCCTTATTGGCTTCTGCCATCTTGTGGGTATCATCCCGTTTCTTTACTGCTGAACCTTGCTTCTGGTATGCATCAAGAAGCTCCGTACCGAGACGTTCACTCATCGGCCCGCCTTTACGCTGCCTTGCGAAATTCCTTATCCAGCGCATGGCTATGGTTATGCCACGCTCGTTGCTGACCTCTATCGGCACCTGGTACGTTGCTCCTCCCACACGCCTTGACTTGAGCTCCAGCATAGGCCTTACACTTTCAAATGCCTGCTGCAAAAGCTCCAATGGGTTCTCTTTACCGGTCTTCTTCTGCAAGGTATCCATCGCGTCATAAACAACTCTCTCGGCGATCGACTTCTTGCCTCTCTCCATTATCACATTGATGAACTTGGAGACCAACTTAGAACTATATTTAGGGTCTGCTAATATATCCCTCTTTGGCGCTCTTCTACGTCTCACCTTTTTCTCCTTTTAAGCTATTCAGCCGAAGCAGCAACATCCTTGGGTCTCTTTGCTCCATACTTTGAACGGCTTCTCTTCCTATTGGCAACCCCCTGTGTATCGAGAGTGCCTCTTACAATATGGTACCTTACGCCAGGCAGATCCTTCACGCGTCCGCCCCTGACAAGCACTATAGAGTGCTCCTGCAGGTTATGGCCTTCTCCTGGGATATAGGCTGTAACCTCCACGCCATTGGTAAGCCTTACCCTTGCGATCTTGCGGAGGGCCGAATTAGGCTTCTTTGGGGTCTGTGTCTTCACCTGCAGGCATACACCCCTCTTCTGAGGCGAGTTCCTCAAAGCAGGTGACTTGGTCTTGTTCTTGGCGCTCTTTCTTCCTAATCTTATCAACTGGTTTATTGTCGGCATATCCCTATTCTTTCTGATTACTTCTTTTTTGCCTTGGCCTTAGTCTTCTTTACCGCCTTTTCCTGCTTCTTGGGCTTGGCCTTAGCGGAAGACACCTTCTCCTGCTTCTTGGGCTTGGCCTTAGCGGAAGACACCTTCTCCTGCTTCTTGGGCTTTGCCTTGGCCTTAGTTGCAGTGACCTTCTCCTGCTTCTTTGCCTTGGCCTTAGTTGCAGGGGTCTTTATCTCTTTCTTCTCAGGCTCCCCTATCTTTATATCTTCCTGTTCCTTCTGTTTTTTGACCTCTTGTTTGGCCTTCTCTATGATATCGATCTTTTTGACGATCTCTATATTTCTGTGGTCCTTAAACCCTGTTCCGGCAGGTATCAGATGGCCCATTATAACGTTCTCTTTTAGGCCGTGCAGCTTATCCACCTTGCCACTGGCTGCTGCCTCGGTCAGGACCCGTGTCGTCTCCTGGAAACTCGCTGCTGATATAAAGCTCTCCGTGCTTAAAGAGGCCTTTGTTATGCCAAGGAGTATGGGCGTTGCCTTAGCCGGCTTCTGCTTCTTCTTTGCTACGCGCTGGTTCTCTTCCTGGAACTTTAACTTATCTATATGCGAACCGATCAAGAAATCTGTATCCCCGGGGTTATCGATCTTTACCTTCCTTAACATCTGCTTTACTATGACCTCTATGTGCTTGTCATTGATCTTTACGCCCTGCAGACGGTAGACCTCCTGAACCTCATTGACTAGATATTCCTGGAGCGCCTTATCGCCTGACACCTTTAGGATATCCTGCGGGACTACGGGGCCGTCTATCAACTGCTGCCCGGCATAAACTCGGTCACCCTTATAGACATTAAGGTGTTTACCGTGCGGAATAAGATACTCCTTCTTCATGTCGGTTGAACTTCTTACAATTATACGCCTCTGCCCCTTCTTTGAGCCTCCGAATTCAACTATACCGTCGATCTCACTTATGATGGCCGGGTCTTTGGGTTTTCTGGCTTCAAAGAGCTCGGCAACACGTGGAAGACCGCCGGTTATGTCCCTGGTCTTGGTAACGACACGCGGCGTTTTGGCCAGCAGGTCACCGGCCTTTATCGACTCTCCGTTCTTGACAACGATGTGCGCACCGGCAGGAATTGGATATATAGCAAGAACTTCCTTCTTTGAGTTCTGGATTATCAGCTGTGGGTGATACTCTCCCTTGTGCTCTACGATAACGGTATCGATCAGCTTGGTCTGCGGGTCCAGCTCCTGGCGCATGGTCGCGCCTTCTTTTATGTCCTCAAACCTGACAATGCCACCCACCTCAGTAAGTATGGGGGACATATAAGGATCCCACTTGACAAATACCATATTCTTCTTAACGGCGCCGGCCTCCGCTGCCATAATAATCGCTCCATGCGGAACTGCGTAGCGCTCATACTCCCTACCACTCTCATCATTAATAGATATCTGCCCGTTACGGTTTAACACGATTATCTCTTTGGTGCTTGAACGTTCCACTGTCCTGAGATTATGATATTTTGCTACACCGTCGTTCTTAGACTTTATATAGGCCTGCTCGACTACCCTGCTCGCAGTACCGCCTATGTGGAATGTCCTCATGGTAAGCTGCGTACCCGGCTCCCCTATAGACTGCGCGGCGATTACGCCGATGGCCTCGCCCTGCTCCACCAACCTTCCGGTAGCCAGGTTTCTGCCATAGCACTTGACACATACACCTCTTTTAGACTCGCAGGTAAGAACGCTCCTTATCCTTATACGCTCGATACCCGCGGTCTCGATCCTGTCGGACTTCTCTTCATCTATCTCCTGCCCTGCTTCCACAATGACCTCATCGGTGATGATATCCACGATATTGTCGAGCGCCACCCTTCCGATGATCCTCTCCTTCAGGCTGACAACAACCTCATCGCCTTCTATTATAGCACTGACAAAAATACCGTTTAAGGTATTGCAATCGTCCTCTGTAATAATAACATCCTGGGCAACGTCCACCAATCTGCGCGTAAGGTAACCGGAGTCGGCTGTCTTTAAGGCGGTGTCTGCCAGACCTTTCCTTGCACCGTGAGTAGATATAAAATACTCCAATACCGTAAGACCTTCCCTGAAGTTTGCTGTTATGGGGTATTCTATGATCTCACCCGAGGGCTTTGCCATAAGGCCTCTCATGCCGGCCAGCTGCCTTATCTGCTGCTTTGAGCCCCGCGCACCGGAATCGGCCATCATAAATATAGGATTAAAATTACCGAGTCCTGATATTACCTTTTCTGAGATTGTGTCAGTAGCATGGGTCCAGATATCAACGATCTTGTTGTATCTTTCACGGTCTGTGATAAGGCCCTTTCTGTACTGGCTGTGGACCTCGTCCACCTCGCGCTGTGAATTCTTCAGGATCTCCTTCTTCTCCGGCAAAAGCTTAAGGTCATCGATCGATATAGAAAGCCCTGCAAGAGTTGCCCTCTCAAAACCTAAGGCCTTTAAGTCATCCAGCAGGATAACGGTACGGCCATGCCCAAACTTCTTATAACAGGCGGTTATCAAATCCGAAATCTTCTTCTTGTTCAATATATCATTCACGAATGGCATATCCTCAGGCAGTGCCCTGTTCATCAGGACTCTGCCGGGTGTGGTCTCTATGAGTGCCTCGCCGATCCTGACCTTGATCTTGGCATGCAGGTCTACCTCATTATCACTTTCAGCGCATATGACCTCATCCACTGACGTAAATATCTTTCCTTCACCCTTCAGATTGTCGTTCTCTTTGGTGAGATAGTGCAGCCCTAAAACAATATCCTGGCTGGGTGTCACTATGGGGCCCCCGTTTGCCGGCGAGAAGAGGTTTGTCGTGGCCATCATCAACAGCCGCGACTCCATCTGCGCCTCTACCGATAGCGGTACATGTACTGCCATCTGGTCACCGTCAAAATCAGCATTAAACGCTGCGCATACCAAGGGGTGTATCCTGATAGCCTTGCCCTCAATAAGTACGGGCTGGAAGGCCTGAATGCCCAAGCGGTGCAGCGTAGGTGCCCTGTTAAGAAGTATGGGGTGATCTGCAATAACCTCATCGAGTATATCCCACACCTCAAGCTTCGCCTTCTCCACCATCCTCTTGGCGCTCTTAATGGTATGGACAAAACCCCTCTCCTTAAGCTTCTTTATGATGAACGGCTCAAAGAGTTCAAGTGCCATCTTCTTGGGTAAGCCGCACTGGCTGAGCTTAAGCTCAGGGCCTATTACGATAACCGATCTTCCTGAATAGTCGACCCTCTTACCGAGAAGATTCTGTCTGAAACGGCCCTGCTTACCCTTTAACATGTCGCTCAGGGACTTAAGAGGCCTATTCCCGGGGCCTAGCACCGATCTTCCATGCCTTCCGTTGTCAAATAAGGCGTCTACGGCCTCCTGGAGCATCCTCTTTTCGTTCCTGATGATTACCTCCGGGGCCTTAAGTTCCATCAGCTTCTTCAGCCTGTTATTTCTATTTATGACACGCCTGTAGAGGTCATTTAAATCGCTGGTAGCAAAACGCCCGCCATCAAGCGGGACCAGAGGACGCAGATCAGGCGGTATGACAGGTATAATATCAAGTACCATCCACCCGGGGTTGTTACCGCTCTGCTTAAACGAATCGACAACCTTTAATGTCTTGGCAGCCCTCTTCTGTGTCTGCTCGCCTTTTGAGTTCTTTATATCGCGATTCAATTTTATGGCGATCTTGGAGAGGTCTACATTCTCCAGAATCTCTTTTATTGCCTCCGCGCCCATAAGTGCCTTGAATTTGTCGCCGTACTTTTCGCGGTAGGCACGGCACTTTTCATCATTTAAGAGTTCCCTCTCTTTCAATCCGGTTTCACCCGGGTCTATCACTATATACTCTTCATAGTAGAGGACCTTCTCCAGCTCGCGCAATGACAGCCCGAGCATCGTCCCTATGCGGGAAGGCAAAACCTTGAAGAACCAGACGTGGGATACAGGCGTAGCAAGCTCGATATGGCCCATCCTGTCACGCCTCACCTTGGAAAGTGTAACCTCGACGCCGCAGCGGTCGCAGGTTATACCTTTGTGCTTGATACGCTTATACTTGCCGCAGCTGCACTCCCAATCCCTGGTGGGCCCGAATATCCTTTCGCAGAAGAGCCCGTCTTTCTCAGGGCGCAGCGTACGGTAGTTGATCGTCTCAGGCTTCTTCACCTCGCCCTTAGACCACGACTTTATCACCTCGGGTGAAGCTATCTTAATCGATATCGCATCAAATGCGTTCAGCTCATATGTCATTGATCTTTCTCCGTTTTGACATCCAAACAGAGGCTCTGTAATTCTTTAACCAACACGTTGAATGATTCGGGCGTACCCGGTTGAAGGGCATTTTCACCCTTGACTATAGATTCGTATATACGGGTCCTGCCCATGACATCGTCGCTTTTTACCGTCAAAAGCTCCTGCAGGGTATATGCTGCGCCATATGCCTCCAGCGCCCATACCTCCATCTCGCCGAAACGCTGGCCGCCGAATTGCGCCTTGCCCCCCAATGGCTGCTGCGTTACAAGCGAATAAGGCCCTATGGAACGCGCGTGCATCTTATCATCTACCAGGTGAGCCAGTTTCATCATATATATATAGCCC
>JABMQS010000097.1 GCA_013202525.1 Candidatus Omnitrophota bacterium
ATACTATTCACTAAAACACGAAAACAAGGCAAAAATCATGGCAAAAGACAATATTATAGAGAAGCTGCCCCCAAGGAGCGATGATGCCGAGATAGCAGTTCTGGGTTCTATGCTTATTGAGGATAACGCTATATCACAGGCGATAGAGCTGTTGGAGAGCCCCCATTTCTACAAGGATGCGCATACCAAGATCTTTGACGCCGTTGTAGATATATATAGCCGCAACAAGCCGGTAGACCTTTTGACTGTTACAGAGGAGCTGAAGAAAAATAAGATACTTGATGAGGTAGGAGGCGCTTCCTATGTTTCCTCCCTGACCCAGGCAGTTCCAACCGCGGCCAATGTTAAACATTACGCGAGAATAGTAAGGGAGAAGTATATCCTGCGTTCCCTGATAACTACCGGCACGCAGATAGCCTCAGAGGCCTACGGCTCAGAAGGCAGTGCTGATGACCTGCTCGATAGGTCCGAGAAGATGATATTTGAGATATCGACCAGAAAGGCTGAGCCGACCTCCATACCAATGAAGGAGATAATAAAGGAGAGCATCGAGGCCATAGACGCTCTCTACCAGAGAAAAGAGAACGTGACAGGCGTAGCGACGGGGTTTCATGAGTTTGATCTGCTTACCGCCGGGCTTCAGCCGTCGGATATGATCGTAGTGGCAGGAAGGCCGTCGATGGGTAAGAGTGCCCTGGCCGCCTGCATAGCAGAACATGCCAGTATCGTTGACAATATACCGACGGTCATATTCAGTCTTGAGATGTCAAAGGAACAGCTGGCGCAGAGGATGTTATGCTCCCATGCCCGCGTCGATTTTCACAAGGTAAGAACCGGTTTTCTTTCACAGAGCGATTGGCCCAAGCTTACAAACGCCGCCGGAAAACTTGCTGAGGCCCCGATATTTATAGATGACACGCCCGCCATATCCGCGCTTGAATTAAGGGCAAAGGCCAGGCGCCTTAATAGTCAGCATGATATAGGGCTTGTGATCGTGGACTATCTTCAGCTTATGCGCGGCTCTGCCGGCGCGGACAATCGCCAGCAGGAGATATCCGAGATATCGCGTTCGCTCAAGGCCCTGGCACGCGAGGTGCGCGCACCTGTAATAGCCATAAGCCAGTTGTCGAGAGCGGTCGAGGCACGTGCAGACAGGCGCCCGCAGCTCTCTGACCTGAGGGAATCGGGAGCAATAGAGCAGGATGCTGATGTCGTAACACTCCTCCTGCGCGAAGAGTACTATAATCCAACCCCCGAGAACAAGGGCATTGCAGAGGTCATTATCGCAAAACAGAGAAACGGGCCGGTCGGTTCGATGAGCCTTGCGTTTGTAAAGGAGTATACCAGGTTTGAGAATCTTACGCGCCGCCACGCCGAACTTACCGAGGAAGAAGTAGAGGTTTGATAAGGCTCAGGTCTTAGTAATTTTTTGTTTAACGCCATAAAAATGTAACTTTACTTTACTTAGTATATATGTTAAATTAATATTATGAAGAGAAGATTTAAGGTTTTTTTCATATACACCACGGCACTGCTTCTTCTATCGCTCTTGCCGCAGTTTATGAGTCCCGTCTATTCCGAGGAGCCTCCAAAGGACCCCTTGACGATCACCGAGATAGCCATCGAAGGCAACAAATCCGTAAGCTCCAATACCATTCTCTCCAAGATCAAGATAAGGACAGGGAATAAGTTTTCCCAGAAGGCGGTCAACGAGGAGATAAAACGTATCTATGCCATGGGCTTCTTTACGGATGTTGCAGCAGAGGTGGAGGATTACAAAGGGGGTTTAAAACTGATCTTCTCCGTTACAGAGAAGCCTATTATAGATAAGGTCACCTTTAAGGGAAATAGTATCTACAGGGAGGGGGCCCTGAAGAAACAGATGTCAACAAAGGACGGAGACGTCTTAAACAGAAGGCGCCTTTCCGAGGATACCAGGAAGATAAGGGATTTCTACAAGAAGAACGGCTATCCCCTGGTAAAGGTAGACTACGAGCTTACGATAGACCCGGCAACCAATAAGACACAGGTTATCATAGAGGTGCACGAGAAGCAGAAGTACAGGATAAGGCGCATAGATTTTGAGGGCAATAACGCCTTTAAGGCCAAGCGGCTTCTCAAGGTTATGTCCACGCGCACGGACACGCTTTTTACATCCGGCTTTCTTAACGAAGAGACTCTCCGGCAGGACATGGAGCGGCTGCAGCAGTTCTATAAGTCAAATGGCTATATAGACGCGGCGGCAAGCAATACAGTGGAGTATCATGAGGAGACCAAGGGCATAACAGTCACGATAAAGATAGTAGAGGGGGAGAAATATTTTGTAGGGGATATAGTAATCAAGGGCGAGACCATATTCCCGGAAAAATATATAAGAAAGATACTTTTTATGAAGAGGGGCGAGGTCTATAACCCCGTAGGCCTGAGAACCGATATCGTTGGGATACAGGGAGTGTACTTTGATAAGGGGTATATGGCCTGCCGCGTGACTGCTGATACGGTCTTTAAAAAGGATACCAATACTATAAACATTACCTTTAATATCACAGAGGGCAGCGTAAGCTATGTTAATGAAGTAAGGATCACCGGTAATACCAGCACTAAAGATGAGGTCATAAGGAGGGAGATCAGGCTCTATCCCGGCGAGAAGTTTGACGGCGAAAAACTTAAGAGGTCGAAACAGAGGCTGTATGACCTGGGTTATTTTGACGAGGTCATATTCGACACAGAGCCGACAAAATATCCCGACAAGAAAGACCTGGTGGTCAGGGTCAAAGAGACCAAGACCGGTGAATTCAGTTTTGGCGGCGGCTACAGTTCTGTTGATAGGTTGTTGGGTTTTGTCCAGGTGACCCAGCGGAATTTCGACCTGTTAAATTTCCCCTCCTTCACAGGCGGGGGCCAGAACCTTAGCATAAGGGCCGAGCTTGGTTATGTGCGCCAGAACTACGTGGTGAGTTTTACCGAGCCGTGGATATTCGGACATCCTTACCTTTTCGGTTTTGATGTCTTCAATTATGACAGAAAGAGAAAGACAGCTCTCGGTTATGGCTACGGTGAGCAGAGGACCGGCGGAGACTTAAGGTTTGGCAAGGAGTTTACTGATTTCGACCGCGCAGACCTCATATATAAACTGGAACGTGTCAAGATATCCGATGTGCTCGATGACGCCTCCTCGGCCTTAAAGGATGAGGAGGGTGTAAACGATATAAGCAGCCTCGCCCTTACCCTTACACGTGATACCACTGACAGCAAATACAACCCTCTTTCAGGGCATATAATGTCTATAACGGGTACGCTTGCCGGCGGCGTAATCGCGGGAGATAAGGATTTTTATAAGGTGTCGGGCCTGGTCGATCAGTTCTTCAGCTATAAGCAGAAGCTCGTTCTTGAGCTTAAGCTGAGGGCCGGATGGGAGGATGAGTATGATGATTCCAGCAGTGTTCCTATCTATGAGAGGTTCTTTGCAGGAGGCGCCAACACTGTAAGAGGTTACAAGGAGAGGACCATAGGCCCCCGCGACTCCAAGACCGGAGACCCCATCGGTGGAGAGTCTATGCTTATCGGCAACGCGGAGCTCACCTACCCGATATTCAAGAATTTTAAGATCGCCGCCTTTTACGATGTCGGTAATGTCTGGGAGACGGCGGAAGATCTATGCAGTGGGGACTTCAAGTCCGGCGCCGGGGCTGGTATAAGGGTAAAGACCCCGATAGGCCCCATAAAGGTTGACGCGGGATATCCATTGGACAGGGCGCATCCCGACGATAAGAAGAAGATCAGATTCCACTTCACCATGGCAAGGGGATTTTAAAACAAGAGGAGGAGAGATGAGAAGGATAGGGTTTTTGTTGTTGATAACAGCTGTTATGTTAGCCGGTTTTTCATATACCGCAAAGGAGTCAGAGGCTGCCAGCTCTGTCAAGATATGTTATGTAGATGCTGCTTTGGTCTTTGATTCATATGGCAAGAAGAAGGATCTCGATAAGGAGCTTGCCGCCGAGGGAAAGGCAAAGACCGACGAGCGCGATGCGATAGTAGAGAAGATAAAGAGCATGCGCAACGAGCTTGAGCTGTTGAGTGATAAGCGGAGGGAGAAGAAGCAGGAGCAGATAGACGAGAAGATAAGAGGGCTCCAGGCCTTCGACCAGGAGACAAAGAGCCAGCTTCTCCGCAAGAGGGATGGCATGGTAAGGGATATATTGAAGGAGATCGACTCTGTTGTCACGGATTACGCCAAGAAGAATGGTTATTCGATCATACTAAACAGCAGGGTGCTTATATACGCGGACAAGCAGTATGACGTTACAAAAGAGGTAATAGAGATCCTTAATTCAAAATATAAAGGCAAGAATTAGGGTCATTTAAGGAATCCTACCACAGTGAAGAAGACTCTTAAAGAGATAGCGTCCCTAATAGACGGCGAATTGATAGGTGATGAGAGCATTGAGGTCAAAAGTGTCAACGGTATAAGAGAGGCGCAGGAAGGGGATATCACCTTCCTGGCAAACCCTTTATACAGACCCCTCCTCGGCTCGACAAAGGCATCCTGTGTGATAACATCGAAGGAGATAGACTCAGCGCCCATGCCTATCATACGCACCGATAACCCCTCCCTTGCCTTTTCAAAGGTCATTCCCCTTTTCGGCGATAAGCAGTCCCAGATCCCAAGGGGCGTGCATGAGGCCGCGATTATTGGCAAGGACGTGGCGATTGGCAAGGATGTGGCAATATCGGCCTGCGCAGTTGTGGAAGAGGGTTCTACGATAGCCGATGGTGCTACGATATATCCCCATGTATATATCGGGCATAAGACACAGATAGGTAGAAACACAAAGATATATTCTAATGTCAGCATAAGTGAAAATACATCTATCGGAGATAATGTTATAATACACAGCGGCACTGTTATAGGTTCTGACGGCTTTGGTTTTGTCAAGGTCGACGGCGTCTACCAGAAGATACCGCAGACCGGCAGCGTGCTTATAGAAGATGATGTGGAGATAGGTTCCAACGTCTCGATAGACCGGGCGCGTTTCGGTAAGACCGTAATAGGAAAAGGGACAAAGATAGATAATCTTGTGCAGATCGCCCACAACGTAAAGATCGGGCCCAACTCTATTATAGTTTCTCAGACAGGGATCTCCGGCAGCTCCATCCTCGGGAAGGACGTGATACTGGCAGGCCAGGTAGGCGTGGTAGGACATGTTGAGATCGGTGACAATGTGATAGTAGGTGCCCGGTCGGGTGTCTCCAAGTCGATACCCCCGAATTCTCTGGTCCTGGGTTCGCCGCCAAAGCCCATGATGCAGGAGAAGAGGATAATGGCCTGCATCGGAAAACTCCCCGAGCTCTTCAAGACAGTAAAGCAACTCACGAAGAACCTAAAACCTAAAACCTAGTACCAATAACATAGAACCTAACACCTAAAAATTAGGAATCCAAAATGGCTTTACAATGCACCATAAAAAAAGAGGTAATGTTTGAAGGTATGGGCATCCATACCGGCAAGACCATAAAGGTGGTATGCAAACCCGCGCCTCCGGACAGTGGGATAAATTTTATAAGGACCGATATTGCGGATAGGCCGATCATATCTGCGGCGATATCCAATCTTACAGACTTATCCAAGAGGCCGAGGCGCACTTCTATAGGCATGGGTGAGGCCGAGATCCATACCGTTGAACATCTCCTGGCATCGCTCTACGGCCTGGAGATAGATAATATTACCGTCGAGATCAACGGTCCGGAACTTCCCGGTATGGATGGCAGTGCCGCAGGTTTTGTCAAGGCGCTCAAGGATGCGGGTATCAGCGAGCAGGATACGGTTCGCAGGAGTTTTCAGATAAGGGAACCCATATGGGTCGAGGATGGGGGCTCCATGTTGATCGCTCTTCCCGACGTCAATTTCAAGGTATCTTATACGCTCGATTATCCCAGCACGCATATAGGCACACAGCACAACTCATTTCTGATTACCCCTGAGTCCTTCGAAAAAGAGATCGCCCCGAGCCGCACATTCTGCCTCGAGGAAGAGGTAGAGCATCTGCGCAGCCTCGGCCTGGGCAAGGGCGCATCGCTTGATAATACGCTGGTCCTGGGTAAGAAGGGTATTATCGGCGGAAAACTTAGATTCGAGGATGAGTTTTTGAGGCACAAGGTTCTCGATATAATAGGAGACCTCTATCTGCTCGGATTTCACATAAAGGGCCACATAATAGGTGTAAAGAGCGGCCATCTCCTCAACCTGAAGCTTCTTCAGAAGATACATATGCAGCAGGAGAGGCTGAAGGATGCGGGCATAAAGTCTCCTTCAGAAGTAGCCTCTATGCCAAAAGGCATGCTCGATGCAGAAGAGATACAGAAGATCCTTCCTCACCGTTATCCCTTCCTCATGATAGACAGGATACTGGAGCTCGGTGACATGAAGGCCGTAGGTATAAAGAACCTCTCAATAAATGATTATTTCTTTGCAGGCCATTTTCCGGAAAGGCCTGTGATGCCCGGAGTCCTGATGCTGGAGGCGATGGCGCAGGTAGGCGGCGTCCTTATGCTCAGCCGGACAGAGAACCGTGGCAAGATCGCCTATTTTATGGCCATAAACAATGCAAAATTCAGGCGCGTGGTAAAGCCCGGAGACCAGCTCAGGCTTGAGATAGAGGTGACGAGGTTTAAGACAAAGACAGGCCAGATACATGCATGCGCCTATGTCGAGGATAAATTAGCGGCAGAGGCAGACCTTATGTTTGTGCTCGGCGAGAGTTAATCCATGAGTATACACAAGACAGCTATAGTAGACAAAAGAGCAGAATTGGCAGATGGTGTCTCGGTGGCCCCTTACGCTGTTATAGAGGCAGACACCAGGATAGGTTCCGGCACTCAGGTCGGCCCCCATTGCGTGATAGGCACTTACACTACTATAGGAAAGGACTGCCAGATATTTACCGGGGCGGCGGTCGGAAGCATAACCCAGGATAAGAAATTTAAGGGCGCAAAGAGCTTTTTAGAGATAGGCGATAAGAATATAATACGCGAATACGCCACCATAAACCGCGGCACAGAGGAGGGGGGCGTTACGAAGATAGGCAATGAGAACCTCCTGATGGCCTATAGCCACGTTGCCCATGATTGCACAATAGGTGACTATGCTATTATTGCAAATTGCGGAACCCTTGCAGGCCATGTAGCTATAGAGGACAGGGCTGTTATAGGCGGCCTAACAGCTGTTCATCAGTTCGTGCGGATTGGCAAACTATCCATTACCGGCGGCTGCTCTAAGGTCGTTCAGGATATAGTCCCTTTTTCCATGGCAGACGGACATCCCGCCAGGATCTACAGCACTAATTCCATAGGGCTGGACCGCGTAGGCGTTTCCGATGAGGTCAAGTCCAGCATAAAGAAGGCCTTTAAGATAATCTTTTTGATGAAGCTCAACCTGAAGAATGCTTTAAAGAAGGTGGAAGAAGAGCTGCCCCCGTCAAAAGAGCTGTCATACCTTATAGAATTCATAAACTCCTCAGAGCGGGGAATATCCAGCTAAACCTAGCACCCCTGCCTGTCGGCAGGCAGATAACACCTAAACCAATGGAAAATGTCGATCGCATAGCCCTTATTGCAGGCAGCGGAAAATTCCCGCTATTTTTAGCAAATGCCACAAAGGCAAACGGCCTGCAGGTCGTGGTGATAGCTGTCAATTCTGAGACTGATCCTGCTATTGAGAAATTAGCCGATAAGGTCTATTGGCTCAATCTCGGTGAGGGGGCAAAGCTTATCGAGACCCTTCAGGCAGAGGGAATAAGATATGCCATGATGGCGGGCAAGATCTCAAAGACCACTCTGTTCAAGGAGGGGTTAAAGCTCGACGAGGAAGCGAAAAAGATAATGAGCAGGGTGATAGACAGAAAAGACGATACCCTGCTTTCAGCCGTTGCAAGCAGGTTGAAGGATTTTGACATAGAGCTTCTGGATTCCACGACCTTCTTGAAGGCCATGATGCCTGCCAAAGGCCTGCTTACCAGCAGGAAGCCGACTGCGCAGGAAGCCGAGGATGTAAAATTTGGTTTCAAGATAGCAAAAGAGATGGGAAGGTTGGACATAGGGCAGTCGGTCGTGGTCAAGAAGAAGGCAGTAATAGCTATAGAGGCGATAGAAGGCACTGATGAGGCTATCAAGAGGGCCGGCAGTCTTATAGGTAAAGATACGGTCGTGATAAAGGTGTCAAAGCCGCAGCAGGATATGCGTTTTGATGTACCTGTGGTAGGCCTTACCACAATAGAGTCTCTGCATGAGGCAGGGGCTTCGGTCCTGGCCATCGAGGCTGGGAAGGTCTTGGTATTGGAGAAGGATGAAGTAGCCAGGGCCGCAGACAGATACGGCATAACCATTGTAGCCGTATAATATATCAATGACAATGAAAGAACTTAAGATAGAACCAGGGAAGACGGCTAAGAAGCTCACCGATTTTATATCAAAGACCGTAAGCTCCAAGGGCTTTGAAAAGGTAGTGCTGGGCCTGTCGGGCGGGCTCGATTCTTCTGTTGTGGCATATCTGGCAAAAAGGGCGCTTGGGAGAGGGAATCTTATAGGCGTGATCATGCCTTACGGGAGACTTTCACATAAGTCTGTGCAGGATGCAAGGAGAATTGCCAAGAGGCTAAAGATCAAGACAGAATATGTGGATATATCGCATATGATAGATACCTATTTCGCGAAGATAAAAGATGCCGGCAATATAAGGCGCGGCAATAAGATGGCGCGGGAGAGGATGTCGATATTGTACGACCTATCCAAGAGACACGATGCCCTGGTTATCGGGACCTCAAACAGGACAGAGATATTACTTGGTTACGGGACACTGCACGGTGATTGTGCCTGCGCATTGAATCCTGTTGCCGGTTTGTACAAGTCCCAGCTCAAGGCCCTGGCAAGGTATCTCGGCGTAGATGCTTCTATCGTCAAAAAGGCCCCCAGCGCAAACCTTTGGCCCGGACAGACGGATGAGGATGAGCTCGGCTGCCGGTATGAGGATGTCGATAGGTTGCTTTTTTGCATGGTCGATAAGAGGATGAGCGATAAGGCATTATTGAAGAGGGGTTTCGATAAGGCCTTTGTGCTGCGCATAAGGAAAAAAATAAGAGGCAACAGGTTTAAAACAGAGCCTGCGATGGCAGCAAAGGTCTAAGCAGGGAAAGGAGTGGGGCATGAAAACGTTAGTTATCATTGCGGTGGTTTTGATAGTCGGGGTCATGTTTTTTTCAGGAACTATGACAGCCGAAGGTGCCGATACCTCAAGCAATGTCGTTAAGGTGTTGAAGGTCGATATAAAATCCAATACTCAAGAGACTGCCTTTGAATTTAAGCCGGAGGATTTTTCATCCGTTGAGATCATAAGGCACGGTATGCGCTATGTGCCGAATAATTACGAGGTCAAGGCCATACTGGACAATGACAAGATGAAGGAGTGGAGAAAATACTGGATGGAGAATACCGGTTACAGCATGAAGGTCATGATAAACGAGCAACTTGCAAGAGATACCCATGTAGTGATATCGCCTCCCGCTTTTGTTCCTTTGGGATTTTCGGAAAAGGAAGATGCGAGCGAGAAGGCCGCTAAGATAAGCAGCAACCCTCAGAGTATTGATATGTGGGGCGCGGATAATGCGAAGGATACGCGCAGGGAACAGCAGGAGATCAGTACATCCAAGAAGGCCGCGACCAGCGAAGGCCGTATCGCCGTCGGCAGCGAAGGTATTACTTACGCGGATTATTGAGTTTTTGAAAGGAAATCTATAACCTGGCTCGCGGCCCGCCTGCTTGCTCCGGGGGCACCGAGTGAATCTTTGATTTCAAGGAACCTCTTCCTCATAGAATCTGCCAGATCCCTATCTGTCAAAAGCCTTATCATATATTCCGATATCTTTGCAGGATCTGCTTCGTGCTGCAGGAACTCAGGCACGAGGTTTTCGCCAGCCACTACATTTACCAGGCCTATATAGGGAAGGGTTATGAGATTCTTTGTCATAAAATATGTAAGGAAGTTTGTCTTATATATTATAGCCATGGGTACGCCAAGAAGCGCGGTCTCGAGAGTAGCTGTGCCTGATGTTACCATCGCGCAGTCGCAGGCGTTTATGCCGTCGTATATATGGTCTTTGACGACCTTGATATTCAGGGGGCAGCTATCCATAAATTCCCTGATGCAGGATTCATCTATGGTGGGGGCCAGGGGCAGGATAAACTCTATTCTTGCCCCGGCCAGCTTTTTCGTGATCATTTCGCAGGCAGCCAACATTACAGGAAGCATATTCTTTATCTCGGCGATTCTTGAGCCCGGCAGTATGCCGACGAGCTTGGCATCCCCGCTTATGCCAAGGTTATTTCTGGCCTGATCCCTTGTGTCGCTAGTCTTTACCATGTCGAGCAGGGGGTGTCCCACAAAGGCAACATCTACTCCATGGGCCTTGTAAAGCTCCTCCTCGAATTTAAATAAGACGAGCACCCTGTCCACAAGCCTTCTTATGGTCTTTACGCGCCATAGCCCCCATGCCCAGACCTGCGGGCTTATAAAGTATATCACGCGCACACCGAGTGATTTAAGATGTTTTGCGACCCTCAGATTAAACTCGGCATAGTCTATAAGGATGGCGCAGTCGGGAGGGTCTTGAGTGAGCTGAGCGCAGAGCGAACCGTAGATCTTTCTGAGTGTCAGGTAATGTTTGAACAGGCCGCCAGGGCCTATAAAGGCAAGATGGAGGATGTTCTCAAGCAGATCGACCCCTGCTTCTTTCATCTTATCGCCGCCCAGGCCGAAGAAGCTGATGTCGGCATCGAGGGTCTTAATATTCCTTACGAGATTAGCGGCATGCATGTCGCTTGAGGCCTCGCCCGCTATAATAAGTATCCTTTTCACTATCTCCTCATCTCGCTAAGTTATGGCCTCATTAGATCCTTCGAATGCTCCTCTTCGTCGCATCCTCAGGATAAATTCGGCTTTATAACTTAGCTTCACTATCGTTCGCTAAGTTATGGCCTCATTTATTTTCTTTAATATTTCTGTAGCGACCGACAGGGCCTGACGCCCGTCTTCACCGGAGACCAGAGGTTTCTTGCCGGATCTTACGCATTCCACAAAAGAGGCTATCTCTTTCTGCAGGGGCTTTTCCTTCTTTATATCTATCTGCTCGGAGACGATCCTGCCAAGCTGCTTCTTGTATATGACAGCGTCCTGTTTTACGTAGTCGAGGGATATATAGGCATTTGGCTGAAACATCCTGATCTTTCGCATGGTGTAGGCCGTGACGCGGCTTGCCGTTATATTACATACTGCGCCGTTTTCAAAGCTGATGCGTGCATTGGCAATATCCTCGTTCTTTGACAATATCTTTACACCGACGGCCTCAATACTTTTTACAGGGGACCTGACAAGGCCCAGTATGATATCTATATCGTGTATCATAAGATCCAGCACGACACCGACATCCTTTATCCTCGGCGCAAAGGGCCCCAGGCGGTGGCACTCTATAAATTTTATGTCACCTTTTAGTCTTTGTATAGCCTCTATGGCGGCGTTGAACCTCTCTATATGGCCTACCGCAAGCGCCAGCTTATTGGCTCCTGCGATCTCAAGAAGCTCATCAGCCTGTTCCACGGTCTCTGTTATGGGTTTTTCGATCAAGAGGTGCACCCCGGCCTTCAGGAGATCCTTGCTTATAGGGAAGTGCAGGTTTGTGGGCACGACGACACTTACAGCATCTACATGGCCAATAAGCTTGCGGTAGTCGGTATGCCCTTCTACGCCAAGCTTATCCTGGGTGTCGCGCAGCCTGCCTTTATCAATGTCGCAGATACCTACCAGCTCAACGCTCTCGAGCTCTGAGTATATCCGGGCGTGTATCGAGCCCAATGCGCCTACTCCTACAACACCTACTTTTAGTTTTGCCATTTCACCATCCTTGATTTTGACCCTTATTATATCACTTCCCCCTTTTCTGGTCAATGATATATGAAGATTGGAGACGTCTACCAGTTTGTTCGGGAACCTGTCCCGTTTCCAAGCACGAACCTGTCTGCAGGTAATTCAGCATTCAACATATTTGAATATTAGGGTACAGGTTCCCGAACAAATCCGGGGCAGGTTCGTGCTTGGATTGGTAGACGTCTCCATATTTTTTAGCTCGACAAGCAATGGCTTGTATGATAGAATAGCGGGAATCAGAATGTATTATAAGTAGTAAATATAAGAATAAGTCTATACAATTAATAGGAGATCATGACTTGAAGAACTATCTGAGGCTTTTAGGGTATGTAAAGGCCCATATTTGGGTATTGGTCGTGGCGGCAGTCTTTATGGTACTTTCCTCTGTGCTGCAGCCGATATCCATCAGCGGCCTAATACCTTTTATAGACAAGGTGATGATAGGCCAGGATATCGTAGTGCCTAACCAGCACGTGCCGGCCTTTATAACCAATCTCGTTTCAACCATAAATAACACACCATCCGCAAAGCTTCTCGGGATCTTTATAGCCTTCTATATCATGATGTTTTCGATGAGGGCGGTCTTTATATATTGCCAACAGTATCTTATGAGAGAGGTGAGCCAGAGGGTAGTCCGTGATATAAGAAATCTCTTATACGATAAGCTATTGAACCTCTCCATGGATTTCTATGCCCATTCCCGCACGGGGACACTGGTCTCAAGGATAACTTTTGACAGTACGATCATACAGGACGCTGTTTCAGAGGGCTTGACCGACCTGATATGGCAGTCGCTTCAGTTTATACTCTCCCTGGCGATGGTCATATATATATCGATCATCTTCTGTATAAACCCGTTATTTATAGTTGTAGTCTTGTTTATAATGCCCCTTATAGTAGTACCTTTGATAGCCATCGGCAGGAGGTTGAGGCAGATCAGCAAAAAGTCCCAGGAGTCCATGGCCGGGATCAACGATATACTTTATGAGTCTGTATCCGGAATAAGGATAGTAAAGGCCTTTTGCATGGAGGCATACGAGAGGCATAAGTTCAGGAAACAGAACCGGGAATTCAAAAAGATGGTCATGAAATCCAATAAGCGGATCTTGGCCGTCAGCCCTTTGACAGAGCTTATTACGATGGTTGCTGCTATGATCATTCTCTGGTTCGGTGGAAAAGAGGTCATCACAGGGGCGCTTAGCATAGGAAAGCTCACGGCCTTTTCGCTTCTTATCCTATCTCTGGGCAGGCCCATCAACAGGTTGAGCAGGGTCCACAATGTAAATCAGCAGGCCCTTGCCGCGGCCTCGCGTATCTTCGAACTGCTGGATACAGAGGTGGCGATTGAAGATAAGAAGGATGCCATTAAGCTGCCAGCCGTAAAGGATGAGATCGTATTCTCCGATATAAGTTTCAAATATACGGATAAGGAGGTCTTGAGGGATATATCGCTTAAGGTGAAGACCGGCGAGATAGTAGCCTTTGTAGGCCCCAGCGGGGCAGGAAAGACTACACTGGTCAGCCTGATACCGCGTTTTTATGATACAGGTAAGGGGGCTATGCTGATCGACGGCTGTAATGTAAAAGATGTCAGCATCGACTCCCTAAGGAATCAGATCGGTATTGTTACGCAGGAGACGATCCTCTTTAACGATACCGTTGCTGCCAATATCGCATACGGAACCTTTAATAAAGAAAATATGGACAAGGTTATCGGGGCCGCAAGGACGGCAAATGCGCACAATTTTATAATGAAGATGCCAAAGCAGTATGAGACTGTTATAGGGGAACGTGGTTTCAGGCTTTCCGGTGGCGAGAAGCAGAGGCTTGCTATTGCGCGCGCGGTCTTTAAGAACCCCCCAATACTGATCTTTGATGAGGCAACATCCCAGCTCGATTCAGAATCTGAGAAATTAGTCCAGGAGGCCATAGACAGGCTAATGGAAGGCAGGACCGTCTTTGTCATCGCCCACAGGCTATCTACCATAAAACACGCCGATATCATAGTCGTGATGAATGAAGGCGTTATTGTAGATATGGGGGCCCACCAGGAGCTCATAGACAGAGGGGGCCTCTATAAGAAGCTCTACAACATGCAATTTGCGAGTTTCTAGCCTGCTGAAACGGCACAAATTTCAAATTTCAGATTTTGCTTGCAACCTATTGTTTTTATGGTATAATTCTACTTCTACTATTAGTTAAATTCTAACATTAAGTAAAATAAGGAGGTATGACAAATTGGTTAGAGATATTATTAAACAGCTTTTAGAAGCAGGGGTCCATTTTGGTCATCAGACCAAGAGATGGAACCCCAAAATGGCGCCCTTTATCTTTGGACAGCGAAACGGCGTATACATCATAGACCTGGAGAAGACTGCTGTCAGGCTGGATGAGGCATGCGATTTCTTAAGGGATGCGGCCTCCAAGGGGGAGTCCATACTCTTTACCGGGACCAAGAAGCAGGCCAAGGATGTGATCATCTCAGAGGCTCAACGCTGCGACATATTCTACGTGACTGAGAGATGGCTTGGCGGCCTCTTGACCAACTTTGCCACGATAAAGGCCAGCCTTAGGCGCATGAAGGACCTTGAGCAGCAGAAAGAGGATGGCAGTCTTGCGGTTTTCTCTAAAAAAGAGCAGGCCTCGCTGGAGAAGGAATTAGCAAAACTGCAGAAGAACCTCTCAGGCGTAGCAACCATGAAGAAGGTTCCAGGGGCCATATTTATCATAGACCCCAAGAAGGAAGTGACAGCTGCCAAAGAGGCCAAGAGGTTAGGCATACCCGTAGTTGCGCTTATCGATACCAACTCCGACCCTGACAACATCGATTTTCCGATTCCTGGAAACGACGATGCCATAAGAGCCATAAAGCTCATAACATCTATATTGACCGACAGCATACTGGAAGGCAAGAAGAAGTTTATGGAAGGCAAGGAGCTTGAGAGGCTGGAGGAGGCGGAGCAGGAACACGAATCTTCGGATGAGCCTGCGCCATCAAAACCGGCAGCAAGGCCCGTTGACAAAAAGAAGAAAGAGAAGAAAACCAGGGCCGCAGACGCACCCAAGAAGCAGAAGCCCTAAAGAAGGTTTTGGCGCCGCTCACTTAAAAGGAGATAATCAGAGATGATAGATAAGGTAAAAGAGCTAAGACAAAAGACAAACGCCGGCATGGTGGATTGCAGGGATGCCCTGAAGGAAGCAGGCGGCGATCTTGAGAAGGCGGTTGATATATTGCGCAAAAAAGGTATAAGTCTCGCCAGCAAAAAATCATTACGAGCCGCTAAAGAAGGTATCGTGGGCTCCTACATCCACCTTAACAGCAAGATCGGGGTATTGGTTGAGGTAAACTGCGAGACGGACTTTGTTGCGCGAAACGACGAGTTTAAGAATTTTGTAAAGGATTTAACGATGCAGGTCGCCGCGGCCAATCCTACATATGTAACACAGGATGAGGTGCCCAAAGAGGTCATAGAGAAGGAAGCGGAGATCATAAAGGAGCAGTGCAAGGGCAAGCCCGAGAAGGCCCTGGAGAAGATCGTTGAGGGCAAGCTCAAGAGTTTTTATCAGGAGGCATGCCTTCTTGAGCAGCCGTATATCAAGGATCCCAAGGTCTTTATCAAGGACCTGCTCACTTCTCTTATTGCCAAGACCGGTGAGAATGTAGTGGTAAGAAGGTTTACGCGTTACCAATTAGGAGAGACCGCATGAAGAAGGCCAAAAGGCCCTTTTACAAGCGGATAGTCCTTAAGTTGAGCGGCGAAGCGCTCCAGGGGAAATCCGGTTACGGAATAGACACTATTGTAGCGCGTTCTATAGCAGCACAGATAAAACAGATACATGGTATGGGTGTACAGGTCGCAGTAGTAATAGGCGGCGGCAATATATTCCGCGGCCGCGAGGCAGTAAAGGATCATATGGACCCCTCCGCCGCCGACTATATGGGCATGCTTGCAACGGTTATAAATGGCCTGGCTTTACAGGATGCGCTTGAAAAGCACAAGGTCTTTACGCGTGTCCAGACAGCTATTGAGATGCGCCAGCTTGCTGAGCCGTATATAAGGCGCCGTGCCATGCGCCACCTGGATAAAGGCAGGGTGGTGATATTTGTAGGCGGCACAGGCAACCCGTATTTTACGACCGATACCACAGCAGCGCTGAGAGCCATCGAGGTAGATGCAGATGTGATATTGAAGGCCACCAAGGTAGACGGCGTCTATTCTGCAGATCCCTTCAAGAACAAAAAGGCCAAAAGGTTCGAATCCTTAAGGTATATAGATGTCCTGAAGAAACAGCTTAAGGTGATGGATGCGACCGCAATAAGCCTCTGCATGGAGAATAGCATTCCCATTATCGTATTCGATCTTTTTATCAAGGGAAACTTAAAGAAGGTAGTAGCAGGCAAGGATATCGGCACAACGATCAGGGGGTGATCTTATATGACTTCGGCAAGAGAGGTTTTGAGTGCTACAGAAGAGAAGATGAAAAAGGTTATAGTGGCAACCAAGAGGGAGTTTTCTGCCGTAAGAACAGGCAGGGCATCGACCTCACTGGTAGAGGGTCTTCATATAGATTATTACGGTAACCCGACACCGCTCAAGCAGGTTGCAAGTATCTCTACCCCGGATGTAAAACTCGTAATAATACAGCCGTGGGATCTTTCGTGTCTGGCTGAAATAGAGAAGGCGATACAGAAGAGCAGCCTCGGAGTTATGCCTGCAAACGACGGCAAGGTCATACGCATAAGTATACCGCCTTTATCTGAAGAGAGGCGCCAGGAACTTATAAAGATTACCAAGCAGATGGGTGAGGACGGCCGGGTCTCCGTAAGGACTGTGAGAAGAGATGCTAACGAACAGCTGAAAAAACTAGAGAAGAGCAAGCTTGCCACAGAAGACGAGGCCTTTAAGACACAAGAAGCGGTCCAGAAACTGACCGATAAGCATATAAAAGAGATAGACGCGATCCTTGTCGAAAAAGACAAGGAGCTACTGGAAGTATAGCTCAAGATACCGAATAATGCCCCGCTAACTCATCCGGTAGAGTAACGCCCTTTTAAGGCGTGAGTGGCAGGTTCGAGTCCTGCGCGGGGTACCAACAATTCACCCGATACTAAAAGTATCGGGTGAATTGTTTATACTCCGTGATTGGAACCGAATCTTACAAGGGGGTTTTAGGGGGAAGCGTAAGCGGCCCCCTATCGGCGCAAAGTTTCTTCCTGCGTAAGGAAGAAAAATATTAAAAGGAAACCATCAGGGTTTCCTTTTAAGGAGCGAACGATAGTGAGCGACAGGTTCGAGTCCTGCGCGCCAAGGGGGTTTTAGGGGGTGGCTGGTAATGTGGTACGTTTATATTATACGTTGCAGAGACGGTAGCTTATATACAGGCTCTACTACTGATGTTGTCCGCAGGCTAAAAGAACACAATGCCAAAAAAGGCGGCCATTATACATGTGTTCGCACTCCAGTAAAGTTAGAATATCAAGAAAAATATTCCACCCGCTCCGAAGCCCTTAAGCGCGAAGCTCAAATCAAGCGTTGCTCCCGCCAGAAGAAACTCGCTATTTTCAAGCACAATATCGTATAGCTTCGTAGGCTAGGTATCTCTCAAGATTGACAGAGACCACCCGCAAATATTTTCCCAGTTTTCATTTATGAGCTTGACATACCTGCCTACTTATGATATACTTTTATTAAGTATTAATCACGAGAGAGATAAATCTTATTATGCATCAATCCCTTTTTCTTTATGGAATGGACTATGCCTAAACTAGCTATAACTATTATTGTAACACTCGCCCTTATTACTCAGAGCGCTGGGGCATACTATCTTATGCCTGCGGATTCAGTCAAAACTCACTCCCTAAGGCCTATCGCTTTAAATAATCAGACAGATGATGAGTGGCAGAGATTGCTGGTAGTGGAGTCTGCATCTGAGATCACAAGGGTTGCTTTAGATGCTGAAGGCAGAGATATTGCTGATGAGATTGCCTCTGAACTTACAGACGAGATTGCCAGGGATGACAGTCGACATATTGTCAATACGTTACATGCTATATCAGGCAGATTGGGTCTTAAGGCTCAAGAGGCCATAAGTGGGATGACCGCTGAACTTGCCAGAGAAGAGGGAGAATTTGACTATACAAACCTGGCATATCAGGCGCTTGTCACTGTTATAAGAAGATGGCCAAAGAGGCACATGCACACACATGTAGGCAATTCAACCCATGAAGGTTTTGCCTGGAATGAGATGGTATTGCATAATGAAAGCCTGTTTTCTGAATTTGAAAGGTGCATCGATGATAGTAGTTTAGGTGATGATGAGAAACCCAAGCGCATTGCTAAGCTAAGAGGTTTGCTGGAGAGGCAAATGTTATGGCACCAGCTTGATATAAAAACCAAGGATGAGATTATAGAATTATTTAAAGATTACGGTCTAAAGCGCAATATCGGGGTTTATGATCTTGAAAGCCGAAAGAGGGTTATGACGCATGTGGCCTTACAACACTTTGCAGACGGTGTGTCAGAACTTTATATCCTGCCTAATATTGAGAAGGTTGCCAAGAGAGGAACCACAGGCACAAGACGTCAGATATTAGAGGCTATTATAGAAGGTGCAAAAGAGGCCGAGAGGCTCGCTGAGATAAGATATGGTAGAAAATTTACTGTAAGATTGGCCCCTACATTTTCAAGACAAGAAGATGTATGTACACCAGAAAATGTTGAAGAAGCAGTTGATGAGATTATCGCCCTAAGGAAGGAAAGAGAAGAATATAGAAGATATATAGTCGGTATCGATATATCAGGCGCAGAGGCCCTTATGGATAGGAGGATGAATACAAGATACAGGGCAACCTCAGATTTTAGGGCTAGTATAGAAAAAGCCGCTGCCAATGGCCTAAGGGTAATAAGCCATTTGGGTGACATGGGTTTTGCTTATAGGGCAACCGATGCTGTGCCGAGCAGGACACCAGGCAGGGTTAGGCAAAAAGAGCTTTCAGATATTGCTGATCGTGAAAGGTATGTGTCCCACCATCTCAAATTTCTTGACGACGGCATAATGCGCAGTGGCCCTATTACCGATGTTAATCATGCTACTATCTTAGCGCCAAAAGGCTCTGTTATAACAAAGGGCCCAAGGATGGGGCATTCCTTTGCGGGGCAGGCTATCGAAGACCCTTCTAATCTCGCAACTATAGACAGGCTCTTGGGCCGCCTCAGGCAGATGCACATAGAGATCCACACATGCCCCACCGGGAATACAAATACACAGAGGATCGCGATGTACAAAGGGCATCCTCTGCACCAGTGGTTAAAGATGGGCAATAGATTCTCTATCAATGCGGATGATTTTTACTGGGGCAAAGTACGGACTACACTTTCTGATGATATTGCCAAGATGCTCTTATCCGCACCCTTAAATGGCGGCAGGACTTTTCTTTCTACGCAGATAGCCCTGGATATCTCTCAAAGCGCAAGACCGTCAGCAGCAAAAGCCAGTTCGCAGGGGCAGGTTGACGAGTTTGAGAGCAGGTTAGAGGAACTGGCAAGGGCCAATGGACTCACTGTCAGCGAAGATACAAAGTTTGTTCTATTAATATGTGGTAGGCCTGTACTGGGTGGTGATAAAAAATACGAAAACGCTTTTAGAAACCTTTTAGGCATAGATGCAGTTCGTGTATCATGTGTAACGCATGATAAGAAGGAACTTGCCCATACCCTGGCGATGTTACAGAAATCGCCTCGCGTAATGGGGGCACTAATAACGCAGCCATGGAAAATTGAGATCCTGGAGCTTTTGCAAGAGGGCGAATACATAGGCATAGCAGATATATCAGATATTGCCTTGAAGGTGGGGGCGATCAATCACATTGCAAAAAGGGGCAACAGGCTTTTTGCAGACAGTATCGATGGAGACGCCTTTATTAGGGCATATACCCCCAACTTTCCAGCAGGCTGGCAGAATGAACTTTTCACTGTGTTGGGCTCTGGAGGCGGGGGAAGAGAGATAGCATTTGCCCTGGCAGGTACTGGGGTAAAAAGATTTCATTTAGTAGAGATCCCCCGGTCATTGAACAAAGCACTAGATCTTAGAGAGGCCCTTGAGAAAAGTTATGCTGGGCTGTCTGTTACTGTAGGCATTCCGGATTCTACGAGGTCCAGGAAGGCCCGGAGTTCTTCTCGCGTTATTATTAATGCCTCAGATGTTGGCATGGATTCCCCAACGCGGGAGTTGACGCCATTTGCAGATATCGAAGGGGTGGTTTCGCCAGATCAGGTGATCATTGATATTATTATTTCTCCCGATGTAACAGGTCTTTTAGAGCAGTCATTTTTGAGAGGGGCCAAGGTGTATAATGGCCTTGCTATGTCAAGGCTTACCACAGTGGATCACATCTTTAGTTTTTGCAAGACATTAGGAACCAAAGCGCCTATGGCAAAAGAGGAACTGTTGGCTCGTATAATAGAGCATTCAAGAAGCACCCTGGGAAGAATAGAGGCTGCTGAGAGATTAGAGGCCGAACACTCCACAATAAAAAATATCCAATCCGCCGCATAAGTGTACCGTTTGCGATTTCAAGATTAACCTGGTTCCAAAATCATACTTAAACCTGTCCCCACCCAACCCCCCCCACCTTTACACTTACTATAATACTTAACATTTGACTTATATAATATTTTTGTATATACTCTTTTTAATGGGCGGTATCTATGAAAAATTATGAGCTATTGGAGCATACAGCAGATTTAGGCATAAGGGTCTGGGGAAAAGACCTTAAGCAGCTTTTTATCAATGCCGCCTCAGCCATGTATGAGCTCATAGCAGATATCTCTGAGATTAAGCATGATACAGCCGTAGATGTGGAATTAGAGGCACAGGATGCGGATGAATTGCTCAGGAATTGGTTGTCTGAGCTTCTATCCTGCTTTCATATCAAAGAAATGCTCCTCTCAGAGTTTTTAATAGAGGAACTGAACGAAAAAAAGATCGTATCTGTCGCAAAAGGCGAGAAGATAGACACCAAAAGGCATAGCTTGAAGCGTGAGATAAAGGCAGTCACCTTTCACAATCTTAAGATCAGCCAAGAAAACGGAAAATTTACTACAGAGATCATTTTCGACGTATAGGAGAGACGCATGGCCGGTTCTTATCAAGGCCCAATAGAGAAGATCGACGATTACCGCTGGCGCATCCCAAAATCCTATATGCCCGAGATGCGTGTTGACGGTTTAATATACGCAAGCAATAAGCTCATCGAGCAGATAAAGAAAGACAGCGCTCCTCAGCAGGTCGCTAATGTCGCTACACTGCCCGGCATAGTCAAATATTCCCTGGCTATGCCGGACATCCATTGGGGCTATGGTTTTTCAATCGGCGGTGTAGCAGCTACAGATATAGAGGCAGACGGTGTAATATCACCTGGTGGGGTGGGCTACGATATCAACTGCCTTTGCAACTCCTTTATTTTGAATGAGTTAGGATATAAAATAAAGATTGAAGATTATGAAAAAGAATTTCCTAAACGCAGTATCACCTGCATGGATTTCAATAAGGATAAAGAGACCGCCACCGATA
>JABMQS010000098.1 GCA_013202525.1 Candidatus Omnitrophota bacterium
AACCTATCAAGCACATCAAGCCCGTGCTGCACAATCGGCATATCCGACTTGCTCCCCATGATAACCGCTATCTCTTTCTTCACTTTTGCCCTTTCCGGCGTCAGGGCCTGGCCCTGACCGCCCTATATCCTATATCTTTCCTGTAGTGGATATCTTTGAAATCGATCTTAGAGACTGCCGCATAGGTCCTATCTATTGCCGCCTTAATATCTTCTCCCAAGCCTGTAACGCCCAGCACGCGGCCGCCGCTTGTTTCGTATGTCGTCCCTCGACTTCGCTCGGGACGAATCCTGAGCTTTGTCGAAGGATCCGGATGCTGTGTGTCGTGTATCGTTGCTTTTGTACCGGCATGAAAGACGACCACATCATCCATCTCAGCAGCCTCATCCAGGCCGTGGATAGGCAGGCCCTTCTTGTAACCGCCCGGATAACCGCCTGAAGCGCATACCACGCATACACAGGCACGATCATCCCACTCCATTTGGATATCTTTCAGCCTTCCGTCTATCGATGCCTCGATTATATCTACGAGGTCTGTCTTTAAGCGCGGCAGTATCGCCTGTGTTTCAGGGTCCCCAAACCTCACATTAAACTCCAGCACATAGGGATTCCCCTTTACAATCATAAGCCCCAGGTAAAGGACGCCTTTATAAGGCGTCTTCTCTTCCGCAAGCCCTTTCATGAGGGGGGCTACTATCTCAGACTCGACCCTCTTTTCTATATCTTCGGTCACGACCGGCGCCGGGGAATAAGCGCCCATGCCGCCTGTGTTGGGGCCTTTATCATTGTCAAAGGCCCTCTTGTGATCCTGGCTCGATGCAAACACTACAGAATCCCTGCCATCCGTGACCAGTATCACCGACGCCTCTTCACCCTCGAGACAATCCTCTATAATAATCCTGTCTCCGGCGGTGCCAAAACTCTTGTCAACCATGATAGTATCGACAGCAGAGAGTGCCTCTTCTTCCGATAAGGCGACCATAACACCCTTGCCGGCACAAAGCCCGTCTGCCTTTATGACCAGGGGCGCTCTTTTTTCTCTTATATACTTCTTGGCGCTCTCTGCATCTTCAAATACCTTAAAACCGGCAGTAGGTATGCCAAACTGCGCCATCTTCTTTTTACTAAAGACCTTACTGCCTTCAAGCTGCGCAATATATTGATCTGGCCCGAATATTCTATGGCCCTGCTGGGTGAAGGTATCAACTATGCCGGCAACCAAAGGTACTTCCGGCCCGACGACCGTTAGATCTATTCTTTTATCATTTGCAAATTTAAGGAGGGAAATGACATCATTGGCCTTTATGTCAACGCACTCTGCGAGCTGGGAGATCCCGCCATTGCCCGGGGCACAGAAGATCTTATCCACCCTTTTACTCTGCGCGAGCTTACGGCAGAGGGCATGCTCCCTTCCTCCTGAACCGATGACTAGGACTTGCATATTATTTCGTATGTCGTATGTAGTATATCGTATGTCATATCAGACTAGCCGGACCTTCTGTTTCGACCTTATAATATTTCCTATGACCCAGGACTTCATCTTAAGGCCTGCAAGAAGAAGCTGTGCCTTCTTTACATCCGCAGGTTTAAGGACCACGGCCATACCTATTCCCATATTGAAGACGCGGTACATCTCATCCTCTTTGACATTGCCTTTCTTCTGTATGAGTCTGAATATCCCGGGAATAGGCCAGCTCCCTTTTACAATTTCGGCAGTCAGGCCCTTCGGTATGATCCTCGGTATTTTGTCATTATATGCGCCGCCTGTTATATGGGCGATGCCCTTGATAGAAACCTTCTTCTGCAAGGCCAGGAGCGGTTGGACATAGAGCCTTGTTGGTTTAAGAAGTTCATTCTTGAACAGCACAAGCTCTCTTTTTGAAAATACCTTCCTCACCAGCGAATAACCATTGGAATGGAGTCCGTTAGAGGCAAGGCCCAGGACGATATCGCCGGCCCTTATGCCTGAACCGTCTATAATATCTTTTTTGTCTATGATGCCAACGCAGAATCCGGCCAGGTCATACTCGCCGGGCTTGTACATATCCGGCATCTCGGCGGTCTCACCGCCTATGAGGGAATAGCCCGACTCCTTACACGCGGCGGAGATACCTGCAATGACATCCTTCAGGGCCTTTGGCTCCAATCTTCCTGTCGAGATATAGTCCAGGAAAAATAGGGGCCGTGCGCCGGTCGTGGCAACATCATTGACACACATCGCAACCAGGTCGATGCCTACTGTATTATGTTTATCCACCATGTGCGCTATCATAAGTTTTGTGCCAACGCCATCCGTGGATGAGACCAGTACCGGATCCTTATAATCCTTGGCACCGATGGCAAAGAAACCTCCAAAGGAGCCGATATCCGTAAGAACGCCCTGCTTCTTTGTAGACCTCACCAATCCCTTTATCTGTTTGACAAAAAGGTTTCCCTTTTCGATATCAACGCCTGCATCCTTGTAGCTTATAGATTTTTTTTGTCTTCGCATTTTTTTGTGGGGTATGTTTAAAGGTATCTGTTCCGAAACCTAAAAAAACTAACCTAATCAGAGACTATCTTGAGGACCTCTTGATAGGTCTCTTCTATGTTACCAAGATCCCTCCTGAACCTGTCCTTGTCCATCTTTCTCTTTGTACCCTTTTCCCAGAAGCGGCAGGTATCCGGCGAGATCTCATCTGCGAGTATGATCTCACCCTTGCACCTTCCAAACTCAAGCTTGAAATCTACGAGATCTATATTCTTGCTGCTGAAAAATTCCTTTAACGCGTCATTGACCTTAAAGGAGAGTTCAGCTATGCGCTCGAGCTCCTCCTTGGTTGCGAGCTTCATGGCAAAGATGTGGCAGTCATTTATAAGGGGGTCGTGCAGTTCATCCTTCTTGTAATGGTACTCCAGCACCGGCTCATTCAGTATGATGCCCTCTTCTATATCGAGGAGCTTTGCCATGCCGCCGGCCACTATGTTTCTTATTGTAACCTCGATCGGCACGATCTCTACCTTCTTGACGGCCATATCCCTGTCATTCAACAGCTTTATGAAATGTGTAGGCACGCCCTTTGCCTCAAGAAGCGTGAAGAGCTTCTCGGAGATCTTGTTATTTACAACGCCCTTTCCGATTATGGTGCCTCTCTTTGTGGCATCGAATGCAGTGGCATCATCCTTGAATTCCTGGATAAAGATATCCTCATCCTCCGTCGTGAAAAGCTTCTTTGCCTTGCCTTCATATACCTGCTTGACCTTCTTCATCTTATCGTTCTCCTCTCATAGATTTACTTCTATTTTAATCCCGTCCTCTTGAAGACCTTCGGTATATTACGCAGATAATAGTCGAGCTTGAAACACTTCTCTATATGATAGGACTTAAGCGTCTTTGCGATCTCCTTGTCCTTCATAAGAAGTTCTTTAAAATCCTTACCCTCTTTCCAGGTCTCCATCGCATGCTTCTGTACCAGCCTG
>JABMQS010000099.1 GCA_013202525.1 Candidatus Omnitrophota bacterium
CATTTTTGCTATTTCTTCTTCACGAGGCTTTTTATCAAGCCCGTTGCAATAATACTGCGTTGTATCTGGTTTGTCCCTTCATATATCTGTGTTATTTTGGCATCACGCATATACTTTTCAACGGGATAATCGCGCATGTAACCGTAGCCGCCGAAAATCTGGACTGCGTCTGTGGTGACCCTCATGGCCACATCCGAGGCAAACATCTTTGCCATCGCAGATACCTTGGATATATCCTTTGCGCCGGAATCGACCATTCTTGCCGCTGAATAGACGAGTGCGCGCGCTGCCTCTACCTCTGTACCCATATCTGCCATCATAAACTGTATACCCTGAAAACTCGAAATGGGCTTGCCAAACTGAACACGCTCTTTGGCGTATCTGACCGCATGATCCAGGGCGCCTTGGGCAATACCGACCGCCTGTGCCGCAACTCCCGGGCGTGACTTATCGAATGTCTTCATGGCTACTATGAACCCTAGGCCTTCTTTTCCGATCAGGTTCTCTTTGGGGACCTTGCAGTTTGTAAATATAAGCTCTCTTGTAGAAGAGGCGCGTATACCGAGCTTCTTCTCCTTCTTGCCAAACTCAAAACCCGGTGTGCCTTTTTCAACTATAAAGGCGCTTGCGCCGCGGCTGCCCTTGGTCTTATCTGTTATGGCTATGACAGTATAGATCTCTGCCTCACCGCCATTTGTGATCCACTGCTTTACGCCATCAAGAATATAATAATCGCCTTCTTTCCTTGCCGTAGTGCTTACTGCGCCCGCGTCACTTCCCGCACCTGCTTCTGTAAGGCCAAATGCGCCGAGTCTTTTGCCGCTTGCAATATCAGGAAGATACTTCTTCTTCTGCTCTTCGCTTCCGTAAAGTATAATCGGGTATGTTCCAAGGGCGCTCGCTGCGTATGAAACAGCAATACCTCCACAGGCCTTTGAGAACTCCTCGACAACAAGGCTAAGATCCATGACCCCGCCACCGGTACCGCCATACTGCTCCTCTATATAGACGCCAAAGAGGTCGCTGTCGGCGATCACCTTCATTACGGGCCACGGAAACTCTTCCTTTTCATCATATTCAGCGGCAACAGGCCGGATCTTCTCGTCGGCGATCTGCCGCGCCAAATCCCTTATCATCTTCTGTTCTTCAGTTAACAGGTAATCCATAGTTCCTCCTAAATTCTCCTATTTTGCCAGTCCGTTATTTTGCTATGCTCTTAAGGGGGGTAAAACGAAGAACCGGCTGACGCTTAGATCTTACGTATGATAAGCGAGGCATTGTGGCCGCCAAAACCAAGGCTGTTTGAAAGCGCTACATTGACGTCCTGCTTCCTTGCTTCGTTCGGTACGTAATCTAAATCGCAGTCTGGGTCTTGATTTTCATAATTAATAGTAGGCGGGATAATACCATTTTTAATCGCAAGGGCACATGCCGCAAGCTCTGCTCCACCGGCAGCACCCAGCAAGTGGCCTGTCATGGACTTTGTGGAACTCACAGCCAGCTTCTTTGCATGGCTGCCAAAGACCTTCTTTATCGCGGCGGTCTCCACCTTATCGTTAAGCTTTGTGGACGTACCATGGGCATTTATATATGTAAGCTCATCGGCATTCATGCCGGCATCCTTCAATGCCCCCTCCATGCATCTTATAGCACCCCTGCCCTCCGGGTCAGGCGCTGTCATGTGATAGGCATCGCAACTCATGCCGTAGCCTACCAACTCGGCATATATATCCGCGCCACGCTTCTTGGCGTGCTCATACTCTTCAAGGAGCAGTACCCCTGAACCCTCTGACATGACAAAACCATCTCTGTCCCTGTCAAACGGGCGGGACGCCTTCTCCGGCTCGTCATTCCTGGTGGATAGTGCCTTTGCGGCACAGAAACCTGCTACCCCTAAAGCCCATATGGCTGCCTCGCTTCCGCCTCCGATCATAAGGTCCGCGTATCCATGCTGTATGATCCTGAAGGCCTCTCCAAGTGAATGATTGCTTGAGGCGCAGGCTGTTACTGAACATGAATTTGGGCCTTGCAGGCCAAACTTTATTGCTATATAACCGGGGGCCATGTTAACGATTAACATGGGGATGAAAAACGGGGATATGCGTGATGGCCCTCGCTCCAACAGGACCTTATGCTCTGACTCGATGGTCTGGATACCGCCTATGCCGGAACCTACTATGGCGCCAAAACGGCACAAGTCTATGGATGAGAGGTCTATTCCGGCATCATCTATGGCCATGCCAGCTGCGCTAACGGCATACTGCACGAAGATATCGGTTCTTCTCCTGTCCTTTGGCGTAAGATATTTAGAGGGATCGTAACCCCTTATCTCCCCGGCGATCCTGGAAGTAAACCCAGTGGTGTCGAAATGGGTTATCTTGCCTATGCCTGATTTTCCGGCACATAAGGAATCCCAAAATGTCTTCGTATCATTGCCTATGGGTGAGATTGTACCCAGGCCTGTAATAACTACACGACGTCTTTTCATTATCGGCTATGTATTGGGGGGAAGTGGGTTAGCTCTTTGCAGCCACTTTTTCTTCTATATATTTAATGGCGTCAGATACTTTGGACATCTTCTCAGCATCTTCATCAGGTATTTCAATGCCAAACTCCTCTTCGAGGGCCATTACCAGCTCTACTGTATCAAGAGAATCGGCACCGAGATCATCAACAAAGGATGCCTCAAGGGTTACTTCTTCCGGCTTTACTCCCAACTGCTCTGCTATGATTGATTTTACCTTTTCTCCTACTGCCATGCCTTCTCCTCCTTTTTTTGCTACATTACCATTCCACCGTCTACTTTTATGACCTCACCTGTTACATATGATGAGGCGTCACTCACAAGAAATAGAACTACCTTTGCTACATCAGCGGGTTCACCAAGCTTGGCAAGAGGTATCAGCTTGAGCATCATCTCTGTCTGCTCATC
>JABMQS010000100.1 GCA_013202525.1 Candidatus Omnitrophota bacterium
CAGGTATGCTCGTCTATATCGATGACGGCAAGATTGTGCTTGAGGTCAAGGGCAAGGCAGCAGGCCGTTTGAAGGTCAAGGTCATTACAGGCGGCCAGCTAAAAGAACAAAAGGGCATAAACATACCGGAAGCAGACCTGGATTTTCCCAGGATGACTGAAAAAGACACCAGGGACGTAAAGGTCGCCATATCTCAGAAGCTGGATTACATAGCACAGTCATTTGTTAGAGATGCCAGCGATGTTCATACCTTAAGGGATATAGTCAGGCCCAAGCATCCCGGATGCCGGATTTTTGCAAAGATAGAAAACAGAAAGGCCCTTCAGAATATAGATGAGATAATATGTGCTGCCGACGGTGTCATGGTTGCCAGGGGCGATCTGGGCGTATGCATACCGATATACAAGGTCCCTGTTGCGCAGAAAGAGATTGTGAAGAAGTGCCGCCTTGCGGAAAAGCCGGCTATAGTGGCCACGCAGATGCTTGAGAGTATGACGGAGGAGCCGTTTCCGACGAGAGCAGAGGTCTCTGATGTTGCCAATGCGATATTGGATGGTGCTACTCAACTGCTCCTCTCAGGTGAGACGGCAGTGGGCGCCTACCCTGACAAGGCGGTCGGCATGATGGACAAGGTGATCAAGAATACCGAGGCCTATAGAAGTAAGTTAAAGTCGTTATTGGAATAGAATAAGCTTTTAAACAAGACAGATGAGGAGGTTGTAGGATGAGAAGATTTTTATCGGCAGTATTGCTTTGCGTGGTAGCGCTGACCTTTACCTTTGTTGATACGGGATTCTGCCGCAGAGAAGGCAATCTCTATCATCAGCTCAAACGAATGCGTGTTGTGAAGGTCTATGTCGAGGATATTACAGACTCATCAGAAGAGGCAAAGGTGGATGCAGTGGATCTTAAGCAGGAACTTTCAGACGCCTTGAGAAACAGAAAGACCGTCAACTTTGAAGTGGTGGATAATAAGAAGATCGCCGACATTATAATAGTATGCGATGTGCTTCAGTATTTCTGGAAAGAGGAAGACCCGCTCGATATGATTATGTCCAGTGTAACCGCTGTATATGATATGCTTACCGTTGAAAATTATGCCTTTATGGAGGTGGTCTTTACGGTCATCAATGCCAAAAAGGGCAGGAAGATGTGGAGCAAGCGCATGAGAATAGATCTTACAAAGAAACAGATGAGCGAAGCAGATAGCATACTGCTTATCAACGACAGGGCAGTAAAGGTCTTTCTTAAGGATTGCGTGAGTAAGGCAAAGGCCGGCCGTCGCTTATAGTAATTTGACTTTGTAAAAAAGAGAGGAGTAGAAGGGTGGAGTTATACAGAGCCATACTCAAAAGAAGGTCGATCAGGGCCTTCCAGCAGCGCAGGATCTCGGCGAAGGCCTTGAGGCATATGGTCAACGCAGCCAGACTGGCGCCGTCTGCAGCGAATCTCCAGCCGCTCGAGTTTCTTGTGGTAACGGCGCAGACCCTGAGCGATCAGGTCTTTAAGCAGTTAAAATGGGCCGGTTATCTCGCACCTAAAGGTACCCCGAAGCCCGGCACTGAGCCTGTGGCCTATATAATAATCCTCGTCAACAAGAAGAAGGTGTCCAGTGCTATGCTAAAGAGGGATGAGAAGGCGATTCTGTTCTCATTCAAGGTTGACCGCAGGGACATAGGCGCAGCAGCGGAGAATATAATGTTATTTGCGCAGTCGAGAGGCATAGCCAGCTGCTGGCTGGGTGCTATAAACAAGGTTGGCATTCGAAAGATCTTTGGCATACCACGTCACCTGGAGGTCGATTCTGTGATTGCTTTAGGGTATCCAAAGATGGTATCCAAGGCGGCAAAATTCAGCGGCTATGTGCAATACTACCTTGATAGCAAGGGTACTCTCCATGTGCCAAAGCGTCCCTTAAATGATGTCCTGCACATAAACAAGATTTAAACCCTACCACTATAAAATGCAAACAATGCTATGCGAAGAGATATTGTCTCCGGGCGGTCTTATTGCTGAGAAGCATCCGGGGTATGAATTCCGTCCTCATCAGATAGAGATGGCAAAGGCTGTTGAGAGAGCGATCTCTGCACGGCAGCACCTTATTGCAGAGGCAGGCACCGGTATTGGCAAGAGCCTGGCTTACCTGGCGCCTTTTATTATCTGGTCAAAGAAGGAATATAAGAAGGTCGCCATATCCACCTACACAAAGACGCTTCAGGAACAGCTCGTAAACAAGGACCTCCCTTTTCTTCAGGATTCCATGGATATTGATTTTACATTTGCGCTCTGCGTCGGTTCTGAGAACTATCTCTGCCGCAGGAGGCTGGTCAGGCTTATGGAGCAGGGCCTGCTCGATATATTTGAAAAGACTGAAGAGGTCGAGAAGATCATAGCCTGGGAGAAAGAGACCGATACGGGCCTTAGGATGGGGATGGACTCATCTGTTTCAGACAGGACGTGGTCCCATGTATGCAGGCAAAGCGATCTCTGCAGAGGAAACAGGTGCCATTGGCGCAAGGACTGTTTTTATGCAAAGGCCCGTAAGGCCCAGGCAAAGGCAGACATACTCGTATTAAACCACCACCTCTTTTTCGCGAACCTGGCCTCAGGCGGCAAGGTCCTGCCCGATTATGATGCTGCGGTCTTCGATGAGGCGCACACACTTGAGGATGTGGCCACAAACCATCTTGGCGTACAGATATCAAATGCGCAGGTGAACTTTCTTCTTAATATCATCTATAATGCAAGGACCAGGAAAGGGCTGGTTACGAGGATACCGGAACTTGCAATAGAGAAGGAGAAGTTTATAGAGCTGATAAGAAATGCCAGGGGCAAGTCGGATTCATTCTTCAGGCTCATGCTGGACAAGCTGGGTTCAGAAGAGGGGAGAAAAAGGGTGCGCAGTCCCCTTTCCTTTGATAATGTGCTTGAAGGGCCACTCAGGAGCCTTTCCGGCGAACTGCTTAGCATGCGGGATCGCATAGAAGACGAGGATGATAAGAAAGACCTTGAGGCCTATGCGGGCAGATGCAAGGCCATTGCTCAGGGCATAAAGGCTTTTATGGAGCAGGTCATGGAGGAGCATGTCTACTGGGTTGAAACAGCGGCAAGGCCGCACTACATATTGTGCTCTTTGCGCATCTCTCCGATCAATGTTGCCAAGGCAATGAAGGAAGAGATTTTTGATATAACAAGGCCCAGTGTCCTGACATCGGCAACGCTTACTACAGACGGTACCTTTAGGTTTATCAAGGAGAGGGTAGGGTTGACAGACGCGCAGGAGCTTCTGGCAGGCTCATCCTTTGATTACAAGAAACAGGCCCTCTTATATGTGGCAGATAGGCTGCCGGATCCCTCATATCATATGCAGGAGTACCAGAAGACCGCTGCTAGCAAGGTTGAGGAGATTCTCAACATTACGCGCGGCAGGACCTTTGTCCTGTTTACCTCATACCAGATGCTTGAGCTTGTCCGAAGCCGTATAGATATAGAGGGAGTGGAGATACTCTGCCAGGGCCAGCTCCCCCAGTGGAAGCTATTGCAGCGGTTCAAGCAAAGGCCGTCTTCGGTCTTATTCGCAACCTATAGTTTCTGGCAGGGAGTCGATGTGCCGGGTGAGGCCTTAAGGTGTGTGATCATTACCAAGCTCCCGTTTGCCGTGCCCGATGAACCTGTGATAGAGGCGAGGCTTGAGCATCTTGTAAGCAAGGGAGTTGAGCCGTTCAGGCATTATCAGCTGCCGCAGGCAGTAATAATGCTCAGGCAGGGTTTTGGCCGGCTTATACGCACAAGGTCTGACACGGGTGTTGTGGCGATCCTCGACCCGCGCATGAGGACAAGGTCATACGGCAGGGCTTTTTTTAATTCCCTTCCGGAGTGTACCCGAGCCACAAGAATTGATGAGATGAGAGGGTGGCTGATAAAGTAAGAATACGCTTATATTTTACTTGATACTTTATGTAATAAGTAGTAAAATAATGCAAATCGATGAAACCTAAAAGGAGGCGGTTATGCTTAAGAAGTTGCTTGTTGTGGTAGTTGCGATGGTATTGGTCTTTGCTTCTTATTCTTATGCCGGACCAACCCCAAAGCACCAGATGGAAGCTGAGGAGAAGGCCGATAAGAAGTTATGTCAGGAACTTGATGAGGTAAAGCAGGAGCTTAAGAAGCTGGGGAAAGAGTATAGCCAGTCGCAGAAAGAGCTGCTGTCAGAGCAAAACCTAAGGATCAGAGACCTCGCAAAGACCAAAGGCGCAGCTCAGGCCCGCAAGTCACTCATAACGGAATTCAAAAAGAAGCAGACCGATCTCAGGAAGGATTTCATTGACGACAAGAAACCACTCGCTGAGAAAAGAACCAAGCTCGCAAATGCACGCAGGCAGTGCAAGCGCAATATGCAGAAGATAAAGAGGGAAGTAAGGAAGGCGCAGAAGGAAGAAGCAAAGAACTACGATTATATAAACAAGCTGAAGGATCTCAGGAAGCAGTCCAGGGGCATAAAGAATGACTTTACATCCGGACAGATCAAGATCCAGAATAATATGAAAGAGGATATCGTGGCCATGTCACCGACAGTGGGCAAGAAGAAGGCCCGTAAGCAGGCCCTGAGAGAAGCGAAGAAGAAAGAAGCAGCGCTGCGCCAGGTCTACCGCAAAAAGAAGAAGCCCGTTGACGCACAGATAAAAGAGGCAGCTGCCGCTTATGAGCAGTGGAAGAAGGAGCAGAAGGAAGCGAAGAGGAAGGCAGCAAGGCTGTAGCCTTTGACTATTTAAGGCGCCGGACATGTGATATGTTCGGCGCCTTTTTCATCATGGTATGGAATTTTAAAACTGTTATCCCAACCACTGAAAATCACCAAAGAGTTATCACGAAGCGATTTTCTTGCTACAAGGAGGGTAAGGTATGTTCAGAGATAAGATCAGGGTGCTTGATTGTACCATCCGCGACGGAGGCCTTATAAACAACCATGACTTTGACCACCGGTTTGTCAGGGAGGTGTATAAGGCGGTCGCAGCTTCGGGCGTGGATTATATAGAACTCGGTTATAAAAACTCAAAAAAGCTGTTTTCGACGAAGGAATTTGGCCACTGGAAGTTCTGTGATGATGAGGATATAAAGAAGGTCACAGACGGCATAGATTCCAATATCAAGATATCGACAATGGTCGATATCGGCCGCGTCGATATGGATGACGTTAAGCCTGCAGCGGAGAGTCCAGTAGATATGATGAGGGTCGCCTCTTACGTAAAGGATATTGATAAGGCCATATTTATGACAAACCACTTTCACCAGAAAGGCTATGAGACGACCATAAATGTCATGGCCATCTCAAGGGATATGGGTCCAGAGCTGACTGAGGCTCTCCACCAGGTCGAGGAGGAGTCTAATATCATCGCCCTCTATATCGTTGACAGCTTTGGGGCATTATATCAGGAGCCTGTCGAGAAACTCGTAAAAGAGGCCAAGGATATCTTAAAAACAAAAGAAGTGGGCTTCCATGGTCATAATCACCAGCAGCTCGCATTTGGCAATACAATAGAGGCCATTATGCACGGTGCCAATTTTCTTGACGGAACTGTATACGGAATTGGCCGCGCTGCCGGAAATTGTCCGCTGGAATTATTACTGGGTTTTTTGAAGAACCCCAAATTGGACATACGGCCTGTCCTGGATCTGATATCAAAAGAGCTCGTACCCTTAAGAAGTAAGATCGAGTGGGGCTATATCATACCCTATGCTATAGCGGGCATGCTGAATGAACACCCCAAGGCTGCGATGGCACTGCGCAAGACCGATAAGAAGGAAAACTACAGGGAATTTTACGAGAGCCTCTTGAATGTGGAATAGCTATGGATGTGAACCGCTTTAGAGAGCTTCCAGTTATCGGTATTTTACGCGGGATAGAGCCGGATGTTGTCGAGCCCCTCATCGAGTCTGTTATATTATCGGGCTTGTTGACGATCGAGATAACGATGAATACAGAAGGCGCGCCCGAACTTATACGCAAGGCAAAGAAGGCAGCAAAGGGTCGCCTTACCATCGGCGCTGGTACAGTCTTAAATATGGATGATCTCCATTCCGCACTTGATGCAGGTGCCACCTTTATCGTTATGCCAACACTCATTGAGGATGCTGTAAGATACTGCACCAAGAATAAGATACCGGTCTTTCCCGGGGCATTGTCACCACAGGAGATATATAATGCCTGGTCCGCGGGCGCCACTATGGTAAAGGTCTTTCCGGCAAAGTTTTTCGGGCCTGCTTATCTCAAAGAGATCAAGGGTCCTTTTCAGGATATAGAGCTTCTTGCATGCGGCGGTGTAAATCCGGAGAATATAGTATCCTTTTTTGACAGCGGCGCATCTGCTGTTGCATTCGGTGCCAGTATCTTTAAGAAGGAATGGCTGGTTGCAGGAGGCTTTGAAAGCATAAAAGGCTCAATTGAGAAGCTCCTGGCGAATATTTGAGGCCCTTATAATTACTTATTGACAGCCTTATTTTTTTATGCTATTCTATTAAAGACTTTTATAAATATTTAAGTAAATCCTGCCTGGAAAATATCTCAATGGTCTACTATGTCTAAAACTATGAGAACGTATATATATTTAGTAATAATTACACTAATGTGTTCAAATACGAATAGTGTACTCGACTATGCGCCGCATTCTATTCGATTTGCGCTCAGGCCTATTGCAAAGAAGATTGCTGATGAAAAGCGTTTCCTGTATCCGATGCCTCACTCAGATGCCAGTAGCCCTACACGGATAGCAACAACTATTGATGCTTTTTCCCTGCTATCGCCTAACGGCACTGATCCCGCTTCTGCCAAATCAGGTTTCGGTGTCCGCAATACAGGTTTCTTTGATCCTAGGCACAAGAAACACTTTGCTATCGAGCAGGTCGCTAGAATGCGAAAGGATGATAATGGTAAGATAAGGATCCTTTCAGCTGCAACAGCGACAGGCCAGGAGGCATATAATGCCGCCATTGCGCTTGTTAATATAGGCATTTCTGCCGAAAGAATCGAAATCATCGCAATGGACAGAAATTCAGTCGCTCTTCATATAGGTTGTATAGGAGTATACCCTTTTAATTTGGACCCGCTTGGTCATCAAAGGCTTTCAAACTACGAAAGCAATCAACCCAGCCTTTATGAGATTGATAGAAGCAAAGGAGTTGTTGTCATAGGTCAACAGCCAAGGGACTGTGTAAGATTTGTTAAATGCGATCTTGAAGAGCCCTCATTCTTAGCAGTGCTTGAGGGGCCTTTTGATCTTATAATCTGCTCCAGGGCGATAGAGTATCTTTCAAAGAGAAGAACAAAGGTCCTGAATGACCTTATTCCCTTGCTTTCAGAGCGTGGTCTTTTATATTTGGAATTTTTTGAACCCTCAAATTATCTTGAAGATGCTCGTGAGAATGCAGGAAGGCACGGCCTTGAGGAGACAGAAGTGCCAGCGGGGTATAGGTTATATAGTGATGATTACGAAGCTGCCCTGTTTTCGCGTCCGCAGGACGCAGGAACATTTCAGCCTGGCGCAATGCCTCCGATAATCCTTGATGATAGGGTAGATTTTACATCTTTTGGTCTGCGGGGGACCGAGGCAGATATGCAGGAGACTCTCGTTAGCCATATGGTCGAAGATGGTTGCCAGCGCGAAGAAGCAGCTGCTTTCGTAAGGCAGGCGGTAGATGCGAAGTGGCGCCTCCTCGATACCTTCTATAGGCCCACGGCAGAGGTTCCCCTGGAATACAAGAGTCTATTTTGTGACTTTGAGGCAATAGCGGTATTGTTTGGCGCAAAGCCATGGGCATGGGCGATCCTGGAATCCACAGACTTGGTAGTAAAGCACAAAGAGGCAATAGAGCCAATACTTCGGAGGATAAATCCCAATATAAGGCTTATTGTAGAACCTTGCGCACTTTTGTATAAGGTGGTGATCAATGGCGAAACATACTATTTTACAGAAGAGAAACTGGCTGAGATCCCATATGAGATGGTAGAGGCAGGCCCTGTACCTGACGAAATGTATTCACTGCTTATTATCGATGAGAAGCATGCACTATCATTGGCAAGAGATATGGGTTTTGTTTTTGGTGATGATGTGAATATTACAGACTTTATAACTGGCCTCATAAATGCCGGGGATGAGGAAAAGATAGGCATCATGCTTGGGTATCCGCTTGAGGATGCAGCAGGAGAGCTGTTTTCGGCACATCCTGAGATGAGTATTGCTTCACGTATTATCAGCGGCCGCATCTCCTGGGTCCGCACCGATGGCAAGACGACTATGCAGAAGGTGGCGCGATACCGCGTTGCAGCAACTGTTTTTGACAAGTACCCATGCAGGGGTGTCGCAAAAGTAGCTGCCGAAAGATTTGAAAACGGCAGAGAGGTGGCCGCCAGAATTAATTCATCAGCATAGCTTTTCATACTTGAAAAACAGCAGCAAAGAAGATAAAATATTAAAATAAGATGGACTTAAAGGAGTTTGAAGGCATGGTTCAGAGGGCGCTCGATGAGCTCCCTGGAGATTTTGGCAAGAGGCTTGAGAATATCGAGGTCATTGTCGAGGATATGCCTGACATGGAGACCGCCAAGTCACTCAAGCTAGGCTCAAAGGGCCGGCTCCTCGGGCTTTATCAGGGCGTGCCGCTTAAGGCGCGCACCCATTATTACGGCATGGTAATGCCGGATAAGATAACGCTCTTTAAGTCCAATATAGAGCGAACATGCCAGGAGAATGACCTGGATGCGTACGGAGAGATCAAGCACGTATTGGAACATGAGATTGCGCACCACTTTGGCATAACAGATGAGCGCTTAAAGGATCTCGGCGCATATTGATTTTTGAACAAACAAAGAAGGGGGTGGGAGATGATGAACTGGAAATTATTTGGGCAGGTCGTGCTTCTGATTTTTATTGCGGCATTGATCCTGACCGGTATGAAGATTTGTAAGAAGCGCGGCGGCTTTTTATGTAAAAGTGGATCCAAGCAGGGAGCAGTGGTGAAGGATGGTCCAAAGACTGTGACCTGTACGACAAATTTCGGCCCTAAAAAATAGGCCGATTGTAACTCGCTAACAAGAAAATTTGACAAACCCTGGCTAAAACATAGGTTGGGGTTTGTTTTTTTACATTTCACTTGAAAACCCCCCAAGAAAGAGATAGTATATACCTACCCTAAAAGGAGGATCATAAGTGGCGATATATTCACATTCCCAGCTCAGTACCTACGAGACCTGCCCGTTGCAGTATAAATTTAACTACATAGACAAGATACGGCGTGAAGAGCAAGGCATAGAGGCCTTTATGGGCAACTGCTTTCATGAGACCATGGCCCTGCTCTATAAAGATCTGAACTTTAGTATACATGCAGTTGACGAACTCCTAAGTTACTACGATGAGCGCTGGGATAAGGAATATAGCGATAAGGTTATCATAGTAAAGAAGAATAAGACAGTCGATGATTACAGGTCCATAGGTAAGAAATGTATCCAGGATTACTATAAGAGCTATCATCCCTTTGATCAGGCAAAGGTCCTTGGCATAGAGAGGCAGGTCAACTTCGACCTGGATGAGGAAGGCCGGTACAAGCTAAAGGGCTATATCGACAGGATAGACCTTACCGGGGACGGAACCTATGAGATACACGATTACAAGACCTCAGGGTTTCTGCCTGAACAGTCGCAGGCAGATAAGGACAGGCAGCTCGCGCTCTATGAAATAGGCCTCAGGAAGATGTGGAACGATGCGGACAGGGTGAGGCTTGTCTGGCACTACGTTGTATTTGACAAAGAACTCTCTTCAGCGCGTACTGACGAGGATCTAAATAAGCTCAAAAGTGACACCATATCCCTTATCAATGAGATAGAAAAGGTCAAGGAGTTTAAGCCAAAAGAGAGCTACTTATGCGGCTGGTGTTCCTATAAGCGGTTTTGCCCTAAGAAGAAGCATCTGGTCAAGGTGACCGGG
>JABMQS010000013.1 GCA_013202525.1 Candidatus Omnitrophota bacterium
ATCCCGGCCTTAAGGAAAAGATCGGTACTGACCTCTACATTCCTTCCGACAGGTCCTGCCGCGCATGAAGCATCGCCGCCTATGGTAAACTTGCTCTGAAGCAGGCCTTTCATGCCTCGCTCATTATTGATGACCAGTACAAGGTCAGTAATCTGCCCGCCTATCTGCAGGCCCCAGCTGCCGCCAGCGATCGTGTAGAATGCCGGCGCGCTCCATGCACCGGTCTTCTTATTGCGGTGCATTATCACCCCTTTGCCAAACCTGCCGGCAAATATGAAACCGCCTTTTATGACCGATGGAAAGATGGCAACGCCGCTGCATTTAGCCAGAAGATCCGTGGGTATACCCTTGTCCGGCATCTGCATAATATCGCCAAACAGGTCATCACAATTATCGATCCTCATATCAAGTCCGGTATTGTCTGCCGATACGGCTGGTGAGGCTAAACATAGAAGACTAAAAGTTAATAAACAAACGCAAAATCTCTTCATTGCGGCTCCTTTCAATGACAATGATTAAGTGCTATATAATTGGCACTATTTTCCGGCTGATGGCACACCCACAGCCACCACTATCTGCAATGCCTCTTCCTTGCTAAATCCCTTCTTGATCAGCGCATCGTAATAGTTCTTTGTAAAGGTGGCCATATTCTCTGCGATCTCAGGCTTTGCCAATAATTTAAACATCGCACCCACCATGCTGTCCATCATCGAACTGATCATCGGCTGCATCTGCGCAAAGGCATCCTTCATGTTTACACTCGCCTTCTTTGCACTGCCCTCAACCTTGCCGTCTTTTATTGTGGTCTTTCCGAGATCGAATTTTACAGTGCCGCTTGACTCGGTAACAGCTGCTTCATCTTCTCCCTGAGCAGCCCCCTCGGCAGATAAACCTATACCTGCAAAACCCGTAAAAGACAATAAGGTGAGGTAACATACTGCGAGTAAAATTTTTCTCATCTTCACCTCCTTTTTCATTTAAGAAGTTTTTTCACGAGACGGGCTGTCCTTTTGCCCAGCCTCACGCACTCCTGTTCCACTCTATTATCCGGCTTCCTGACCGAAACAGGGCCGTAGTGATCGCCTTTTGAGTCTCCCTGAACTACCATACCGTGTATCAGCATCATATGCAGGATATCCAGTATGGTGGTCTCATTGCCGCCGCCGATATGCGCAGAGGAAGAAAACGCCGCACCGGCCTTTCCCTCAAGCTGGCTGTGGAACTCGACACTCTCATCGAAAAGTCTCTTTATGTCGGCTGCCATTGTGCCGTAATAGGTGGGGGAACCTACGATAATACCGTCATAGCCAAGGAAGTCCTTTGCGCTCACATCCCCGACCTTCCTCAAATCGGCCTCTACATCTTCAGCATCGACGCCCTTCTTTACAAACGAGGCCATCTTCTCCGTGTTGCCGCTTTCGGAATAATACATAATAAGAATACCGGGCATAAAAATACCCCTCCTGTTTTTGACTGCACCTTTTCTTGTTTTATCTAATGCGCCACTCTGTAAAAATACCTAAAGGCTATAACTATACTACTTTCCACTCCAGCATAGTCATGCGTTTAAATATGATCTTATGTCCGTGGCATATCGGGCACCATTCAGGCGGGGCTTCTTTGGCGGTGTGTTTGCATATCTGGCATTCGTAGAAGATCTTCACAGGTATCCCTCCCTTCTCGCTGTTATATTTTGGGCTTCAATATATATAACACATAAAGAGAGGAATTATTCCTTGTTTCACTTAAAAATGTAAACTTTCTTGACCTTCTCCGCCACCTCCCAGGTGCACTTCAAACCCTTTGCCAATTTTACCAGATCGCCTTTCTTGATCTCGTAGTCACCATCGGCAGTCTTGACCTTGACCTTGCCTTCGAAGAGATAACACCACTCCTCGCTGTCATACTCCCAATCAAAGGTGCTCGGTTCGCACTCCCACGGACCCCATTCTTTTATATTGAGTGATTCTAGTTCTTTCTGGTCTGGCTGTGTAATAGTAACAGCGCTCATCTCTCTCCTCCTCGTCATTCAGATTTCTTCATGTGGAACATCTCACTAAAGGCGCCTGTGGCCTTCTTTACGGTATTGGTGGCAGCGCTTACCCCTTCCCCTGCCGCCTTTGTAACGCTGGAAGCACCCTTGCTGACTATGCCGGCGCTTTCCTTTAAGACAGAAGGCAGATGTCCTGTTATCTTGCTAATATCGAAATTGAGCAGGTATTCAAGGGCAGCCTTTTTCATGGCCTTTGCTACGATGATATTTACGACTGAAGCAAGATCCTTTACGTCTTTGTACTTCTCGTCAATGTTTAACGCGTACTTCCTGATAAGGGGCGGGTCACCCTTGCTGTAATCCTTATATATCACACTGCCTATCTTGAGCTGCAAAAGATCTATATTCAGCGGTTTTGGTTCAGCGGCCTTCTTTTCAGGTTCAGGCTTCTCCTTTTCCTTTATCGTCTTGATCGAGTTGACATTTACCTGACCCTTCTCATCCCTTATGATGGTAAACTCGTTCAGGTGTATTTTTATATCGTTGAAAGAAATCCGCCCTTTAAGCATGCCTTTCAGGTCGGCATCCATATATATGAGAGGTATATCGGCCATAATCTTATCATGAAACCCACTGGGGTTGTAGACCTTGAGGCCGGTTACATCTATGATACCACTATGCAGGGAGGTTTTGAGGCCTTTAACTGAAACCTTAAGGCCGGTAGTATGGTGGATGGCCTTGATCACGGCAGAACGAATTATAATATCCTTTGTAGCAATAACGGTAAACCCTATTGCAACTATTACGACAATAATAGGTATTAACTTCCTCATCTTCTTATCCTTTCTCCGGGCAGGCCCTCCTACGCCAAGGCTTCAGAGGGTAAACCTATGTCAATTACCGATATCCTGCCAACGTATATTGGGCCTTCTTTCTTATAGAAGCCTGTTTTTGGCATGCCCATGGTTATGGTCTCATCGGCCTTTACACAGCAGCCCGCCGCAATACCTGTTGTGGCGTTTAGGCCTGATGGAAGATCGACCGAAAGGGTATATGAAGGGGCCATGTTTATAAGCTCTATCACCTGCCTGTATATACCCTCTGGCCTTCCTTTGAAACCTATGCCAAAGATAGCATCCACGATTATTACCTGTCTTAAGGCCAGTTCGATGGCCTTAACATCCTGGACTTTTTTTATATTGAATAAAGGAGCTTTAAGCCTCTTTAAGGTCTTCAGGTTTAATGCCGCGTCGCCCTTTACCGAAGAAGTGCCGCTTACTGCATAGATCGCGACATCTATACCACATTTGAGCAGGTAGCGTGCGCATACATAGCCGTCGCCGCCATTATTGCCTTTGCCGCAAAAAATGACAACCCTTTTCTTTCTTGATCTCTCGAGCTGTCTTATCACCGCCGCAGCTAACCCTCTGCCAGCCTTTTCCATAAGGAAACTGCCGGGTATGCCATAATCATCTATGGCCTCCCTGTCAAGCCTCTTCATCTCCTTCGCGGTAACAGCTCTCATATTTAGGGAAGGGACGTACCCTGAGCACGGGTACTCGTGCTCAGGGTACGTCCCTAAAAGTTATTCGTTGATCATCTGGAGTGCGGCGTCGTTATCGCTTGTAGATATGATCCCCAGAATATTATTACCGTCTGCTGAAGTGCCAAAAATATACTGTATATCAATACCGTTCTCAGCCAGATTCTTTGCTATCGGCGCCAGGGTGCCGGGCTTGTTTTCAAACTCTATCTCCATTGTCTTGCTTTTGCTGACCTCATAACCCATATTCTTCATTATCTCAGCACACTTATCATTGTCACTGCTTATGATCATGAAGCTGCCCTTGTCACCCTCTGCGTACGCGCATAGGTGCAGAATATTGACACCTGCCGAAAGAAGCGCCTCGGTTAGATTACCAAGGGTGCCTACCTCATTCGGTGTTGATACAAGAAGCTGATCCACCATCCTTGCCTTTGTCATATTTTTCTCCTCTTCTTATATGCTATTCGACCATGTGCCTGATCTTGGTCGTTGCCCGCGGAAAGATGATGTCGACCTTTCCAAGGCCTTCCACCTGAATATCCAGTATCTCTACAAAATTCGGGCTGTACTCCTTCAGAACGCCGATATAATTGTTCTTGGCTTCACCGGCTACTTCGACCAACACGACCTTGTGGCCAATATGCTTCTCGATCAGGGGATCATACGCCCTCTCGATACTGCCGACCACCTCTGACTTAACCTTTTTGATATACTTATCCTGCCCTGCCAATGGGCTGGAACCGCCAATCTTGGCTTGCCCCATAAAGAGATTCAAGGCCTCCATAAAGGAGTCCCGAAATGTACTGAAGAGGTTTCTGAGTTTACGTGCCGTGCTTCGCTTTTGGTTGTAGTAATACCCGCCGCTTATATGCTGGTCGCGGGCCTCCTTCTCCTTGGGGCTCAACTCTTCATAGATTCTCAATATCCGCGCTATATTTGGGTATTCATTCTTAAATAAGATGTAACTCATCTCTCCGTTTTCACCGCGAACCTTTTCGCCAAAGGTGATCTCCATGCCGCTCGATTCAAGCGCAAGTTTGCCGTCTATCTGCGGTGCTTCCTTAAATATCACCCTCACGGTATCATCGTCAAAATCCTTCAAGCACCTGTCCCTGCTGCGGCCGCTGATAAAGATACTGACAAGGACAGAACCGAGTATAAATATGAGCGTAATATAAAATGTCATCTGTGCCATCTTTTTTCCTTTTAATCTATACGGGTTTGCCGAGCAGCCTGAACATATTCTTCTTGTATGCCTCGACTCCAGGCTGGTCGAATGGATTTATGCGAAGCAGGTAACCGGAAACGCCTACAGCGCGTTCAAGGAAGTATATGAGCTCGCCGAGGCAGTAGGCAGAACGCTCATCTATGGTGATTGCCATATTGGGCACATTGCCGTCAGCGTGCGCCATGGCAGTTCCTTTATAGGCCATCTGATTTATAAAATCAAGCCCCTTGCCGCTTAGGTAATTCAGGTTATCGACATTATCCTTTGTGCGGGGTATCTTGATATCATGCTCCTTCTTGCCTATCTTAAGGAAGGTCTCAAAGATGTTTCGCTCCCCCTCCTGTATGAGCTGACCGATAGAGTGAAGGTCTGTTGAATATACCGCGGTCGTGGGAAAGAGCCCCTTGCCGTCTTTTCCCTCGCTCTCGGCAAAGAGCTGCTTAAACCACTCCAGGACAAAGAACAGGCCTACATGAAAACTCGAGATGATCTCGATCTTCTTGCCGTTACGGTAAAGCAGGCTACGAAGAGCGGCGTAGCGATATGGAAGATTCTTTTTAATATCCGGGCTCTTGCACGCAGACTCCATATCGGCTGCGCCTTTCATAAGCGATTTGATATCTACCTCTGCAACGGACATCGGGAGCAGGCCTACGGCGGTAAGCACTGAAAATCTTCCGCCCACGTTTTCGGGTATATAAAAACAGGGGTAGCCTTCCTTCTTAGACATGCTCGAGAGGGCGCCCTTGCCTTTTGTGGTAGTAAAGACTATCCTCTTTTTAAGTTCTTTGGGCGCGTAGCGCTTCTTCATAAGGCTTTTGAGGATACGGAATGCCACGGCAGGTTCTGTAGTGGTACCTGATTTTGATATGACGTTTACTGAGATCTCCCTGTCTCCGATCTCATCGATAAGATTATGCAGGTAGTTCGGATCCAGGTTATTGCCTGCGAAGTAGACCCTGCAGCTCTTGCGCTGATAATCAGGGGATAAGAACTCAATGCCTGCGCGTGAGCCTAAATATGAGCCGCCTATACCTATAACGATAAAGGCCTCGGACCTATCTCTTATGGAAGAGGCTGTATCAACTATGCGGGATAGATCTGTTTTTTTAGTGGCGGAAGGCAGGTGCACCCATCCGAGATAATCCGACCCCGGGCCGGTACCTTTCTCAAGCATGGTGTGCGCATCCTTAACCTCTTCTGCGATAGGATCCAGCTCTTTTAATTTTATAAACTTGCCAATGTGTTTGGTATCAAGTCTCATGCATCCTCTCCTCTATAAGATATCCGCTGCTATCGATGCCAGCTCACTGCGTTCACTCGATGTCAATGTTATGTGGCCAAACATCTTCTGCTCCTTCATCTTCTCTACGCAGTAGGTCAGGCCGTTGCTTGATGAATCCAGATAGGGATTGTCTATCTGGTATGGATCCCCTGTAAGGATCATCTTGGCATAATTCCCTGTCCGGGTTATAACGGTCTTTATCTCATGCGGCGTAAGGTTCTGCGCCTCGTCTATTATGATAAACTGCTTGGGGATGCTTCTACCGCGTAAATACGTCAAGGCCTCAAGCTGGATCAGGCCAGTATCAAGCAGGTCCTCTATGGTCTTAAAGCCGCCCTTCTTCTTTGTCTTTCTGTGTATCGTAAGTATAAACTCAAGGTTGTCGAATATCGGCTCCATCCAGTTCTCAAGCTTCTCTTCCTTAGTCCCGGGAAGATACCCTATGTCGCGGCCCAGGGGCATTATGGGCCTTGATATGAGCAGGCGGTCATATGTTGCATCCTGGACCACCTTCTGCAGACCAGCTGCCAGCGCCAACAAGGTCTTGCCTGTACCAGCCTGGCCGATAAGCGTTACAAGGCGAACGCTGTCATCGCTCAATAACTCCTGGGCCATTACCTGCTCCTTGTTTCGCGGCTTAACACCCCATATCTCCTTACCGCCGTGGACAATATGTATAAATCTTTTGTGTTTGTAATCATAGCGCGCCAATGCTGTGTGCTTAGAGTTGCTTGAATCTACCAACTGCACAAACTCATTTGGCATAAAGCCGTCAGCGCGCGCAGCCAGGCTCTTCTTGGCGAAGAATTGATCCAGCTCTGACTTTTTAACATCCACCTCTCTCCAGCCTGAATAGAGTTTATCAAAGTCGACCTTCTCCTTCTCAAAGTCCATGGCCTTTACACCGATGGCGTCTGACTTGACCCTGGCATTTATATCTTTCGACACAAATATAACCTGCACACCCTTCTTCTGCAGGATATAGGCCGTCATAATGATCCTGTTGTCGACCACGCTGGTGGATAATTCCAGCTCCTTTGCGTCTTTGAAATTTATCTTCGTTGTTATCATTATCCTGCCGCCTGCTTCCGTAGTCACACCATCCCTTAGGTTCCCCTTGCTGCGCAGATTATCCAGGGTCCTTATAACTATGCGGGCGTTCCTGCCCTTCTCATCATGATCCTTCTTAAACTCATCCAGCTCCTCTATCACCTCTATAGGCAGGACCACGTCGTTATCTGTAAATGACATAAGGGCAGATGAATTATGAAGGAGCACGTTCGTATCCAGGACAAATGATTTTTTCATATGTTTATTAAAACTCCACTTTCGGTACGGCCTTTGCCGCTGCCTCAGCCTGAAAATACTCCTCTGGCTTATCGAGGCCCCTCATCCTGGCAAAGATACTGCCGAATACCGTTCTCCTGTAGGTGTTGAATGCCTTGACAGTCCGGTTATAGCGGTTGCGCTCTACTGCTATACGGTTCTCCGTGCCCTCAAGCTGGGCCTGCAATGTAAGAAAGTTCTGGCTTGCCTTCAGGTTTGGGTAATTCTCAGCAACAAGCAGGAGTTTCGAAAGAACACCGCCCATGCCTTCGGCTGCCTTTATCTGGTCCTGCCGGGTAGAGGCATTAGCCCACTGGCTGCGCAGCTTGGTGACCTCTATAAATATCCCCTTCTCGTGGCTTGCGTACCCCTTTACCGTGTTTACCAGATTTGGTATAAGGTCGTTCCTCCTCTGGAGCTGGTTTTCAACCTGACTCCAGGCGCTGGTAACCGCCTCATCAAGTATAACTGCTCTGTTGAGGCCCGAGATCACCCAGCCCCCTATCATAAATATGATTACTGCAACTACTATCAATACAATAATAACCTTCTTCATAATCTCCACTCCTCCTAATTTTTTTACCAGCCGCCGGATGCGCCGCCGCCGCCTCCAAAACCTCCACCGAAACCGCCGAATCCGCCGCCGAAACCGCCGCTTGTGCCTCCGTATCCGCTGCCATACCAGTGCCCGCCCCTCCTTCTTCCCGTGGGTCCCAATATCAGAAAGAATAACAAGCCTGAGCGCATACCAAAGATGAATATAAACAGAATGAGATAAACGAGCGACCTAAGCAGCCTTGCCTTTTTAGAGACGACCGGCGCGGTGCCGGTATAATGGGGCACTGCCTCCCCTAGATCTAATGTAGTATTATACTCTTTCGCAACCAATTCTGCAACAGCAATTGTTCCGTAAGTGAGACCTTTTTCAAGGTCCCCTCTCTTAAATTCAGGTAACATGACCTGGTATATTATCTGACTGCATACAGCATCCGGCAAGGCTCCTTCCAAACCATAACCTGTTTCGATCCTTATCTTTCTGTCATTTGCAGCCATCAATATCAGGATGCCGTTGTCTTTATCCTTTTGGCCGATACCCCACTTCTCAAAGAGCTCAACCGCATACTGCTCTATGGTCAAGGGCTTGACTGTAGGCACCGTGACCACTGCTATCTGTGCCGTGGTCTTTGCCTCGATCTGTCCTGCTATGGAGCTTATCGCTGCATTTGCACTGGGAGACAGGATGCCCGCATAATCATTCACATAGCCTGTATAGTCCGGCAGGCGCGCCTCCTCCGCATAGGCAGTACCGCACACCGCCACAAGCACCAACATCAGAATTATTTGCATTATTTGAGATTTAAAAATCAAGGTACCCTCTTTTATCTTCTAGAGTTTGTCTGAGATATCAGCCAGCTTTTGTATCTGATTTACATACCGCTCCAAAAATACCTCTATATCCTGTCCATCGACCTTCTCATCGTTTTTGGTATCCTTTAAGACAGCCGAAAAGACCGCTCCATCGATACCAAACGCCTCTGATAAAAGCTCTACTGTCTTCTCCTTCTCGATCGGCGGCGCTATATCTTTTAGACGAAGCAGGCCGCGAAATACAGGAAATAGCGAATCCAGAGACTCCTTGACCAGCGCCTCCATGCCTTTTTTGCGCAGGCCTATCTCAAGATATGCCTGGCGTATCCTTATGAGCTTACCCTTAAGCTGTTCTTCGCAGATAAATCTTATGTGGCTTGGATCTATCTGGAGGTCTTTAAGAATATCTTCGCCATATACCAGCAGGTGGTTCTCCTTCATCTCGAGAAATTCTATAGGAAACGTGTCTGTAGAGGTCCTTATGTGCTCTGGTGTAAAAAACAGTGGTGCGGCGATCCCGTTCCTTATGCCCCTATTGACGATCCGCAGGCTGTTCTTAAATGATGCGACCTCAAGCTGCTTGAAGACAATTACGCTGTTTATAACTGAGATGCCTGGTATATGATCCCCGCTGGCTGTGCTCCCATATACAAAGATAGAGACGATATTATCTTTATGCACCTTCAGCAGATCCTCAAGATATACCCTTAGTTTTTCTGCTGCCTTATGCGGCAGCTTCTCCAGATTTTGTAGCTCACTCATATTAACCCCCTTCAAACATCAGGCCCTATCGATAACCTCATGTGTTATGCCGTCAACTAACTCGATCTTGTCCTTTTTGACTTTTATATATGTAGGGTTGCTTTTCCCGCACCAGCAGCCGCAGTTGGCATATATGCCGCCTGCAAGCATCTTCAATGCCGGCTTGTGCGTGTGGCCGAATACCACTATTCTTTGCCCTTTGCCTATTAGCCTTAAGGCAGCAGCCTCATATTCGGAAAGGTCTCCTCCTCTAATATAATACTCTTTAGATGACGGGGTCAACTTGTTTTTTACCAATGCTGCATTTTTTAAAAAGAGGCCTCTTCTTTTCAGCAGGGCGTTTATGGCCCATTCGTCGAAGTCCGGATGGATGATCCTTTCAAGCCAGCCTATTATACAGGATACGGTCCTGCCGATCCTATTGCGTACGGCCATTCTCGGGTCCTTATAGCGGTTGAACATATTGTATTGGTTGCCGTGCTCTACCCATATGCGGTCATCCTTATCCTCATAAACGAGTGATATATTGAGCTCCTGGCTCAGGTATTTTACAAAAGGGATATGGTCGTGGTTACCGATCAGATATATCAATCGGCCATCTTTCGCAAGAACCAGAAGCCTGTTGATTATCCTGCTATGCTGAAAGGCTACCCTCTCCAGATCGGACTGCCATAGCTCAAATAGATCTCCTGCTATGATAAGCTGTGCAGCCTCATCTTCAACAATATCCAGGAGCTTGAGGAATTCATCGCTCTTATGGAAATCATCTGACCGCGAACCATCCCCCAGGTGCAGGTCGCTTACGATTATCCTGGTCTTATCAAACGCCATCTTATCCTAACATCTCCTTTGGAAATATATTATCAAGGCCCAATATGCATGCAGGGTCCAGGGTCTTTTTTAGATGTGCCATCTCCTCAACACCGCCCCTTCCATACATCACCTCAAGGTAAGGGTGCTTGAGCTTGCCTATCCCGTGTTCTGCGGAGACCGTGCCACCCAGAGAAACAGCCTTCTTTACAAACAGCTCATAGAGCTTCTTGCCCTTGCTGTGCTCTGCGCTATCCTTAGGAAGGATATTGACATGTAAGTGGCTATCGCCTATATGGCCGAATATAATATACCTCAAGTCCGCCTCTGTCAAAAGCCTGCTGTAGTAACCTATCATCTCTTCTATATTATCAAGGCCGACTGCTATGTCGGTTCCTATCTTGGTCTGCTTATGCCTTTTGATATATTCATTTACCATATCCGGCAGGTCGTGCCTTACTGCCATAAGCTCATCCCTGTCTTTAGCAGTCTGGGCAAACCATGTATCATCTAAGGATCCACCGCATTCGGTGATCAAACCTGCCCACGCATCCATAACATCGGATTCGTTCTCTTTGGATATCTCCTGCTCAAAGTATAAAGCCGAGGCAGCGTCCTTGGGTATGTTTTTGTGGCGCTCGCGCAAAAGCTGAAGGGCATTCAGGTCAAAGAACTCAAGGGATATGGCATTGGCGCTTCCTGTAAGCAGGTCCGGATTGCCACGGCTCAAAGCCCTTGCCTTGCGGACAAATGTGAGCGCATCCTCCTGCCTTCTAAAAAAGGCATAGCAGTCAAGCAACCCATGCAGCCTTCTTAGAAGTCTCAAGCTTATTCTTGTAATCACGCCCAATGTGCCTTCCTGGCCAATAAACAGGTCTACGGCATCCATGCCGTCTCTGGCGTAATACCCGGCTGCATTCTTGACATCCGGCATATCATATCCCGGAAGCTGTACATCGATAATGCCACCTGAAACCAAGGGAAGGCCTATCGTCCTTCCCTTTCCGGCAGTAACATCACCCCGCTCAATATCGACCATCTCACCGTTTGAGAGCATGACACGCAGCCCTGAGACATAGTCCCTTGCAGTGCCAAACTTAAAGCTTCTGGCGCCTGATGCGGATGTCGCGACATTACCGCCAAGGAATGAGGTCTTTTCTGTAGGGTCAGGCGGGTAGAATAGGCCCTGCTCATCTATCTTTTGAAGAAAGTCCTGCAGGATGACGCCCGGCTGGACCACGGCTATGCCTTCTCCGGTAGGCAGTGCCTTGATCTCCTCTATCTTATCCATCTTCTCAAGGGAGAGGACGCTGCCGCCAAACGGAACACGGCCGCCGGTTACACCTGTGCCTGCGCCTGTCAATGTAATAGGGATCTTCTTGCCAGCGGATGAGGTCAGGATGCTGCGTATATCGGTTTCTGTCTCAGGGAAATAGACCGCGTCGCAGAAACCTCCGCTGATGTTAGAATAGTCTTCCAAGTATGAAGCGATGAGATTGGGGTCATTTTTTGTCAGCATAATTGGATAAGCATTAAAAAAGGGCCCATCGGAAAAAAGATTAAATACCAACAGGCCCTTCTCGGTGGGCGAAACAATTATCTGATGCAATAATACTTATAACATATTTAGAAAATAAATGCAAGAAAAAAATTTATTTTTTTCAGGGCAAGGCAGAAGATGGCTTTTTCACCTATCGGGATTGACTTTGTCCGGATCAGGGGGTATTATTATAGTGGAGGGGATAAAGATGAAGCGCATTATATGTACACTTATAGTAATATGTATAGCGTATGCCGTTTTAACATCGACTGCATGCAAGGCTGAAATAGTCGGAGGCAATGTCTCTAGGAATAATGCAAGAGGCGCTTATAGCTATATCGGCTCATCGAGCAATAATGCAAGCTCTTCTTCCGGGCGTGTTGCCGGAACCTCTGTTTCCAGGCCAAACATGAGTGGGGGCTATGATTATTACGACTCATCCGGCAACAAGACAGGCTCTTCCTCAAAGCGTACCGGCGTAGATGGCTATGAATACTATGATAAGTCCGGCAACAA
>JABMQS010000101.1 GCA_013202525.1 Candidatus Omnitrophota bacterium
CATGGCATAGCGCTGTTTCATCCCGCATATACGGATTGGAACCCCGAACTTGGCAGAATAAGCATGTTTTCAGAAGGCACAAAGGAAAACGCTGCGGTCTTCTGCCATGCAGTGACATTTCAGATCGTGGCGGAGTGCATAGCAGGAAGGGGTACAAAGGCTCACAAGGCCCTTAAGAAGATTATGCCGAATGCCCAGAAGGATTACGATCTCTATAAGACCGAGCCCTATGCATATGCAGAGTATCTCGTCGGGCCGCAGCATCCGTATCTGTATGGCGAAGGCGCATTTACCTGGATCACAGGCAACGCCGGGTGGAATTTTATGGCTGCGACAGAGTGGATTCTCGGAGCAAGAAGGGATTATGAGGGCCTGAGGATAGATCCGTGCATTCCCAAGACATGGAAGAAGTGCAAGATAAAGCGGCCATTCAGAGGCGCTTGTTACGATATCACAATAAAGAATCCCAAGGGCAAAGAGAAGGGCGTAAAGAGGATAACCGTTGACGGTAAAGAGATAGACGGCACACTGATATATCCTCATTCTGACGGCAAGACCCACAAGGTAGAAGTGCTTTTGGGGTGGTGGGGACAGTTTCCCGAACAAATCTGGGACAGTTTCGTGCTTGGAAGCGAGACAGGTTCCCGAACAAATTCGGGACAGGTTTGTGCTTGAGTTGGTAGACGTCTCCAAAATCTCCCGTCTCCAAAATCTCCAAATTTTTCACTGTAATCCCAATATGATAATGTCCTATTATACCAATTTAGAAATGTCCTATTCTAAACATGCTATAATACCTCTTTCGGAAGGAGGGTATTATGGCAGGAAAGGACATTATCGCAATGAGCAGGAAAGAACTGAAGAGGATACCGGTAGTACACAATGTAATAAATAACCACCTGACCCAAAAAGAAGCAGCTGATATATTAAGTCTCTCTACCAGGCAGATAAGAAGAATCATAAAAGACCTAAAGGAAGAAGGAGAGGCAGCATTAGTTCACAGATCAAGAGGAAGGCCTTCAAACAGAGCCAAACCGCCGGATTTAAAGAATAAGATCTTAAGCCTCTGCAGGACAACTTATCAAGGCTTTAATCCAACCTTTGCAGCAGAGAAGCTCTTTGAAAGAGATAAACTCCAGGTACACCCTGAGACATTACGCCTTTGGTTCATAGAAGCAGGTATTGGCTATAAGAAGCGTAAAGCCCCTAAGCACCGTGCCTGGCGCCCCAGAAGAGAGTCTTTTGGCCACATGGTGCAGATGGATGGTTCTCATCATGATTGGTTTGAGCAAAGAGGCCAGAAGTGTGTACTTATGGGGTATGTAGATGATGCCACAGGCAGGATATATGCCAACTTCTATGGTTACGAGGGTACAAGACCTGCCATGGACTCTTTTAAGCGCTATATTAAACGCTACGGCATACCTCAAAGCATATACCTTGATAAGCACTCTACCTATCGCTCGACCCAAAAGTTATCTATAGAAGATGAACTAAGCAATATAAAGGCCTTAAGCCAGTTCGAAAGGGCACTCAAAGAGTTTGGTGTAGACATAATACATGCAGACTCACCTCAGGCCAAAGGCAGAGTAGAGCGCTCATTCAAGACACACCAGGACCGCCTTATAAAAGAGATGAGGCTGGAAGGCATAAGCAACATAAAGGATGCAAACAAATTCCTGCATAGCTACTACATCCCTAAACATAACCGCAAATTTGCAGTAATAGCTAAAGACACCACCAATCTACACAGGCCCATACCAAAACACCTAAATCTAGACAGGGTCTTCTCCATAAAGCATAAGGCAGCCTTAAGGAACGACTTTACTGTCCAGTACAGCAACAAGTTCTACCAGATACTAGATACCATAAGAGCAAAAGAAGCCACACTGGAAGAAAGACTAAATGGTAAGCTCTATATCTATCACAAGGACACGCAGCTTAAATACAAGCCAATAGACAAAAAGCCCCAAAAACCACAACAGCCACCAAAGCCAAGATATACCTTTGGAGGAAAAAGATTCGTTCCGCCTAAAGATCACCCATACAGGCTCTTTAGGCTAAAGAAGGCTTCATGAGTTATCCACTAATTCACACTACCAACAAAGAAAGAAAAAGTAGCAAAAAGAAAGAAAGGCTACTACTACCTTTAACTTCAAAAAGAGGACATTTCTATTTTGGTAAAAACCGGACATTTCTAATTTGGGTTGACATCTCCAAATTTTTCACTTGACATTTTGGTATTATATAGTATAATAGTCGCACCTGCCTGAAAAAGCGTTCTTTAGTAGACAAAATTCTCAAATAATCTCGGTGGATGTTTAATTTTTAAAGTTTTTTTAGAATTAAAAAAATATTAAAAAAAGCTTGACAAAAGTCAGAACATGAGGTATACTTAAAGCAATAATACCATAGTTGTGCTCAATCCTGCCAGCATAGCTGAATGCTAACATAACAATACAATCAAATGTACAAAATTTTCAGAATATCATAGGGGTGTATGTCTATCTATTCTAAAGGATATATACTACCTATTTCACGCAAATATATATAAAAAAACGGAAGGAGGATGTAGACAATGAAACAGAACATGATAGCAACGAAAGCTATAACGAAACCTATATGGAAGGAGGTGAAAAAGATGAGAAAGCTGATTGTAATAGCAGCAGCCCTGATGTTGGTAATCAACACAGCGGTTCCGGCCAGCGCTTTTACCTCAGATGTGACGAGGATCCTTAGTGCTGAAGCTGACCTCTACACCAGCGTACCGGACCAGACAACACTGAACGCGCCTGTCTTAAGGCTGGTTTCAAATAACAGCGTAAAGACAGACAATGCAGGTACACCCGGTGTTGATGAGAGTCAGCTGTTGAGCTGGACCTATGATGCAGGCAAGTCGTGGAAGGTAGCCAATGAGTATATCGAGATCGGCTACGGAGCAAACCTTGCAGGATGGGGTATCCAGATCTACACCGACAATACCAACGCCAGTGCAGACCCGCAGTGGACAGAGAGGCCTGATCCAGCAAACGCAAGGCCAAATGATCCCGCTGGTCTTATCGGCAGCACCGACCCTAACTCAGACGGAGACGCCACAGACGCTGTTAACTTCATAGCGATCCCCTTGGCATGGAAGTCATTTCCAGGTGGAAGCTATGTGACTCCGGCTTACTCCGATGGCAGCGCTTTTGATGGTTCTACAGAATACAGGACCAACTACACAGAGCCGCAGGAGAGGGCATTTGGTGATCCGGCAACCGACGACTACTATGTAGAGCTTTATCAGTACAAGTCAGGTTCAGGAGCCAGCGAGAAGTTGTATGGTAAATACTGCTGGGTAACCGATAAGGCTTCACAGAAGTGGACAGACGCCAACAGCAACAGTACGCTGGACGGCAGAGATACCAACAGTGACGGCGTAGTCGACGACTACGAGTGGAGCGACACCAACACAAACGGCGTCATGGATGCCGGCGAAGGAGAGATAGCAGCTTCCTACGCAGATGGTGCCGAACTCAACACCGTTGTCGATTATCTGGGCACAAACACCTGTACCTATGATGTCAGTAGGACATTTATGTACAGGGACATAGCACAGACACCGATCTATCTGGTGCTGGCAGCCAACATAGCAGCAGGTACGATAAAGTCGACATACAGCACAAACAGACTCACACTGGAGCTATACCACGAATAAGCGAAAGCTTAAATCGTGAGTATAGCTCTTTTTTTATAGGATAGGGTACTCTGCAGCCGGGTAGTAGTAATTTCCTACTATGCCGGTTGCGCAACCATGTTATGTGTCTATCTGGCTGCAGACCATCTTATGCTATATAAGCTCTATCAGAAGAAGACCTTTGATAGAAAGAAGGACCATGAATAGATGAAGCGGTTCAAGAGAAAACATATAGCCCTTGGGGTTAGTATATGCATATTGAGCATCTTCTGTTTCAGTATGACATTGGTACTAGCCCAGGAATCAAGGGTAAGCGGCCTGAATGTGGTCAGCTCTTCCGGGACGACTCTCGAGGCGAGGATCTATAATTATACGACACAGACCTATGACAACAAGATCACCTGGAGCAATGCGGATCTGTCGCAGCCTCAGGGATGGGTCGTAGCCGACCAGTGCCTTGAGATAGCGCACTCTGCATCAGGAGGCCTCTGGGGTATCCAGATCTACACGGATAATGAGAACAACACACTCCCAGGGGCAAAGGCCTACACTGGCAATATCGATCCCGCCGGTCTCATCGGCCAGGCCACCACTGACCAGGCACTGTCTATGGCATGGATAGCCGATGCGGGTTATGGCCCGGGCGGTTCTTTGCCCGATGAGCCCGCAGAGAGGCCTTATGGCCCGGGTTTTGTCGGAGGCAGGTGGCATTGGCTTAAGGACATTAACACGCCCGATGATCCTGATACAGAGGAGATAGATGAGTGTTTTCAGGATGGCATGGATTACGTGACCATATGGAATCAGAGGGGCGTAGCCTTAGGTGATGAGGAAAGGGCAAGCCGGCCTGATAAGTTATATGTATTTCTCGCAGCCGATTTCACAGCAGGTACAAAACAGTCCTACAAGACCAACAGCCTGACCGTAGAGCATTACCGGGAAGGCGCAGTTTCAAACTTCCCGTTTGCTATCTACAAGGACGGGCCGCCGAGTGTCCAGATGGCGTATGAGCATATCAGCTCAAAGATGGATATGTACTTCGGCGGCAGCGAAAAACGTTTCATCGAAAGTTACTCTGAACCATACCCCCCTGAACCAGCTAATCCCACCGGCGACCTCGAAGGTACGGCATTTTCCTATGATAACGCGCTGGCAATAAGCGCCTATCTTGCAAGGCCGACCGATGAGAACCTCTTCAGGGCAAAACTTCTCTGCAAGGCATTCATAGCAGCCCAGACCTACGACAATGCAGGCGACGGAAGGATCAGGGATGCCTACAATGCCAAGGTGGAGATAGGCAATACCCACCCGGATATCGTATATGATTCCTCGACTACAGGCAACATATCATGGACCATATGCGCGCTTATGCAGTACTACAAGAACTCAGGCGACACGGATGTAGCGTTTCTTACCCAGGTCCTTAACTCTGCAATAGCGGCTGGTGAGTATATCCACAGCAGGTACTACGACTCTTCGCAGTCAGGCTATCGTTTCGGAAACCTGGCGGACAATACAATCATGATGTTTAAGTCGGCAGAGCATAATATAGCCGCCTATGTGGCGTTTTCGCACCTGTATGATATAACAGGCGACAATACGTGGCTTGTGAGGGCGAATAACGCCAAGAGTTTTGTGGACAATATAGCATGGCGCTCGGGCGAGAAGCGATATATCTGCGGCACAGATGAGAATGGCAATCCGAATACGGGTGTGCACGTCGCAGACACCAACACCCTGGCCAATATTGCTATGGGCAGTTCGTCCAGGAACAGAGACGCGATGGACTACGTCTTAAATACCTTCTACTTTAAGGACGACTGGACAGGCCTTGAGGGCATTGACTATGGTTTTGTTGCCGGCAGTCCTGCCACAGAGCCTGACGGTATATGGTATGAAGGCACAGCGCAGTTTGCAGCAGCCTATAAGGTGGCCGGCGCTTACGGAAGTACCGATAATTCACAGAGATGGCTTCAGGCGATAAAAGAAGGCCAGCACAGGGCCCTCAACTCCGCCAATGCGAATTACAAGGCCATTGTTGCAGCGTCAAAGGGTGACTTGACAACAGGTTTCGGGTGGTATTATCACCCGACACCGCATGTAGCCGCGACCGCATGGTATGCTGCGACCAGTCTCGATTATAACATGCTTTGGGGCACATCACTGAACCAGACCGTACCTTCCCCGGGCGACAATAATACCTTCACAGCAGACCCCGACTCCTTAGAAGTTGATAACGAATATATGAAGAACCACTATTATCCTTCAGGTTGGATGAATACCTTGGCAGGCGCCAATTTGCAGGTCGATACCAGATGCACTGATAATCCGCATTCAGGCCAGACATGCTTTAAGATCACATGGAACGGCCAGGACGGGGATGACGGCTGGAACTGGGCCGGCCTTGTCTGGCAGGAGCCTCAGAACCAGTGGGAGGGAGCTCCGGATAAGGGTTATGACCTGAGCGGCGCGGATTACCTGAGTTTCTGGGCAAGGGCAGACTCCGGTTCTATCGGCGGCAACAAACCTTTGCAGATAATGGCTTATTTTGGATACAGCAGCGACTCCTGCGGCGAGACGCCGCCCATGTGGAGAAACAGCCTGACTACCGAATGGCAGCAGTATGTAGTACCTGTCTTAAACCGCGATATGTCCTATGTCTCAAACGGCTTTGGCATCATATTCAATGAGCAGCATACGCCGAATGATACAGGATGCACCATCTATATTGACGATGTCGAATTTAAGAGATATTAAGGAAAAGCGATGAGATATATGAAATTATATATATGTAGTATGTTGACAGCCGCGGCACTGGTTTTTGTAGCAGGTATTGCATCGGCAGATATCGCAATAGGCCCGTTGACAAAGACTATCCAGGTCTCGCCGGGCGAGGACGCATCTGTCACATATAAGGTCTCAAATAAGGGCGATAAGCCCGTGACAATCGATATAAGCGCAAGGACATGGTTTAGCCTGCCCGAGAATATGAGCATAGAGCTGGACCAATGGCTGAAACTTAAGAAAAAAGAGCTGACCCTGGCGCCGGGTAAAGAGAAGAGATTTAAGGCCCAGGTATCGGTTCCCAAGAATGCGAAGGGCGAGCTTGCTGCAATGATATATATTACCCCAAAGAGAGCAAAGACCCAGACCCTGGGCACAAGCTATGGAGTCTCGCTTTATGTGTTTGTAAAAGGCACAGAGCAGGTGGCCCCTGCGATAGGCAATGCCATGATAACAGAAAGAGAAGGCATATCGTATCTGGCAGTGCCCATAGAAAACAAGGGCAATGTCCACTTCAGGCCGCGCGTAAACGCGACGGTCAAGGTAGGGGAATTCAAAGAATCGATCAAGCTGCCGTTTGGCAAGCCCATATTCGGCGGCAAGACCCATGTCTTTGTCGGAAGATTCGAAAAGGCCCTGCCCAAAGAGGGCATTTGCGATATAGAGGTATTCTGCAATTACGGCAACACAAAAGAGAGCGTAATAAAAAAGGATTTTAAGATCGACCTGAAGGGCGTAAAGGAGAAGGCATAAGGAAGATGCATTATACGGTTAGAGACGGCATATATAGTTTAAGGCGAAAGGCGATGGCCGCAAGCCTCTGCGCAGCCGTGTGTCTTGCTGTATTCGTCTTTGCCCTGCCGTGTGCCTCTTATGGTTTTGATTCAGCTGCTGTTGTAAGGTTAAGCGCCCAGATCGTTGTGCCTGATCTTACAGACACAGACGGTGATGGTATGCCTGATGTCTGGGAGAATGCCAATGGCCTTGACAGTTCTGACCCCGAAGACGCCAGAAACGACGATGACTCCGATGGCATAACCAATATTGAAGAGTACCGCATGAGTACAGACCCGCAGGCCTCAAACAGCGGCATAGCCGCGACCCTGAGCGCAACGCCATCCAGCGGCCTGCAGATGCTCGATTCTACGCTTACGGTCAATGTGAGCGACGCAGGCGGTTACACCATTGCAAAATACGAGTGGGACTTTGACGGAAACGGCATATATGATGAGTGGTCCTATGCCTCCGAAGGTAACACAGTCTCGTATAGATATACTGCAAGCGGCACCTACAATGCCAAGGTGCGTATCAGCGATATTATAGGAGGTACGGCCATAGCTGTCACGACAGTGACCGTCTCAAGGAATGAAACGCTCAATCCGCCGACAGCGTCACCGACACTAAATCTGGCCGATATCCCGATACCGACTACGATACCTCTGACCGCGAGCGGTTCTGACGATGAGGGCATAGCGCGCTATCAATGGGATACGACCGGAGACGGCGAATACGACGTATCGCTTACAAAATCGGCAAGTATCGCAAAGACATATAACGAGACAGTGACTGAATCCTTTAATGTCGCCTTCAAGGTGACAGATACAGATGGCCTCTCTGATATCGCCATGGTGGGTATCAGCACAGATGCCTCAAGCTGGCATGACTCGCCTTACAGGCCGCAGATATACTTTAACCAGAATGTCATATATGGCGTTGCCGGCTCCTCTGTCGGCTTGGGAGGTTACGGCGGGCCTGAACTCGGGTATGCCAAGAGGCTCGAGTGGGACTTTGAGAGCGATGGCGTATACGATTGGTCTTCCATGATAGATAACCCGAGCTGGACAGGCAGAGCAGATGTATCCCATGTATACGGCGCCCCGGGCATATACAGGGCAACGCTCAAGGTCCATACCGAGGCAAATGTATCTGCCTCTGATAATATCCTGATCATCATATCAGAGGGCGGCACACCGCCTTCTGCAGTCCCCAGGGTGACGTATAACGGTACTGCTGATGTAACCAGCATAACTCAGGCGCTTCCCGTTAAGGCCAGGTTCAACCACTCATTAAGCACCGGCTCTATTGAAAGGTACGAGTGGGATTTTGACGGCGACAAAAAAATAGATTATGCCACCACATCCGCTTCGGATATTCCGATATGGGATTACAGCCATCCGGGTTATTGCGTGGCCACACTAAAAGTGATCGATTCAAACGGACTCACAGACACAGCATATATACCTGTATTTACATACTATCCTCCGCCTTATGCCAGCTATCTCAAATCACCCTTAGAGGGCCTGACCGTTGCCGGCAATGCCATCACCCTAACATGCGAGGTATTCCCGGATGACGCTAGCGTAGGCGAGGTCATGTTCCAGTACAGACAGGTCGGGGATACTGCCTGGACAAATATCGGACCGGGCAGTCCTGTGATGTCTTATTCGGCCTCCTGGGATACAACAGCACTCGTTGATGGCGTAGACTATGAGATCCGCGCCATTGTAAACGGTGTTGATTCAACGTCATTTAAACAGACAATATTGGAGGTCGATAACGTTACCTCAGATCCTGATATCTATGAGCATAAGAATGGCACGCACAGAAAGCGCGTCAAGGTAGACCCGAACAAGGCAAATAGTATTGCCCTCCCCGATGGCACGCGCATCTATATACCGTATGGCGCCATACCGGCCACCGACATAATGCCTCAGGTCACGGTCGAGGAGATTATCGGCCCTTCAGGCGGCGTGGGCAATTCCGTAGAGATCAACATTACAGGGGTGGATAACTTTAACAAGGATCTGATCGTTACCATAGCATATGATGATGCAGATAACGACGGCATGGTCGACGGTACCGGTATAGCTGAGGTAGACCTTGTTGTGAAATGGTACAACCCGAATATAGATGCATGGGAGCCCCTGTATGATACAGTGGTCTACCCGGATGAGAACTATGCCTCTGCCAGGACAAATCACTTGAGTTTATTCGGCCTCGGGCCTATTGTTGCGGCCGCGGCCGGCGGCGCAGCAGGCGGAAGCAGCGCTGCGGCCGACAGTTCCGGAAGTACGGCCAGCTACTGTTTTATAGCAACTGCTGCTTACGGTTCACCCATGGCAGATGATGTTATGACATTGAGGGCATTCAGGGACAGGCACCTTTTGCGCAATGGTTGGGGCAGAGAATTTGTAAGGTGCTATTACCGATACAGCCCGCCTGCAGCTGAGTTTATTGCAGACAGGCCGGCACTCAGGGCAGTGGTCAGGTTCCTGCTTAAGCCACTGGTCAGGATCGCCCGCCATTATTCAAAACAGGTAAAAGGCAATGAGAAAACTTAGTATCTATATCTTCATATTATGTATCTCGATAGGCCTTTACACAGGCCCTTCAGGCGCAGGACAGAATGAGGCCTCTTCATTAAGGCAGGCATCCTCGGTCTCATGCCTGCGGTTAAAAGGCACGCTCTTTCAGAAGAGCGTAAAGCCACTTGCCGTAATAGAGGATACAAGGAGCGGCAGGGTAAGCTTTTACGAAGAGGGCGAGGATGTAGAAGGCCTGGAGATCGTTTCCATAGGCAGGGGCGAGGTTTCATTTAAGGCCTCTGATGCCGGCAGGAGACTCTCTTTTCCCATAGGGTCGGTACTTCAGCCCAATGCCCTGAGTGAGGATATATCGCATTATAATATAAGCAGGCAAGGCGATACATTTATAGTAGATAAGACCACAGTAGAAAATGCTGTCTCTAACCTGAAGGTCATTATGAAAAACGTAAGGATAAAGCCCTGGTTTAAGGGTGGGGAGGCCAGCGGTGTAAAGGTTACCAAGCTTACGCCGGTCGGCATACTTAAGGAGATCGGTGTAGAAGAGGGCGATATCATAAGGACTGTAAACGGAGACAGGCTGAACACGCCTCGTCAGATATTTTCAGCCTACAAAAAAATAAGCGGCCGGAAGGAGTTAAAGGTAGGTATAATAAGAGAGGATAAGGGACTTATCCTCACATACAAGGTAGAGTGATATAGCGAGATATGAGGTGCCATAGAGGCTTTAGGTGGGGGCACCTCTTTTATGCCTATCATAAAAAAAATGTTATGAAAAGTGAGAATATAGTTGTCGATGTTAATTATTCATGTTATGCTTTTTTTAAAGGGGTATGCGCATCTTTAAGGCATATGTCAGATAAAAGTATGAAAAAAATAGTAATCTATATAACACTTATTGTCTTTTTGCTAACGTCACTACCTTCCATGTCCCAGGCAGCAGAGGATGGGTCTGTCTATGATATGAAGCCTGAGGCCGGGGATGTCCAATACAGCAATATCTACAAGTTCTATATGGCAAAGGGCGAGGAGTTCTCAAGGCAGGGCAGATCACAGCCCGCCTTAGAGGCATTTAAAAGGGCGTTGCTACTCCATCCTGATTCTCAGGAGGCGCGCCTCAAGGTTGCTCAGATAGAGCGGCGTGAAGGTTCGGTCGACCTGCTTACCGCGCGTGATAAGGCGATGAGAGAGGCGATGGCAGCTATAGAGGAACGCATGAACAGGCGCAGGGGCATAAGAACAGAAGACCTGGTGCAAGAAGAAGAGGTAGTTGTGGCAGAAACAACTCCTGTTAAAGTTGCCACGGCAGTCAAGGCCCCTGTCCGTAAGCCGCCCAAGCCCAAAGTAATCAAGCATACCCCTGTCAAGGGGCCTTCAAAGCGAAAGCCAGGAGAAAAGCTTGTCGGCATGAAACCCAGGCGCTACAAGCCAAGGTCTATAGAGCCAGAGATAAGGTCCGTAGAGCCAAAATACCCAGAGCCAGAGATAGAGTCCGTCGTAGAGCCAGAGATAAAGCAAGAGACAGCAATGCCTGAAACAGTATCTTTCGCAAGACAGAGGCGCACTGTAGCAAGGCTCTCAGGGCCGCAAGGGCCCGAGGTCGAGATATTGGAATATGAAGATATCGAGGAAGAGGCAGCGTTTGTGACAGAAGTAGCCAGGCCGCAGGTAGAGACAAAGGCAAAACCCGCCAAGGCAAAGCCAAAGAAAGCAAGACTGAGGAGAATAAAACCCAAAAAGTCAAAGTCAAGGGTTGCTAAAGCAGAGCTTGCAAAGCAAAAGCCCCCTGTGGTATTGGCAGATAAGGCGCCCGCGCCAAAGAGTTTTGGCGAGTTCTTTAATGAATATCTAAACCCCGTGGCATTCAGCGACAGCATAAACGAGAAATTCCAGAAGGGCGGAGAGGATCTAAACAGGGGATTCGCGCCTTCCACCATAAAGGGCGACTACCGCATGACATTCGGTTTTGAGCCGGATAACTTCTTATGGAAGGATGCCAATGCCGATTATCATAACATGCCGGGCGATACAAGCTGGAGATATCTGTTTGGCCAGGACAGGCAGAACAGTTACGACAAGAAGATCTACTCCAGGCTGAATATAGATGTGGATATACCCTTCAGGGATACGGTCGATTTTTATAATAAGATAGTCATAGACCCCTGGACATTTGTCGGAAGAAAGAGGATCTATACTACAGGTTCAGGCGGAGATGATCTCCAGGTAGACCTGAAGTACTGGTCCAATGTTCAAAAAACAGTAAACGAGACCTACAGGACAAACAATGGTGATATAGTAAATATCCAGGAGATCAAGGTCGAAGATGAAAAGACGTCTCCTGAGACATATATGGGTTTAAGCGATTGGGGCTCAAACAGGTTCTCCCTGCCGCAGGTCGAGATAGACAGGATGTATGTTCCCATCCGTAAGTCATGGTTGACCTACAACAAAAAGTCGGTTAAATTAAAGGGCTTCTTTATGTCCAGCCAGGATGAGGCGCTCACATCAGATGACCCGATGAGGCTTTCAAATAACAAGGTCTGGTGGGAAGAGAGCCCGTGGCTCGATACCTACAGCCCGAGCCGCGTCTTTAACAGGAAGGGTGTTTCAGCGCCGCCGGAATTTGACCGCACTATGGAGCCTACAAAGAAGGGCCAGTGGGAGAGGAATATCTCTTTTGTGGCAAGAGACAGTAACAATCAGCGCCTGACATTCTTAAGGGGCGCTTCCGCAGACATTGCTTTTGACAACGGTGCTGTGGTAAAGGCAGTCGGTGCTGCCCCCAGGAATCTCTGGCAGACCTACCAGCAGGCAAACAGCATACCCGCTGCTATCAGGGGCAAGATACCTCTTAATGAAAAGACCTCGGTCGGCGCCCTCTATACCCTAAAGACCGGTATGCGCCATAATTCAGTGGAGGCAATAAACAATATGTTTGCGGTAGACGGTTCCTATGACCTGATCCCCGGCACGAAGCTTCAGGCAGAGTTTGCTCTAAGCCACATGGGCGTAGAGGAGGCCATAGGCTATGATAATAAATATACCGGTTATGCCGGCATAGTAGGCCTTGAGAGCGCGGGCAGCCTGAACATGACACCGAGCAAGACCGATAAATACCTGCTCAACATGAACTTCTCTTATCTTGATGACAACTTCTTCCCAGGCCTTTCAAACTACAGGTTTACCAGGAAGGATTTTGAGTTTGCAAAGCACATATATTTTGAAGACCTAAATCCCAACAATGAAGCCGTCCTGTTCGGCGACGGCATGGATATAGGAAGAAGCTCATTTAACTTAAGGGCAGAAGGTGAGTTTCCGGATTACAACCTCGATACCAGGTTCGATTTCAGGACCGTGCATAAGGATTCAGGCGACCTCATAGAGAACGTATTCAGGCTCGATGGAACATATAAGGCAACGCCGAAGCTCACTGTTAAGGGCCTTGCCTATTTCCAGCACCTGCCAAAGACAAGAGAGGGCATAGACCCTCTTATGAACGCCAAGAACTCATACAGCGCTTTTACAGACTATTTTGCCTATGAGGACATCTGGCTCAGGAACGCGGCCATACCCGCAGACAAGGACCCATCCATTGGAAGTTTCTCGGCAGGCCTTGAGTATGAGTTCTGCGACTATTTCAAGGGTTTCGGTGTATACGAGGCCACCAACGACCCCAAGGACTGGCCAAGGGGTCTCCTTAACAACGCGTATGTGACCGACACCTTTGACAAGGGTGTTATATGGGATCAGGTCGTGCCCTTCCTGTATGACCAGACCGCATTTGGCTTGCCTGCTTACACCTACTATAATATCTATAAACTGCGTTTTGCATATAATCCCTTTACCCCGATCAAGATGACCTTCAACTATGTCTACAATGACAATAAGTATGCCATGGCAACGGATGATAACTCCACCCATCAGAGCGTAGAGGTAGAATACAAGCCCAATAGCAGGATGACTATGGGATTTCTCTACCAGTATACGCGCCAGAACGACCTGTACAGGGAGTTTGTAATGGAGCAGGGCAGTCTTTACGATGGCCACAGTAATATATTCGCTTCATTCGGTTACCAGATAAATGAAGATCAGCACTTTAACATAATGTTCGGTGAGTATGTGGGCTATAACCACAAATACCCTGAAGAGCATTTCGCATTGACGGCGCTGGATACAAGGCATATTATCAGGGTCTCATATACAGGCAGTTGGGGCCAGTCGCACAGGCCCGGGGCAGCCGCAGCCCTTGATGAACCGCTGACATCCCTGGGGCCGTTTAATTCGCCTCTTCCGGGGGGCAAGTTTGTGACAAATATCTATCTCGGCGGCGCGCAGTATGAAGAAAATGCAGAGGTAGCGCCCGTAGACTCAGACTGGGATGCCTTCTTGACCAAGATAGAGTTTGGCATACACTGCTATGATAAAGAAAAGATTGAAGGCGCCATTAACTTAGGGCTCTATACCACACTTAAGGAAAAAGAGAAGTGGAACTATTCAGGCGTAGGGGATTACCAGACCGATGAGATGAGTTTCAGGGGTGCCGATGTCAGCGCCGATGTAGGCTGGGCATTCAACCACCCTGAAAAATATATATCCTTTACACCTCTTATAAATGCAGGCTATAGAAGGTTTGAATTTGACAGGAGCGGGATCGAGACGACAAGCACAACCGTTGCGCAGCTTGGTGAGGTAAGCGAGATCTTCGACCTATCGTACATGGGCATAGGAGGCCGGGTCGATTACATGCCAAATGAGAAGTATAATATATACGGCAAGCTATTTTATGCCCCATTAGTCTATACCCCCACCAGGAATGAGGCCATAGGCAGGCTCATCTCCAAATCAGGCAATATCTTCCACGCAGAGGGTGGGTTTGATTATCTCTTTTCAGAGAAGATCGATCTTTCTTTGGGTGGATTCTGGGATTCGCAGCGCATGGACAGGCAAGACCGCAGCAATGACGGCACTGTAAATGCAGAGCTTCCGGATAATACGCTAAGGACATTTGGTGTTAAATTGGGGGGTTCGTACAAATTTTAAGAATTATTGGCGGAGGGGTTGACAATCCCTCCTTTGTATGATATACTTCTTTTGAGCTTTTAAAATCATAACTTAAGCCAATATATGTACCC
>JABMQS010000102.1 GCA_013202525.1 Candidatus Omnitrophota bacterium
GCTGGTAAGAAAGAAGGAGTTGACAAATATTTTTGTGTCGGAGATATTGTCGGTTATGGTGCAAATCCCCACGAATGCATAGAGATCACCAGGCAATTAAAGTGTCCCGTGGTCTGCGGAAACCATGATCAGGCTGCAGCAGGCACCTTTGGCACAGACTATTTTAACGAGGACGCCAAGAAGGCGGTCATCTGGACTAAAGGCGCACTCGGTGATATTGACAAAGACTACCTCAAGAGTCTGAAACTTATGTACCAGGATGATGAGTGCACCCTGGTGCATGGAGGTCTCGATCATCCTGAGGATTTTGGTTATATAAGAGACGCGGCCGAGGCGGCAGGGAGTATAGACCTTCAAAAGACATTGCTATGCTTTGTCGGCCATTCACATAGAGCAGCCATCTTTTATAAAGATGCAGAAGGCTGTGTGCAATTTGCTGAGGAACCAAAAGTCAGGTTAACGCCGGGCAGAAGGTACCTTGTAAATGTCGGCAGCATCGGACAGCCGCGCGATGGAGACTGGCGCAGCTCATACTGTGTATACGATACCGAAGACAATATCCTGCGTATCGAGAGAATAGACTACGATGTGAAGAAGGCCCAGGATGAGATCCTGAAGGCAGGCCTTCCAAGTTCATTGGCTGTAAGACTGGCAGAGGGAAGATAGATGGACGTATCAAAAGAGATAGAGGCATTAAGGGAAAAGATCAGGTCCCACGACCATAAGTATTACGTGGAAAACAGGCCTGAGATCTCTGACCAGCAGTATGACAAACTTATGCGCAGCCTCATCGACCTGGAGAAGAAGAACCCCCGCCTGATCACCCCAGATTCCCCTACCCAGAGGGTCGGAGGGGAACCGTCAGAGGGTTTTGCAAAGGTCAAGCATGCCTCAGCCATGCTGAGCATGGACAATACGTATTCAGCGGATGAGCTGCGGGAATTTGATAAGAGGGTAAAGAAGAACCTGCCTCATGAGGATATAGGTTATGTGGTAGAGCTTAAGATAGACGGCGCTTCTGTTTCGCTTACTTATGGAGACGGCTTATTTACAAGCGGCGCTACGCGCGGCGATGGCGTGACAGGCGATGAGATTACACAAAGCCTTAAGACCGTCAAGGCGATACCGCTCCTTGTCCGCGAAAGAGAGGATTTTCCAAAACTCATAGAGATCCGCGGCGAGGTATATATGAACCGCAAGACCTTTGATAAGATAAACAGGCAGAAGGAGAAGGCCGGGGATGAGCTCTTTGCAAACCCGAGGAATGCCGCGGCAGGCTCGTTGAAACTGCTCGACCCAAGGCTTGTGGCTGAGCGCGACCTTCAGGTTTTTGTCTATGGTTTCGGACACGCAGAGGGCGAGGTTCCGGATAGCCAATGGGGAGCAATCTCATTCTTAAAGAAACATGGCTTCAGGACCAATCCCAATATCAAAAGCTGCCGGGACATAGAAGAGGTGATCACCTACTGCAACAGCTGGCAGGAGAAGAAGAAGTCCCTCGATTACGATATAGATGGAATGGTCATCAAGGTGGATTCATTAAAGCAGCAGAGGTCGCTCGGGGCAACGTCAAAGGCCCCCCGCTGGATGATAGCCTATAAGTTTCCTGCAGAACGCGCAACCACAAAACTAAAAGATATAATAGTGCAGGTCGGAAGGACAGGTACCCTTACGCCTGTAGCAGTGCTTGAACCGGTCAGGCTCTCCGGCAGTACTGTGAGCCGCGCGACACTGCATAACACAGATGATATCGAGAGGAAAGACGTAAGGATAGGGGATACGGTTGTCATAGAGAAGGCAGGCGAGATAATACCTCAGGTAGTGGCCCCTGTTCTTGAGAAACGCAAGGGGGATGAGAAGCACTTTCACATGCCCAAAAAGTGCCCTGTCTGCAGTGGTGAGGTTGTACAGCATCCCGGTGAGGTCGCTATCCGTTGTGACAATGTCGCCTGTCCTGCGCAGGTCAAGGAACGACTCAAGCATTTTGCATCGCGTAATGCAATGGATATAGAAGGCCTGGGCGAGTCTATGGTCGAACAGTTGGTGGATAGCAAACTGGTCAGTGATTATTCGGATATATACAGCCTGAAGTTTGAGGATCTTATAGGTCTTGAGAGGATGGCTGAAAAATCGACCGAGAACCTGTTGGCAGGCATAGAGCGCTCCAGGAAACAACCGCTTGCACGCCTCATATTTGCCCTTGGCGTAAGGCATGTCGGTGTGCATGCAGCCGATATATTAGCAGAGGAATTTTCTTCAATAAAAAATCTAAAGAATCAAACGCTGGCTGCCTTGACACAGACAGACGGGATAGGCCCGATAATGGCAGAGTCGATATGTGAGTACTTTTCAAGGCCGGAGACAGAGAAGGTAATGGAGAAGCTCGATAAGGCCGGCGTCATCATGCAGGGCAAACCAAAAGGCAAGTCAGGTATCTTTGCCGGAAAGACCTTTATATTTACCGGTGGCCTGGAGGCATTCTCCAGGATAGAGGCACAGGACGCAATAAAGGGCCTGGGGGGACGCGTCTCTTCATCGGTAAGCAAACAGACCGACTTTGTGGTATGCGGAAAAGAGCCCGGTTCAAAACACACAAAGGCAAAGAGGCTGGGCGTTAAGATAGTAACAGAGGATGAGTTTAAGAGGATGATCACAAAAAAATGAGGTGGCCTGATATGTATAAAAAGATTATGGCGATTTTCCTGGTGGCTGTATTTATGCTGGGGTGCTGCGGCTGCAGCGGGTCGTGGAGGAGAAAGTTTGTCAGGAAGAAGGATGCGGAGGAAAAGGAGGGCCCCATCCTGCAACCTATTGATTATGAGAAGGAGTTTACCAACAGGCAGCTCTATGCAAACCACTTTGCATTCTGGAAGAGCGCTGAGTCGGAGCTCATCTACAGCCTGGATACGCAAAAGAGCAGAAAGAGGATAGAAATGTACTCCTCCTATGCCTTTGTTGAGATTAAGAAACTGCATGAACTGCTCATGGAGCAGCAACAGCAGGAGATACGCCCTTTGCTCGAGGAATTAAAGGATATGGCTGCCAGGATCAAGGACAGGGAGTATATATCCTCTAATAGAAACTTCATGGTCCGCAGGCTGAAGAAGCATTACCGCATGGTAAACAGGAAGTTTTCATACCTCAGTATGAAAAAGTATATAAGGAAGTCCGAAGGCCTGCGCACAGTGGCGGAGATCTCAGACGAGACTGATACGGTCCCGGCAAAGGATGCGATCCTAAAAGAAACGCCAAAAGAAGCAGATGAAGCAAGCCAATAAGCGATATATATTGCACCAACTTGTAGTCGGTCCGATAGGCACAAACTGCTACATATTCGGGTCTGCAAAGACCCGTGAGGTCGCGGTGATAGACCCGGGCGGCGATTACGATAAGATAAAGAAGCTCCTGGATAAAGAGAAGCTCGTGCCGAAGTTTATTATAAATACACATGGCCACATAGACCATACGGGCGCAAACTATAAGTTTAAGCTCCCCATATACATCCACAAGGATGACGCCGATTTTCTGACAAATCCCGTAAACAGCCTTTCTGCGTTCACTGCCCATTTTGCCATGTCGCCAAAGGCAGACCACATCCTTGAGGATGGCGAAGAGATAGAGATAGCAGACGTAAGCTTAAAGGTCCTGCATACCCCGGGCCATACACCTGGAGGCATATCGTTGCATCATGACGGCATAGTCTTTACAGGTGATGCGCTCTTTGCCGACAGCATAGGCCGCTCAGATTTTCCTTACAGCGATGGCGACGCGCTCATAAATGGCATAAGAAAGAAGCTCTTGCCTCTCGATGAGAGCGTTCTTGTCTTTCCGGGCCACGGACCAGAGACCACCATCGGCCACGAGAAGAAGAACAACTCCTGGCTGCAATAGTAGCTTTAGGGTCAGGCCCTGAGCACCAAGGGTCGTGCTCAGGGCCTGACCCCGGCGCAGTCCGGAGTAAGCTATGGCGATGAAGGACATGGTTGAGGAGTTTCTGAACTATCTCTCTGTAGAGAAGGGGCTCTCGGACAATACCATTACAGCCTACAGGACTGATCTGTATAAGTACTGCGATTTCCTGGAAAAGAAGAAGAAGCGTCTGCACCTGAATGAAGTCGACAGGCCGGATATACGGGATTATATGATGTTTCAGAAGGACGGGGGGCTTTCACCCAACTCTGTCTCCCGCAATCTCGTTGCCATAAAGGTCCTGCACAGATTTCTCCTGCGCGAGAAGTATATAAAAGACGATGTGACTAGTGTCCTCGACTCCCCCAAGCTGTGGAAGCATCTTCCTGAGACACTCTCCCTGCCTGATGTTGAAGAGATCCTTAAAAAACCCAACATAAGAAACTGGATGGGCATAAGGGATAAGGCAGCCCTTGAGGTCATGTATGCAACAGGTGTACGGGTCTCTGAGCTCTGCAACCTGGAGACCGATAACGTCAACCTCGATGTAGGTTTTATCAAATGCATCGGAAAGGGCAACAAGGAGAGGATAGTCCCTATAGGAAAGCAGGCAAGGGAGGCAGTGCAGCGTTATCTGCAGAAGGTCAGGCCCAAGCTGCTCAAGGTAGGCCCGCAGAAGGCGCTGTTTCTTTCGCGTCTCGGCAAGAAGGTCTCACGCCAGAGCTTCTGGAAACTGATAAGGAAGTATGCCCGCCTGGCCGGGATAGATAAACATATAACGCCTCACACACTCAGGCATTCTTTTGCTACGCATATGCTTGAGAGGGGCGCGGATTTGAGGATCGTGCAGGAGATGCTCGGCCACGCAGATATCTCCACCACACAGATCTATACCCACGTAAACAAAGAGCGCCTCAAGTCGATTCACCACAAGTACCACCCGCGTCCATAGAGAGATGAGAATGGAGCTTATCAAAAAGTCAGGCATAACCAGGAATAGGCGTAAGCCACATGGTCCGGCCAAGAATATATCATCGGCGATAAAGAAGAACCTGTCTCCTCGGATGCTTAAGATATTAAGGCTTTGCGGCGCCCTCGCGGACCAGAAGGGCCTCAAGGCCTATGCAGTCGGCGGTTTTGCAAGGGATATTCTTTTGAATGTCAGTAGCTTTGATGTTGATATAGTATTAGAGAGAGAGTGCCTCGTCTTTGCAAAAGCCCTTGCTGATAAATTGGGCGGTTCGCTGGTTGTTTACAAGAGATTTGGTACGGCGACGGTTGTGATGGACTGGTGTCCGAAAGCGAAGAGGGGCCCGGTGAACAGGAAAGAGAGATTCAAGATAGATATAGCGACTGCCAGGGTCGAGTCCTATGAACATCCTGCTGCGCTTCCCAAGGTGGTCTTCAGTTCCATAAAACAGGATCTCCACAGAAGAGACTTTACTATAAATGCCATGGCCGTCTCTTTAAACAAGGGGAGTTTTGGCAGGCTCATAGACTTTTTCAATGGACAGCGCGACCTGCGGCAGAAGAAGGTGCGTGTTCTACATGATCTAAGCTTTATTGAGGATCCGACCCGCATATTCAGGGCCGTCAGATTTGAACAGAGGTATAATTTTAAAATAGAGCCGCATACAGAGGAGCTCATAAAGACCGCGGTCAGGCTCGATATGTTTGGCAGGACACAGAAACAGCGTCTGCGCAATGAGCTTATACTCATATTGAGCGAGCCCGAGCCCGTGAAGGCGCTTACGCGCATGCACGAGTTGCATGAGCTGAGATTTATCCATCCCAGGCTCAGGCTGACCAAGGGCATGCTCAGGCTCTTTGGCGATATCGGTGAATGCTGCAGGTGGTATGAGAGCTCATTTTTAAAGAAACGTCCTATAGACCGCTGGCTCATATTCTTTTTTGCAATGGTGGACGGCCTTGATCTGGCCCAGGTCAAGGCGCTGTGTGAGAAGTTTGTATTTACAAAGGGTGATGAGAAGAGGATCATATCCTGTAAAGGAAAGGCCGATAAGGTCATAAGGGCCCTTAAGGCCAAGAGAGAGCTCGCCCCAAGCCGGATATACAGGCACCTTGAACCGCTCGCATACGAGGTCATACTCTTTATACTGGCAAAGGCAAAGAGCGAGAGAGTAAGGATGCGGGTTTCATTATTTTTGGCAAAATATAATGGCGTTAAGCCCTCCATAAGCGGCAAGGACCTTAAAGGCCTCGGTATCGCCCCGGGCCCGAGGTATGGGAAGATCCTGGACAGGGTATTATACGAGAAGCTGGATGGCAGGCTGTTGAATAAACAAGATGAGATGAGACTTGCCAGGCAGCTTTCAGGCAAGGCCTAAAAATGATAATAGGGCTTCTGACTATACGCATACATATACCTGCGAGCAATTCGCTGAAGGTAAAGAGGATGGCCACAAAGAGCGTCAAGGAGAGGCTGCGTAACAGGTTTAATGTCTCTGTCGCGGAGGTGGGGGAGCATGAGAAGTGGCAGCTTGCGGATATCGCTGTCTGCAGCGTCTCCGGCACCAAGGCGAATGTGAATAGCACCTTGAGTATGGTCTTGAATTTTGTTGATAATTTTAAGCAGGTCGATATCGTCGATCACCAGATAGAGCTTTTGTAATAAGGGGATATTATGTCAAGGATGGACAAGGTTCAGAAGGAGATACGCCAGCAGGTGAGCCTTATAGTGCAGCAGGAACTTCAGGACCCGCGCATGGGTTTTATAACTATTACAAGGGCAGAGGTGACTCCTGACCTCAGGCAGGCAAGGATCTTTTTTACTACATTCGGCATTGAGGATCCCATTGAAGACGCAGCCGATATGCTGAACAGGACCTCAGGGGTTATAAGGAGACTTTTGGGTGAGAGGATAAGGATGAAATTTACTCCCACCATAGACTTTTTTTACGATGAGTCGCAGAGAAAATGTGATAAGATAGAGGAGATCATAGAAAGGATCAAAAAAGAGAAGGAGACAGATGATGCAGACAAATAAGATCAAGCAGATCATGCGGTTATTAAAGGATAAGAGCAACAAAACCATACTCATATCGTCGCACCAGAACATGGAGGGCGATGCCATTGGCAGCCAGCTGGCCCTGGCCAATCTGGTAAGACGCCTGGGTAAAAAGCCGCTCTTGTTTTCCCCTGACACCGTACCTGCGATATACCGGTTTATGCAGGGCGCAAAGGATATCAACAAGTCCCAGAAAGGCAAAAAGATACAATATGATCTTGCCTGCTTTGTGGATTGCACAGGGTTTGACAGAATCGGGCCTTTAAAAGAGTCGCTTGATTTCAGTAAGCCCATTATAAATATAGACCACCATGTCAGCAATACGCGTTTTGGCACCATAGACTGGATATCGACAGATATCTCCTGTTCAGGCGTGCAGGTATATTATCTTTTTAAGGAATCGGGCATTCCGATAGATAAGAACGCGGCATTATGCATATATGTGGCAATGGTTACCGATACAGGGTCGTTTCGTTATTCAAATACCACAGCACAGACGCACAGGATAGCCGCTGAGATGCTCGATAAAGGCGTGGACCCCACGCAGACATACCGCCTGGTCTATGAACAGGCGCACAGGACGCGGCTGACTATGCTTACGGCAGTGCTCTCAACGCTGAACACAACAAAGGATGAGAAGATCGCCTGGGTAAGGATAACAAAGGCGGCCTTGAAAAAACACAAGAGGGGCGAAGAGGGGACAGATGATTGCATCAATTTCCCCAGGTCCATAAAAGGCGTCAAGATCGCTATGGCATTTCGGGAGATAGGCAAAAACACAACCAAGGTCAGTTTCCGTTCAAATGAAGGTGTGGATGTATGCAAGCTCGCCAAGGTCTTTGACGGGGGAGGCCATCCATCAGCCAGCGGTTGTACCATAAAAAAGAACATCTCCGAGGCTGAAAAGGCTGTAGTCTCGACCGCGAAGAAATTTGTGCGCGAAGGATAGCAGGTTTGATGGACAATATCCTTATCATAGACAAACCCAAAGGCTTAACGTCTCACGACGTGATCGATCTTGTGCGAAAGCGGCTTAAGGTAAAGAAGGCCGGCCATTGCGGCACACTTGATCCCATGGCCACAGGCGTCCTGGTAGTTCTTTTAAACAAGGCCACGAAATTATCCTCGCAGTTTTCAGCAGACGATAAGGAGTATCTCTGCACAATGACATTAGGCGCTACTACCGATACGCAGGATTCGACCGGCAAGGTGCTGAAAGAGGCAGGACTCGATGGTATAGACGATGATAGGATCAAAGAGGCCATCATGTCGTTTAAGGGAAAACAGGAACAGATCCCGCCAATGGTCTCTGCAAAACTGCATAAGGGCAAGCGCCTGTATAAACTCGCGAGAAAAGGTATTGAAGTTGAGAGAAGCCCCCAGCAGATAGAGATAAAAGAGATTGAGATAGTCGGTATATCAAAGCCGGAGGCGGAGTTTAAGGTAACATGTTCCAAGGGGACTTATATCAGAACGCTATGCCACGATATTGGAGAGAAGTTGGGCTGCGGCGCGCACATGTCGGCTCTTCGCAGGATGAGATCCGGCAAGTTTCATATTGACGATGCGATTAGTGCAGAAGACATAAGATGAAGATCATCCACGGAATAAAAAACCTAAAGAGACAGTCAGGGCCATCGGTTGTGGTCGTCGGCATATTTGATGGTGTGCACATAGGCCACCGTAAAATAATAGAGCAGGCAGTCAAGCAGGCAAAGTCCCTGAATGCAAGGCCTGTTGCCGTTACCTTTGATCCGCATCCGGAAAAGATACTGAGAGGAAGATCTGCGGTAGCCATGCTCGCATCTCTAAAGCACCGCCTGCGTATCCTGGATGAGCTTGGTATCGAGCTCTGCCTGGTTATGAATTTCAGCAGGGCTATTGCGCGAAAAGGCGCCCTTGAGTTTATGCAGCAGGTCCTTATCAGAAGGCTCAATATGAAGATGCTGGTAGTTGGCGGGAACTTCTCCTTTGGAAGAGAGAAGGTGCATACAGAGGCTGCCCTGGAGGCGATATCAGATGATTTGGGATTTGATGTTAAGATAGTAAGGCCCCTGCGTCATAATTCTCGCACCATAAGCAGCAGCCTGATTCGTCACTTAATAGAAAATGGTAAGCTCAGGGCCGCTGCTAAACTGTTGGGCAGGCCTGTCTCGATCCTGGGCACAGTGGTAAAGGGCCGCCAGAGAGGCAGGACAATAGGGTTTAAGACCGCAAATATCGACCCTCATCATGAGGCAATCCCGCCAAGCGGCGTATATTCTGCCTATTCAAAGCTGGGCAGCAAGCGATATAAGTCGGTCCTTAACATCGGAATCCGGCCTACTTTTAAGGAAAAAGAGCCCACTATTGAGGTGCATCTGTTCGGAATAGACAGAAGGTTATATGGCAGAGATATTGAGATCTGTTTCGGAAAGAGGCTGAGGTCTGAGAGGCGATTCAGGAATAAGGACCACCTCCGCACCCAAATCCTAAAAGATGCCACCCTCGCCAAAGAAACCCTCAGGGACGTACCCTGAGCACGGGTACCTGTGCTCAGGGTACGTCCCTGACAATATTTTTCATAATGGGCATATAATTGTTGACATAGAAGAGTTTTTCGGATATAATAATAAACACTTTATAAATTATAGTATAATCTGTTAAGAAAAACCCACCTGCAGTGCATTAGTATGATAAGAATTCTTACTATAATACTAGCAATAGCTATCTTTGTGACCAGTGTGCCTGCTGATGCATTGGCCTACTGGCAGGAGTCTGCCCTAAGGCCTATGGCGCATAAGGTTGTCTTTGGTAGTGCTGCAGGAGCAGCAATCCCATCTGCACATCCCCAAGCCCCTAAATCTTCCTCGCAAGGTGAACCTGATGATGGGCAACAAGAGTCTCCACCACCTACTAGAGGCATAGGATCCAGCCTGCTCGCAATAGTGCGCGGTTCTCTATGGGCGCTTGTTGCAACCACCGGATTTTTCAGAAGGCAGTATAGGGCCTTTAATAATAACTACACGATGAACAAGGTCAATAATTTCTTCGGGGCACACGCTCCTTTCTTATACACGACTATATTCGGCACCTTTACAGCGCTCTGCTTCATCGTTCCTTACTGGGTCGAGATACAGAGATTCTTCATGTATACTGTCAAACCTTATGAGCCTTACGTGGTCTTTTTTAGCGGCATTATCGGCACTATTGCACTTTTGATATATGGAGGCATTGGGTTCTATTGTGCCAGAGACAAAGAGAGGGTGAAGAGACTCTTAAATGCCATAAAGCCGGATGAGGAAGAAGACATTGACCCGGAAAAATCTTATGGCAGGAGTTCAAATTTTGGAATGCCTGTTGCTGATTATCTTCCTCAGTACCCCGCTGATCACGCAATGAGACTATTGCAGGAAGAAGCGGGAAGACCGGCCGCACTAGTTTTTCAGCTCTTTTCTGAAAGGTTAGCAGGAGAGGATGATAGATCTGAGGCCATAGCGAGAGTAGACAGGCAGGATGGTGTGTGGTTTATACGAACAGAGGCCATTGATGCGACAGCAGAAAGGAAATATCTTCCCAGAGATTTCCTTGAGAATCGAATAGAAACCGATATGCCCCGAGCCCTGGTCTTCGAAAAGGATGCTTTTGATCAATATACTATCGACACACTACTAAAGGATTATATCCCGGTATACCGTCCTCAGGATGCCGCGGAGATAGATGAGAAGGATGTATCTGGCATTATGAAGGACTACTCCCAGGAATTTTGTGTATATACGAAACTTAAGCCGAGATATTACAAGCACCAGAATTTAACTGCTGAGACATTCCAGACCAGGATAAGGCCGCTATTTGATTTTACCCCAGCTGAGCAGGCAGACATAGACAGGAAGATCAGGATGGCAAAGCTCAACGCCGATACAGTAAGATTCTATGTGCTCTTTTCTGAGGAGCCTGAGGCTGGAAAGCTCACGTGGGAGGCCACGGCATTGGTGACTATGTCCGCGGACTTATGGACTGTGGATATAATTGGCAATGATAGAAACTACAGGCAGAGGTATCTGCCCGAGGATTTTTTGAGGGAGGAGATCGCGCACTGGAATCCCGTTGCCGTGATACTAGAGGACAGGTACGCTGATAAGGATGTTATGCGCCTTGCATTCAGGAATCATATACCGGCCTTTCACCCGAAGAAGATAGAGAAACTCAGGGCCTTGGCAGAACGCAAAACAGGCGTATCTTCCGAAGACCCCAACTATACTGTTTATGAGTCGAGCAAATTAGGCCTTATAGATAAAGTAACCCTCTGGGCAGCTGCGCAGTATTTCAGCAGGAAGTACTTTATAAGCATCGTATACCATACCTTGATATTTCTTACTGCGCACACGGTCTATGGTATGCTCTGGGGCGCCATTACAGACTACGGTGACAAGGCATTGGATGCCATGGGTAAGTTTAATTTTATCATGAGCTACCTATCGCCGCTCTCCATCATATTACTGTATCCGCCTGCCGCAGCCTATTTGTCCAAGAAGATAAAAACAAGATTCGACAGGCGCTCTATAAACCTCATAAAGGATCAAGTAACAGGGGTTGTCAAAGATAAGTGGAAGGCGATAGTCGCCAACAAGCGTGTGACCATGGTGCTCACCTCGCTTATGTGGCTTAATCTATTCTTTGTTGTCCAGAGGGTATTATACCTCTTCCTTTTCCCGGGCGTTGTGCTTGAGGGGACTTACGGGGCAGGGCTTTTGATCATGATAACAGACCCGACAGTTTTTCTTGTCGCGCTCTTTGTGTGGTGGTTCTCATGCACAATATTTACACCCCTTATCGGCCAGTCATGGGGCGAGGTCGTAGTCGGTGAACTACACTATTCTGAGGCTGCCACTAAACAGGGGTATACTACAGCCTATCCGGTGATCTCCGCATTCGGCAACTGGGTATGGCTTACTATCCTGCAGATATGCGCTTTTGCTATAGGCGATGGTTTTGCTAGGATAGCTGTAGGCGGCAGGGTCGATGAGATGCTCGATGCCATAGCTAAGGCAAAGGAGGCCAAGGTGCCCATTGATTTGACAACAATGACCTTTGCGAATACAGGTTCATGGGCAACAGATAGCTTTATGACTGTTATTATAGTGCTTACTGGTGTGACCCTGGCAACCATCATAGCCCTGCCTATATTAGCAAAGGATTATAATGCAAACCTCCTGATAAATGACTACAACCCGCGCATTCCTGAAAAAGGACCGGAAGATGATATACGAAAGAGCCACCTTGTATATGCATACACATCGCCGTCTGAAGATGCAGCGGATGCAAAACCTTCAGAGAAGATGTGGGTGGATATTGTACCAACAAAAGACAAAGAGCTCTGTGATGTTGAGCCATGGAAGCTTGGCAGAAATAAGTCCTGGCTGCCATGGATCGATAAGAGGTTGAGCGTTACCCTTGGATACAGAGATAAGGTTCCCAAGATCAAATTTGCCTGGTGGAACTGGATACCTTTTACCACCAAGCGTGTGACCTTTGAGGATTATCCTGATGCGGACGGAGTAAGAGGGCCTAAGATAGTTTTTAGGAAGCGCTTTGGCAGGATTGTATACGGAAGGGATTTTATGATCAGAGAGTTTATGTCCAGGTCGGGTGGAATAGATTGCCATGTTCTATTCTATCCACCGAAGTGGAGGGCGGGTCAGGCCACAGATCTTGAATTGTTGCTATCGCGGCAGAGGTTTGGTGAGGAGGGGCAGCCTGTGACAGGTGCCACAGGTCAGGCCGATACTGCAGCGCCAACCGAAGCGGTGCTATTCGGACAAACAGCAAAAGGAGAGCCCCCTGCTGACAGTGCGGTTGAGCAGGTAAAGGATGGCTCGCCAGCACCAAACGGCATGACTATTCCTAATGGACATCGCGCTCCAGTAGGTGATCCTATAGCAAGGGACCTTACTCCGCCTGGCATGTCCAGCCCTGCAACTGGTATCAGCTCAGGCATAGTCCATGGTGAGCCGGTAGTGTTCCGCGGCGATACAAAGCAGATGCCTGTTGCAGAGGGTGTGCCCCTTGCAGAAGAAACAGTTCCAGAAGAGAGAACCTTAGCAGCCATAGCCGCAGCGGCATAACAATATCACATGCCTTTGGGGTCAGGCCCTGAGCACGAACCTTCGTGCTCAGGGCCTGACCCCAAAGGCTCTAAAGACTATGAAGACGATAGCGACAATATTAACGATAGCGATGATGATAACAGCGCTGCCGAATGATGCGGCAGTACCAAGGCCCGAGTCTGCCTTGCGTCCGATAGCGCACAGGCTTGTAGATATAGGCCCAAAGGCCGCATCTTCGGGAGAAGATCTTGAGTTAGAAGAGGCAGCAGTAAGGCAAGAAGATGTTGCAATGGCTAAGGAGATCTTTAATAATGCATTACAAGAGCGTGGGTTGAATATCACAACAATCTTAGAAGAAGGTGCTGAATCGGTAGTCAGGTCGGTAGTAGATGATACAAATGATAATGTTCAGGTCGTTTCTTCGCCAACGCTTGATATATTATATTTTTCTGACAAGGTTTTTTCCACCCACTATTTTATGATTACAAGTCCAGGTTTTAGAAGAGTATGGGGCTATGGTGTAATGTGGCGCGATAAAGGAGAAAGGATGTATTTTCAATATCAGATATTTCCTGAATTTGAAGGCAAAGGTATCGGAAGCACAGCCTTAGAGGTAATAAAGAAGTCGGTAAAGCTGATGTCCGACAACACGCCCGGTACGACTATAAGACAGCTGATTTTTCCACCTATTGAGAATATAAGAAACCCTATAATACGCGAGAGGTCCATCGATTCAGGACTGCCGCAGTTTCTGACGAAGAGGGGATTTCGAAAAGAACCAGCGACTGTCGATATTACAAAGTGCAGCTTTGTCCATGACTTGTATGGTGAGGGCCATAAGACGGCATCTACAGGAGAAGATTTTGAACTAGAGGTGGGGACAATAAACCCAGGTGCGGTTAGTAGATGGAAGGAGGCGTTTGACGCGGCGTTAGACCAACGAGACCTTTGTCTCGTAGTGTCATCAGATAAGGGTGGAGATCCGAAAGTTAGATCTATAGTCAATAATACCCTGGACAAAATCAAGGCCTTTTTTGCGCCCAAGCACTGGATTGCATATTATGAGGATAGCGAGATGGGCACCCTCTATTTTCAAATCGGAGATCGAGCGACTAATAAAATTGTGGGCTATGGCACGATGTGGTATGAGAAAAATAGGATCTATTTTCAGTATCAAATATTTCCAGAGTTTAGAAGAAGAGGTATTGGGAGTACGGCGTTAGAGATGATCAAAAAGTCGGTAAAAATATTGTCCGGTAGGATTCCGGGCAATCCTGTAAAGCAGTTGGCCTTTCCCCCTATAGCTAATATGAGAAGGGAAATTCTGCGTACTAGGGCCATTGCTTCAGGCCTGCCGCAGTTTTTGATGAAGAGGGATTTTCGCAGGGAACCCGAGACCGGCAGCATAAGAGAGTGTACCTTTGTCCATGACTTTTACACTCAGAAGGCC
>JABMQS010000103.1 GCA_013202525.1 Candidatus Omnitrophota bacterium
CTTTACAGGAGACTGCTTGAGCTTGACCCAGAGACCGCAGGCATGCTACACCCGAATGATATACGCCGCATAGTCCGGGCCCTTGAGGTATACATAAAGACCGATAAGCCCATCTCAGAACTTAAGAAAAAGGCAAATGGTTTAGGCCCAGGCTATGATCTTAAGCTCTTTTGCCTTAATCGCAACAGGCACGATCTGTATAGCCGGATAGAGGCCCGTGTCGATAAGATGTTTAAGCAGGGATTTGTAAGGGAGTGCCGTAGGCTCAAGGCAAATAGATTCTCTCTGACAGCGTCGCAGGCGCTGGGTTATAAAGAGGTCTTCGCCTGCTTAGATGGAGAGGTTTCATCAAAAGAGGCAAGGGAGCTGATAAAGAGGAATACGCGCCGCTTTGCAAAGAGGCAGCTCTCATGGTTTAGAGGTGATAAGAGGATCGTCTGGGTCGACATCGATAAGAAGAAACCCAAGGAGGCCGCAGAGGCCGTATATGCGCTATGTATGAAGTAAAGGAATCCCAGAGGGAGAAGGTAATACTGGTTACTGTGTCATTGCACGCAGATAAGCTTAAGGGCTGGGATGCAGAGGCCTCAGGCCTTGAGCTCAGGGAGCTTGCGCTCTCAAGCGGCGTCAATGTTATAGACGAGGTATTGTGCAGAAGGGATGAGTTTACCCCAAACTACCTTATTGGTAAGGGCAAGGCAGAAGAGATCCACGATCTTATACATGCACATGATGAAGATGTCGGCGCGGTTCTGTTTAGCAAAAACCTATCCAGTACTCAGCAGAACAACCTGGAGGATATATTAGGTGTAAAGACCATAGACCGGACGCAGCTTATACTCGATGTCTTTGCAATGAGGGCACACTCCAATGAAGGTAAGCTTCAGGTCGAGCTGGCACAGCTTGAGTATCTTATACCACGTCTTTCGGGAAAAGGTATAATGCTTTCCCGCCTCGGCGGCGGCATCGGTACCAGAGGGCCCGGTGAGCAGAAACTGGAGGTGGACCGGCGCCGCATAAGAAAGAGGGTATTGAAGGTAAAGAAGGAGCTTGAAGGGGTCAGCTTGAGGAGAAGCCGGCTGCGTAGGAACAGGGCAGAGCACTCTGTTGCAACTATAGCGCTGATAGGTTATACCAATGCCGGAAAGTCTACCCTATTGAATACGCTTACAGAATCGAATGTAAGTGTAAGCAAGAAGCTCTTCAACACCCTCGACCCTACCTCCCGGCGTTACAGCCTGCCTAACAATCAGAAGGTCCTGTTTGTCGATACGGTCGGCTTTATACACAACCTGCCGCATAATCTCATCGAGGCATTTAAGGCAACGCTTGAAGAGCTACAGGAGGCAGAGCTGCTACTGCATGTGCTCGATGTCAGCGACCCAAAGGCGAGCGAACACCTCGACGCTGTATATGAGGTGTTGAAGGAGTTAAAGGCCGAGTCCAAGCCTGTCGTAACGGTTTTGAATAAGATCGATCTGGTCGATAACGATCATCTGATAACCCGTTTCAGGAATAATGTGACAGAGAGCATTGCCCTCTCCGCCCTGAATGGTGAAGGTCTGGACAGGCTCGTCGATGCGGTCACCGAAAAACTGAGTTCGCTTATCGAGACCGTGGAGCTCTTTATGCCTCACAGCAGCATGTCCCTGGTCAGCAGTATATATAAGGAAGGCAATGTAATAGAGAGAGAAGATACCCCCGAAGGTATAAGGCTAAAAGCCGCAGTCCCCGCCCGCCTCAAGTTCAAGATCCAACCCTTTTTAACGAGCTAGAAAGGGACCGTTTCACCCCTCCCGGAGCCCTTGTGCCACAAGGGGTTATGGCTCCACCAATGTCATTTTTGTAAAATGCTTGACCTGCTCGGGTTTGTCGGGAAACTTAAATGGTGAAGTCATAACCCTATATATTGCAAGGTTCCCGGAAGGGGTGAAACGGTCCCATATTTTTTTCTTATTTTTTACTTGACAAAAAAGCGCAGTGTGGTAGAATTGTAAATTCCAATTAGCACTCTTAACATTAGAGTGCTAATCCTCACATAGCATAAAGGTGAACAGATGCCCATAAAAGACTATGGTTCAAGAAGAGATAAGATATTAGAGCTTATAATAGACTCCTATATCAATACAGCTGAGCCTATCGCGTCCAGGACTATAAGCAGAAAGATGCGTTTGAGCTTGAGTCCTGCCACTGTCCGCAATGTCATGTCTGACCTCGAAGAGCTCGGTTTTATCAGGCATCCGCACACCTCCGCAGGAAGGATGCCTACTGAGAAGGGGTACCGTTATTATATTGATAAACTGATGCAGGCAAAGCTGCTCACAGAGGAAGAGAAGAGGCAGATCAGCAGGGAGTTCAAGTCGAGGGTGCAGGAGGTGGACGGGATATTGGCAAAGGCATCGAAGATCCTCTCTTCCATCAGCAGCCAGACAGGGATCGTACTGTTTCCGGTCTGGCAGAGGAGCGTCTTTAAGCACATAGAGCTTATAAGATTGGATGAGAGCAGGATACTTGTGATCCTTATGACAGAGTCCGGCTTTACCAAGGATATTATAATAGGCATAAACGGCGACGTAGACGATTCCCAGCTTACGCGCATATCAAATCTCATCAACAGCCACATAGGCAAAGGCCCGATCAGCAGGATAAGGAGAGAGATCGTGCAGAGCCTTCTTGCCGAGCGTGACTCCTTCTACTATATACTCGAGAAGGCAAAGGCGATAATCGACCTGCTGCTCGACATAATGAAAGAGAACAAGGTATATCTGGACGGAAGGATGCATATAGCGCAGCAGCCCGAGTTTGAGGATATCGATAAACTGAAGAACCTCTTCGGCGTGCTTGAAGATGAGGACTTTCTCTTCTCACTCCTTAAGAAGGACCTCGACGAAGAAGGTGTAAGGGTCCACATAGGTTCTGAGATAGACTCCGACGGTTTCACCGAATGCAGCCTGATAACATGCAACTATTCTATCGGTGAGCGGCCATGCGGCACCGTAGGTGTCATAGGGCCGACACGCATGGAATATCCAAGGTTGGTTTCCATGGTGGATTACGTGGCCAGCAGCCTGAGTAAGGTTTTAAACGAAAAGTAATAAGAGGTGAAGATGAAGGATAAGCAGGCTAATAAGAAAGCGCATGAAAAAGAGAAGGATGACCTGGAGACACTTAAGGCCCAGGTGAAGGTCCTGCGGGAAGAGCTCGATACAAAGGATGATTATTACGATAAGTTTTTGAGATTGCAGGCCGACTTTGATAATTTCAGGAAGAGATCGGCAAGGGATCGTGAAGATTTTGTCAAGTTTGCAAACGAGGGCCTTATCCTTGAGCTCGTGAGCATAGTGGATGATTTTGAAAGGGGCGTAAGGTCTGCTGAGCAGAAGAAGGATTTCGATCTTCTCCATCAGGGCGTCGATATGATATTAAAACAGCTCCACCGCCTTCTGGAAGAAAAAGGACTTACCAGGATAGAGTGTTTGGGTAAAAAGTTCGACCCGCTTTTGCACGATGCTATCGAGGTAGATGAAGACGGAGAAGGCGATGAGGGCAGCATAGTGAAAGAGCTTCAGCCAGGATATAAGTTTAACGGCCGCGTAATAAGGCCGGCTAAGGTTAAGGTGGTTAAGGAGAGCACAGAGCACAGAGAACAGAGTACAGAAGGGGAGGGATAGAGATGGCTAAAGTAATAGGAATCGATCTGGGTACTTCAAACTCGGCGGCAGCGGTTATGGAAGGCGGCAGGCCGAGCATAATCCCGTCGGCAGAGGGCGCAGGTGTTGCAAGCGGCAAGGCATTTCCATCGGTAGTCGCCTTTACCAAGGACGGCCAGCGCCTTGTGGGTGAGCCCGCAAAGAGACAGGCCACGGTCAACCCCGAAGGCACCATCGCTGCCGCAAAGCGCAAGATGGGTACTGATTTTAAATTCAGCGTCTACGGAAAAGAGTATACCCCGCAGCAGGTCTCGGCCTTTATACTGCAGAAGATAAAACAGGATGCAGAGGCATACCTTGGGGATGAGGTCAAGGAAGCGGTTATCACCGTGCCGGCTTATTTCAATGACAACCAGAGGCAGGCGACCAAGGACGCAGGGACGATCGCGGGCCTTGATGTCCTGAGGATCGTCAATGAGCCGACGGCCGCATGCCTTGCATATGGTTTGAACAAGATCGGAAAAGAACTCAAGATCATGGTCTTCGATTTCGGCGGCGGAACGCTCGATGTGACCATAATGGAGATGTGGGCAGAGGGCGGATTTAAGGTAGTAGCCACAAACGGCGATACCCAGCTCGGCGGAACGGATATGGACAATATCCTGATAGACCATATCGCCGAGGAGTTCAAGAAACAAAATGGCATAGACCTGCGCAACGACAAGATGGCCATGCAGCGATTGAGGGAGGCAGCGGAAAAGGCCAAGGTCGAACTCTCAAGCACGCTTACTACGGATATCAATCTCCCGTTTATTACGGCAGATGCAGGTGGGCCAAAACACCTTACCATGTCCATAAACAGGGCAAAGCTCGAGGAGCTCATAAACCCCATAATCGAAAAGTGCAAAGGCCCGTTGCAGAATGCCCTTGATGATGCCAAGCTTGCCGGCAAGGATATTGACAGGATAATCATGGTAGGCGGCCCTACGCGTATGCCCATCGTCCAGAAATTCCTCGAGGACTATATAGGAAAGAAGATAGAGCGCGGCATAGATCCAATGGAGTGCGTCTCCATGGGGGCGGCTGTTCAGGCCGCTATAATGAAGGGCGAGGCAAAGGACGTGCTGCTTCTGGATGTCACGCCGCTGTCTTTAGGAATAGAGACACTCGGCGCGGTCTGCACCAAGCTTATCGAGAGAAACACGACTATACCTACCAAGAAGAGCCAGATATTCTCAACGGCCGCTGATAATCAGCCTGCCGTTACGATACGCGTGCTTCAGGGCGAGCGGTCGATGGCCAATGATAATGTTGGGCTGGGAAGCTTTGACCTGGTCGGTATTCCGCCCGCACCAAGGGGCATTCCACAGATAGAGGTCGCATTCGACATAGACGCAAACGGTATCGTCCATGTCCATGCAAAGGACCTTGGCACCGGCAAGGAGCAGTCCATAAAGATCACAGCCCCGAAGAAGCTTAATGAGGAAGAGATAGAGAAGATGGTCAAGGACGCCGAGCAGTTTGCAGAGGATGACAAGAAGAAGAAAGAGGCGGTCGAGACGAAGAATCAGGCAGATACGCTTGCCTACACCACTGAAAAGGCGCTCAAGGATTATGGCGATAAGGTATCGGCAGAAGAGAAGAAGGCCATCGAAGAGAAGCTCAACGACCTAAGAGAAAAGATAAAGGCTGATAATATCGACGAGATCAAGAAGTCCATGGAAGAGTTGAGCAAGGCATCGCATAAGCTTGCCGAAGAGGTTTACAAACAGCAGGCAGCTCAGCAGCAGGGCCAGGCTGGTCCTGCTGCAGGGCAGGCAGGCCCCGGAGGTCAAGCAGGCCCGCAGCCCGATGCCGCAGGCGAAGCAGGAGATGCCAAGAAGGACGATGTCATCGACGCAGAATATAAGGTCGAAGACGATGACAAGAAGAAGGAATAATGGCTGAAAAACGCGACTATTACGAGATACTGGGTGTATCAAAAGGCGCTTCCCAGGATGAGATAAGGGTAGCATACAGGAAGCTTGCCATGAAGTGCCACCCTGACAAAAACTCCCAGGACAAAGAGTCGGAGGCCAGGTTCAAGGAGGTCACCGAGGCCTACGAGATATTGAGTGATGAGCAGAAACGAACTCAGTATGATCAATTTGGCCACTCGGCCTTCCAGCATGCAGGAGGAGGCGGTTCAGGTTTTGAGAATATGGATCATGCTGAGGAGATATTCCGCTCCTTTATGCACGACTTTGGCGGAGGCGGGCTCGGAGGCATCTTTGGCGATATATTCGGCGGAGGTTCTTTTGGCGGTGGAGGTCAACGCAGCGCCAACCGTGGCTCTGATCTAGAGATGAGCATGGAGATCGGTTTCAAGGAGGCGGCCTTTGGCACAGAGAAGAAAGTCAAGATCCTGCGCCACGAGACATGTCCTACCTGCAAGGGTGAAGGCGCAAAGCCGGGGACAGGCAAGGTCTCATGTCCGCAATGCAACGGGTCAGGACAGGTTGCGACATCGACGGGTTTCCTGAATATTGCACGAACCTGCCCGCGGTGCCACGGGGAAGGCGAGGAAGTCCAGACACCCTGTACCGAATGCCGCGGCCAGGGACGCGCGAAGATAAGCAGAACAATAGATGTCAAGATCCCTGCAGGTGTAGACACAGGGTCGCGTTTAAGGGTAAGCGGTGAAGGCGAGGCAGGCCGCCGCGGAGGGCCGCACGGCGATCTCTACATCCTTATATATGTAAAGAAGCACCCGATCTTTGCAAAGGACGGCAATAATATATTATGCGAGCTTCCCGTAAGTTTCACCCAGGCGACGCTCGGGGACGAAGCTGAAGTACCGACCTTAAACGGCAATGTGAGGATGAAGATCCCCGCAGGAACCCAGAGCGGCAAGATATTTCGCCTCAGAGGCAAGGGCGTATCCGATCTGCACGGTTATGGCATAGGGGACCAGCTTGTAAGGGTGGTTGTGGAGGTCCCGACAAAACTAAACGCAAGACAGAAAGAACTCTTAAAGGATTTTGATGCATCGGGCGGCGGTTCTACCCCGGCAATAGAGTCCTTTGTTCAAAAGATAAAGAAGGTATTTCAATAAGATGCCGACCTACGAATATGAATGCAAGAAGTGCAAGAAGACCTTTGAGGTCTTCCAGCCGATGAAGGATAAGCCGCTCAAAAAGTGTAAATACTGCAAGGGTCCGGTTATAAGGCTTATAGGAACCGGCGGCGGTTTTATTTTCAAAGGGAACGGTTTTCACGCGACCGACTATCGCAGCAGCGACTACAATGCAAAAAAGAATAAGGATAAGGCCCCTCCCTCGTGCCCGGCACAGGATGGCGGCAGCTGCAAGGATTGCCCTAAAGGTAAATAAAAGGAGAATGGATGGCTAAGGTAAGCGCATTTTCTGCATTAAGGTATGATACCCAAAAGGCCCCACTTTTAAAGGCAGTCTGTCCTCCCTACGATGTCATAAATGCCTGGCAGGAGAAGGGCTACAGAAAGAATTCCCCATACAACGTTGTCAGAATCATACTTCCGGAGCCAAAGGGCAAAAACATTAGGTACCGCAAGGCCAAGGAAGAGCTCTGCCGCTGGATAGAAAAAGGCATATTGAAAGAGGACAGCCGCCCTGCTATATACGTATATATGCAGGAGTACAAGGTGGGCAAGAAGGTCTTTTCGCGTTACGGCTTCTTATCTTTGCTGGAGCTGGATTCAAAGAGCAGAAAAAAGGTACTTCCGCATGAGAACGTATTCCCCAAGCCATTATTTGACAGGGCCACGCTGATGAAGACGACAAGGTCGCATCTGAGCCCTCTATTTATCATATACAGGGACAAGGGCGCTGCGATATCCAAGTCTATATTGAAAAAGATAAGGAATATGAAGCCTGAAGCAGATATATCTTTTGAGGGCGTCAGGAACAAGCTCTGGCGGGTCGTTGAGAAGGGTTTTATTGATACGCTTAGCAGACAGATAGAGAATGCAAAGGTCTTTATTGCAGACGGGCATCATCGCTTTGAGGCATCGTTGGCAGTCAGAGACTACTTCGACTCCATGCGCAAAAAGGATATAGGCGGGCATGACCAGACACTGGTCTACCTCGTAAGCTCTAAAGACAAGGGCCTGCTCATACTGCCCACATACCGCGCTGTAAAGGTCTTGCCAAAGGGCTTTGACATCGAGTATATAAAAAGGAGAGTGGCCGGATATTTTGATCTATCTCAGATACCAGCCAAGAAGGTTGAGTCTTGCCTGCAGAAGTTTGCGGACAAGAGAGAGTGCGCGTTTGTGATATTTTTTAAGAACAGATACCTCCTCCTTACCCTGAAGAATAAGGCCATTATTAAGAAGATCGGCCCGAAGAATAACAGCTACCACTGGAAGAGGCTCGATGTCTCCATACTCCACAACCTGTTGCTCTCTAAGCTGTTGGGCATAAAGGAGAAGATAGGCCAGGAGCGCAATATCCTTTATTATAAAGACCCGAAAGAGCTCATACAGAGTGTAAGGTCAGACAAAGAGAGCCTTGGCGTCTTCCTTAATTCGACCAGGATGGAAGAGGTGGAAAAGATAGCTGAGGCTGGCGAAAGAATGCCTCACAAGTCCACATATTTCTTTCCTAAGCCCCTCACAGGCCTGGTAATCCACAAGTTCTAGCTAGGCAGGCGATTTGCCCGGGAACCTGTGCCCCAAGACAGGTTCGTGCTTGGAAACAGGACAGGTTCGTGCTTGGGTTGGTAGACGTCTCCAAATAACATATTTTTTTGTTGCTATATATAGTATTATATGTTAGTATGTAGCCTACATTTATACTAAAAGTGTAGGTTTTTTTGTTATAAGGCCACCTCAAGAGGCCTATTTTCCCTTTTAAGAAGAGGAGTTTTTCCTAAGTTGGACCCATCAAAGATCATCAATTCTATCATAAGCGGAGATATTGCGCAGACACCCGTGCTGGTAAAAGAGGCGCTCAATGAAGGCGCAGGCCCGGAAGAGATACTGGATAAGGCGCTTATTGCAGGCATGTCTGTTGTAGGGCAGAGGTTTAAGACGAACGAGATCTTTGTCCCGGAGGTCCTTATTGCTGCCAAGGCCATGCACGCGGGCCTGGATGTGCTCGAACC
>JABMQS010000104.1 GCA_013202525.1 Candidatus Omnitrophota bacterium
CTATCTGACTAAAGCCTGATCCGGCAGTTAAGGACCGCTCTATCTTAAAGCCGTCTTCATTATCAGAGTTATCCTGCCAGCTTAACTCTATCTGTGTGGTTGAGTCAGCCGTGGCAGTGAGGCCTGTTGGTGCTGATGGTGAATCCAGACTAACCTCGCCTACTTCAAGGTCATAGCAGCCTGAATTCGCATTATCATGCTGGAACATCGGCCAAAACATAGTAGCGCTATCATATTCCGCATCAGCTTCCCATATATATATAGTAGCCCTATTGAAAGGCTCTGATTCTTCATAATCATAATCATATATAGAAACCCCTATTATATTGCCCTCCCCTGGATCAATATCTTGAAAAGAAGCAGGTGGCAATCCACCTTGCTGCATTATAAATGTGTCGGTATCAATTTCTTCAGAGTCTATACACACATTTTTTAACCTGGAATCACCGAACTCTCCAGGTGCAGGCTCTCCATATGAAACGACTATGCATGCCTCATCCTCCATAATTCCAGCGGCTACAGAATATATAGGTTCCCCGAAATTCTCCTGAGGATATCCATCTGCCGGATCTCCATTCTTGTTAAATATATGCAATCCCCCTTCCCAGTCGCCTATAATAATCTCGAGCTCATCATCGCCATTTAAATCACCCAGCGCAGGCGAAGGCCTCTCCTGGTGATTCTTATCGGTCAGCTGCGGCCATCCACTTGCGATATCTCCTTCATAATTAAATACATATACCCCCCTTGAGGTGCTTATCACAATATCATTAGTATCATCATTATCGATATCGCCCACTGCTGGAGAAGAGAGAGTCTGCGCATTAGCTATACTCCTGGGCCAGCCGCTTACCTCGGTGCCGTCTATATTGAATATATGTATAACAACACTTGGATCCGGTAAGCTGGTATCAGTGGTTGCAAAAACTATCTCCAGATCTTCATCAGTATCAAAATGACCAACTGAAAGGTTGGAGCATGGATATGTCGGATCTCCAAGTCCTTGCGTATGGATATTAGACAGATTTAGCCGGACTTCACCGTTTCTTTCCAAGATCAATAACCCTGTATTGTTCTCATAAGCAAGTATAATTTCCGGATCGTCATCCCCCTCCAGGTCTGCCACAGTTATACTGTTGGCAAGCCCTTCACTAAAATCCACAGGCCAACCTTCTACAAGTAGTCCGTCATTGTCATAGCAGAAGATCCTGGTCCCGTAAAAGACATTGCCGCCGGCATCCGTCTGCTCATATGCCGCAGCTAATAGGATATTCTGATCACCGTCTCCATGCATATCATAGACTGCAGGATATATTGCAGCAGGTCCTGCCGCTGCGTTCAGTTCAACAGGAAAATTACCAGAATACTCCTGTCCCCTTGCCCTCCATGCAAATAATTTGGGGGGGTTACCTCCAGCAAAAACTATGACTTCGGCTTCGCCATCGTTATCCAAATCGGCGGTAACAGGTTTTAGTATGCCAGGTCTCACAATATTGCCATCATCATCACGGTCGAACGGAATAGTCTTGGGCCATCCTGTCTTGAGAAACGGACAAAGATATATATTCCTGACATACAATGTATTGGTCCCGCCAGACTGCATATTCTGCCTCAAGGCAAGAGTATACAGACCCCCATCATCATCCCCCTCTTCCTCTTCTTCAGCTATAGCATTGGTATCCCAGTAAGCCAGTTCTTCATCCTGGGCAGGGGGGGCATCTTCAATTATGGTAACCCATTCCAGCGGAAGCTCATCCAGCCCTGGCTGCAAACCATATTCAATGCTGTAACTGGTTATATTATCATTATCAAGCCTTCCGAATATCGTAATATCATCCCCGGCCCTAAGTATGTCGTATCTAAAAGGAGAAGTAATGCCTGTGTTCTCTACCTCTATGCAAACGATCATCTCCGCTATCTCGCCACTTGTATCAATGACCTCGAGCTTAATCGCATGGTTGCCATTACTCAAACTCTGTGTATCAAATTCGGGGCATAATACCCCTTCCGTCTCTCTTTCGTTGGCAGATGAGTAAAACTCAGTCCAATTTTCCGAATCCTCGTAAGAAGCATGCGAGAGCCTATAACTTGAAAAATTATCATCGGTAGCCACACCCTCGATCTGCCCTATTCCTTCTATAGTATCGAGATTTCGGGGCTCAGTAATAATCGCAGTACCATTGGATACAGCAGCAACATTAAGCGCCCTGCCACAGTCTATCCTGCCTGTTCCGATCAGCTTATCAGGCTGCGCAAGATCAATGTCAAAGGCATCTACGCCTTCCATTATGATCCTCTTTACCTCTGCAGGTGTAAGGCTGGGATTATTGGCGAGGAGAAGCGCAGCAAGGCCGGCAACATGCGGGCATGCCTGAGAAGTCCCGCTATAGATTGCCGCCCCTCCTTGTGTCGCGTTCAATGACAATATCTGAGCACCAGGGGCTGCTACATCTACATAAAAACCCCAGTTGGAAAAACTTGCCCTGTCATCATAAGGGTCGGTCGCCCCAACACATATTACCTCAGGCATATAGCAGGCGTGATAATTGGCCACATCCGCATCATCATTGCCTGCGGCAAACAGGACTACGCAGCCTCTGCTGGCTGCATATCTTATCGCATCTTCAAGAACATAGTTTGGTATATTATTAAACATCTCGCCGCCTAAACTATTATTCAACACCCTTGCGCCATTATCGGCAGCATATGTTATGGCATTAGCGACCCAGGTCGTATTACCATTCCCATTGTCATCCAGCACCTTCAAAGGCATTATCTTGGCGCCGGGCGCAACACCTATTATGCCGTAATTATTATTGCCTACAGCTGCAACGATCCCTGCTACATGACTTCCGTGGCCATGGTCATCTATGGGATCATCACTGTTAGTGACAAAATCCCAGCCTACAACATCATCCACGTAACCATTGCCATCGCTATCCTGGCCATTTGCAACCTCACCAGGATTAGACCATATGTTTTGAGATAGATCTAAGTGGTTATAATTTACACCTGTGTCCAGGACAGCGACCACCACGCCATATCCTAAAGCCATATCCCAGGCAGGCTCGCAGTTGATCTTGCCAGGCTTCAGGGCATAGAGATCATCAAAGTCCTGGCCCCAGGCACCGCTTGAGTGGTAATATGGGTCGTTCGGTACCATGTTCCCTTTTAAGATATAATTGGGCTGAGCATATTCAATATCTCGGTTATTTTTAAGCCTTGAGACAGCCCGGGTAACACTTTCACCCTCTGCCAGGTCCACCTTATAGATGCGGTATAGTGCCTTCTCAGCAGGCGCCATCTTCTTATATGCCTGCTCAAATATCTTCTTATCTGATGGTTTCTCTGTATACTCCTTGCCGAAGAACCAGTACCAGCCATCGCTATCCTTCTTCAGCTCATAGTCCTTCATAACCTTGCCGACAACCGGCTTTATGCTCTGAAGCCTGCTGGACCTTGCCGATCCCATGGCCTCAGAATACAGGACATTTCCTATATCCACCCCTTCTTTTACCCTGACAAGTACAACACCCGGCTCATAGAGCAGTTCTTCCTTTGCATCATCGACTGGCGCAGCTGTACTCACTATGGATTCTATGGTCAGAGGGGCTGGTTCTTCCTTAGTGGCATTGCTGGATTGGGCATAACTGCCGCTGGCTGGCCCTAAAAGGATGAGGCCGGCAATCACCGGAATAATTACTGCTAACTTTCTTATATATCTTATCTTGTCCATCTTATGCCTGCTCTTTATTTATCTTCGGCCTTTTTGAACTTCTCGGTCAATTCCTTCTCAACGTCTTCCTTGTTCTTCTCCCTCTCCTCCTTGAATGCATCGATGATGCACTCGATCATCTTCTGCCTGGGTATATTCAGGCCCTTGGAGAAGTAGATATCCTTTACTAGCCCATCCAGGAAATCGAGCTCTTCTCTGTTGAGGAAGGTGACCACCCTGTACGCCTTGTTCTGCTTCTTCATCTTAACCACCTCCTAAAACAAAAAACCCTAAGGCAAAAGCCTTAGGGTCGATGTTTACTTCGGCAACCCCTCTATCCTGATCTATCAGGACAGGTGGCTTTGCGTCCCAGGGTCTCCCCTGGTTTGCCTTTTTCAAAGCTGAAAGCACAGATTGTCAAATGTCTCTTTCCACTTAAAGTATGCCACATAATTTCAAAAAGGCAAGGGTGTAGAATAAAAAAAATGCAATTTTGCAATTTTTCAGTCAAAGATCAATTTATGCTGAACTGGCTATGGCTTGATACGCTTTGTGGGCAGGTCTTGAACTGCGGCCGGTTGATAAGACCTTTAGCTTTTGTGCAACCTTGGCGTTTTTGCGCAATATTACTGCCTTTGCACCAGCATAGCCTTTATCTTCATCGCCTATTACTATGATCTCAGCCAGGGTACCTTCAAAAAGGACGGCATTTGATATAAGATTTTCACATCCTGGCTCTGTTGCTATAAGGAAAGAATCTTCAGCCTCCAATACGTGCCAGGCATTAAGGAGCTGAACACCTAAATCCGACGGTATCTCATTCTCAGATCGTGGGTATTTATCTGGCCTCGGGTTCCTTATCTTATTGTAATATTTCAACCAGTCTATCATATCTGTGCACAGAGCAACAAATTGAACAGATCTATCTCTGCAATCGATCCATTTAGCCTTAATCCTGTCCATGGATATAACCAACTCTTCCATCTTGCATGAATGGTATCGCAGATTAGTTCTTTGAGCAATAGTTGCTGGATCAAGGTCTGAATGCTCAAAATCGATATTGACAAAAGGTATTCCGCGGCAATCGCGAAGTGGCGTTTTGCCACTGCCTAAATTGAGTAATATCACGCCCCTCTGTATATTGAATTCTCTCATAAGCATGCCCAGCATCAATTGCATATCATACTGCAGATTCTCCTTGTGGCCCTGATTTTCCGACAACCAACCATCGTAGAATGCGGTTCTCCAGTGATCATACAACGGATCGCCGGGCCCAAGCCATTTGATGGGTACCCGCGTCTCTCCTACGAGCAGCGTTGGGGGGTCTCCTGCCGATGAGGCCCTGGCGTATGCAAGAGCTGGTTCTCTACTGGCGGCCTTTTTCCTTTTCCACCAAAATGTAAAGTCTATTAACTCCTCTTGTGAATCGGGCGTCAACTCATTCCAGAAACAATCGTTTATAATCTCAAGGGCTACATCTGTGCGTAGTTCTTCATCCTTCAGGGCACCTGCGATTAGCGAAAGTGCGAGTTTGTTATTTCGGTCATGGCTTAAGTCAACACCACCCACCTTCTCAATCACACCCTTAAGATACTCAAGGCCCTTCTCATTCTTGGCCCTAAGGATAGGGTCGCTTATCATCCTTCCCCAGACCGTTGAAAAGGACTCTGAGGCATTACCATAATCAAATGCTGTATCATCCATACTATCTCTGCAGAATGCCGATACTGTGCCATCTTTATCAATATCCATATTGTACGTTCCCAGCTCGGCATGATTACCACTCCAATCTGTTGGATAAATCTTCACTTTCTCAGCGGCATGCGGAGCCCTCCTTTTAAAACGTTCTGTAATAGTAACAGAACCCAAAGCAAAGAAAAAATCCACTTCATGTTGGTCATCGCAATAAAAAGGTATATTTCCTATGAAACTGGCTTTATCCGTAGAAGCCATTTCGCCAAGACTTGCCTTAAGTTTTGCAAGGTCAAGCCTTCCTGGGGTTAGCCTATCGCTGAGCCTGCGCTCAATATCTTCAAATATATCTATAACGGTCTGCGGATTGCCGCTGTTCGAGATATTAAAAATAATCCACTCTGATACATTGCCCTTGTCATGGCTTCGCGGGAAGAACTTCTCATCTAATAAAATATATTGCTCTATCACATTAATAAAACCCTCAATCGCACCAGGGGTATGATACTCATCAATAGAAAAAGCTAAATTGAGCTCTATATCAGTTTCATTGCCACCATTTTTCAGTATAGCTGCACCTATCCTGCTAAGTATAGCCTCCATACTTGCCTTGTCTTTAGCCCATATGCCATTGCTAAGAATGTGGATCTTTCTTATTTGAGTCTTCTCGATTATCTCAGCCAGCATCTCTATTGTACCAGCATCTATAAGGGGTTCGCCGCCGCCTGCTACCATGAGAGAAGAAACACCTGCCTCATTAAAAAATCTTATTACCTCATCCAGTGTCTCCTGTGTCATATATAAATCTGGATTCAATCTGCCGCTTCCAACTGGGCGGTAATGGGCATCATATAGACAGAAGGAACAGTTACCATTACAATCCCAGGTCAGGTATACAGATGAACTTCCGCTAAAACGAGCCCGTGGCGGCCTCTTCCAGTCTATTGCATCAAAGAGCCTCTGGCGCACCTCAGGGATGAAGGCCGTGCCGCTTGATGAGGCTGCGTGCTTCATCTCAATGCCCTCGGCCTCCGCAAACTCCAAAACCCTTGCTTGAGACTCTGGTGTCAATTCATCCCATTGATAATCATCCAGTATTGCAACCGCTAAGCGTGTGCGCAGACCCTCATCAAATAATGCCTCTTCAAACAGAGCGGGTATATCCATATTATCCCTGCCATCAGTAAGGTCTGGACCGCCTATAGTTTCTATCATATCTTTGAGATATTTAGAACCCTTCTTTGCCCATGCCCTCAATATCGGACAATCCCTTAACCTTCTCTTTACAGCAGGATAACCTTCTGAAACATTACCGTAGACAAATGCATTATCCTCCAATCGATCCCTGCAGAAAAAAGATACGCTGCCATCTGTATCCACAACAAACTCATCTGTAGGAGCATGCCCCTTCCACACAGGCTTGATAATAGGTATATCCTGTATCCGTCGCTTCAGTCTCCTCTTAAAACGTTCTCCGATACCAACAATCTGTAGTGTAACTAAAAAGTTAATCCTTCCATCAGGGTCACCAACAAAACAAATTGGATGATGGGAGGGGTCTGATTCCAAAAGTTTGCCATTCTCAATACGCTTTCTGAGTATGCTCAGATAATCGAAAGCACCGTAACCTATCTGCCTGGCAAGCCTTTTGCCTATATCTTCCAGCATTGCTATGATCTTATCTGAATCACCATCATGCGTTATCTTAAATCCGACATCAGTACGCGGCCCTTTTCCCCCTAGGGCCAGGGGGGTACATTGAGAACTTACCTGATGATCCAGGAAATTTACTATACCCTCTATTCCTGCCTCATCATGCCACCTATCTACTGAAAAGGTAAAGTCAAACTTCACAACTCTTTTTTCTTCTTCTCTCTCATCTAATGCCCCTATAATGCTGGATAGTGTCGCATATAACTTGCTCTCATCCTTTGCCCATAAACCATTTGTAACTACACTAAAATTCCGCACGCCTGTTCTTCTTATGATCTCAAGCAGCATGCCTATGGTCTCATCATCAAAGAAAGGCTCGCCGCCGCCGGTAATTTCAAGGCGAACTACCTCTGCCTGGTTTAAGAAAGCGATCACCTCCTCCAGCCTATCCTCTGTAAGATATAGAGCGGGGTCGCTCTTTGCCTGGCCCTCAGCAAGAAAAGGCGAATCGGGCTGGCAATGTGAGCACTTCTCGTTGCAGTAGTGAGTCAAATATAGCCTTGCTTTATTACCGCGGGCCGCTGGCAGGCTGCTATATTCTATTGCATCGAAGAGTCTCTGGCGCACTTCGGGTATAAATGATGTGCCTGCGGAATTAGATTTTGGGAGTAAGCTGGCATTACCTGTTGCTACAGGCCTGAGGGCAGAGTCGTCCTTAGGCCCAAGCGGGCACACACCAGCTGTGGCTGTATTAATGAGAAGCGCTAATGTAAGAATATTAGTAAGTATTATTCGCATGATAAAAGATAAACCCCTGGACATAGTTCTCGTGCCAGGGGTTTTAGTTAGTTACTTATTGATTTATAAAAGGTGTTAGTATTAAATTATACTAAATCATAGTAAAGAAGTCAAGGGGATTTTGTATTGTTTGAGGTTTTGGCGCTTGCTCGCTTCGAATCCTGCCGTTGATAAGGTGGCTTGCCATCCGAAGCCTGCTACAACGAAACTCTTACATTTCGAGGCGCAGGATGGCGCGCCTGGCAGGATTCGCCTACTATGCTCGGACGGAGCCTCGCTGCGTAGGCTCACCTCGCTCGCTGGCGGCCGGTCTACGACTTATGGCCTATTCCTCCCTTGGGGTCGGCGCTCGCTTGTTTCGAATCCTGCTCAAAGCGTGGTGCGCCTGGCAGGATTCGAACCTGCGACAC
>JABMQS010000105.1 GCA_013202525.1 Candidatus Omnitrophota bacterium
GCCGACGAGCATGAGAAGCTCGGATACAGAAGCATTCTTAACTTTGGCCATACCATAGGCCACGCCATAGAAGTGGCTGCATCTTATAAGAAGTCAATCAGCCACGGCGAGGCAGTCTGCGTGGGAATGCTCTGCGCATTCGATATCGCCGTCTCCACAGGAATGGCAAAGGAGAAGTCCGCGGCAAGGATAGAGGCCCTGATCAAAAGAGCAAAACTCCCCGTCTCTGTCAGGGGTATCGATCCGCGCAAGGTCCTGAAGGCCGCATTATACGACAAAAAGATCGTCATGGGCAAGAGGAGATGGGTACTGCCCTGCGATATAGGCCATGTCGTAGTATGCACCCACGTGCCCGGCGACATTATTAAGCAGGCTGTCTTAAAGCGTGTAAGGCCATGAAAAAGGAATTCTCTGTACAGACACATAGCACATCAGAGCTTATTGACATTACCCAAGAGGTGGAAAAGGCGGTAGCGGCCTGCAAGGTAAAGGATGGCATCTGCGCCATATATATTCCCCACACGACCGCCTGCGTTTGTATAAATGAGAATGCTGACCCCAGTGTTCAAAGCGACATCAGAAATACCCTCGATAAGCTCATACCGCGAGATGCCGGTTACGACCACGCAGAAGGCAATTCCGACGCCCATGTAAAAGCGAGCATCATCGGTTCATCCAGGATAATCCTGATAGAATCAGGAAGGCTTCTTTTGGGCAGATGGCAGGGAATTTATTTCTGTGAGTTTGACGGCCCCCGAAAAAGAAAAGTTATTCTTAAGGTTTTAGGTTCTTGACAACTGCATGGTTTAATAATATAGTAAGAAGGTATATATAAAAGGAGTAGCTTGCTATGAAGATACGCTCATTTGATCCTCAAGACGCAGAAGGCGTAAAGAGTCTTATAAGCTCTGTGATGAGCAGGGAATATCCTGCTGAAGAAAAGGCCTATCAGTACGGCGACCTGGATGATGTGGTTGCTGCCTATGGCAGCCTGCGCGAGAAGTTTCTTGTGGCAGAGGAGGGCGCGGAGGTGATAGGCGCTGTAGGCATAAAAGAGGATTCCTCTGCTACCGCCCTGCTGAGGAGGCTCTTTGTTCATCCGAGCCACAGAGGCAGAGGTGTAGGCTCTATGCTCGTTGATACAGCCATGGATTTTTGCAAGATGAATGGGTATGAAGAGGTAGTCTTCAGGGCCACATCGAAGATGACTCAGGCGATAAACCTGCTTGCAACAAAGAAGGGCTTTGCCGAAAAAGAGAAATATCTCTTTGATGATTTAGAGATCGTGATATTGCACCATAAGACACATTAGTCTCATATGGTAGAAAATACTGCAACTATACGCGTACGTTACAAAGAGACCGACCAGATGCAGGTGGTGTATTACTCGAATTATCTGGTATGGTTTGAGGTTGCAAGGACAGAGTTGTTCAGGGAGCGGGGGCACCTTTACAGTAGGATCGAAAAGGAGCTGGGCTTGAGGTTGATGGTGGTTGAGGCCCAGTGCCGCTATTTGAAACCGGCGAAGTATGACGACCTTATAGATGTTGACTGCCGGCTGAGTAAGATCGGCGCAAGCAGTCTCGTCTTTGAGTATATTGTAAAAAGGGGAGAAGATACCCTTGCAGAGGGAAAGACAGTCCATGTCTTTACTGACGCAAACGCAAAACCAAAACGCATGCCCGATGCATTAAGAAAGGCTCTTGAATAAGATATGTTTGGAAAAAGACGCGGGAGATCATTACGCTCATTAAGCGAAGAGGATATCAGGAATCGCCTCTACGGCAGCGCAGTAGGGGTTGCTTCTGAGCTTGCAGAAGAGACTCCCCGGAAGCAAAAGACCAGGGAGGCGGCCCTGCCCCAGCAAACAGTTCTCGGTACAGAGCCTGCAAAGATACAGAATGATATAGATTCACTGAAGAAGGAGCTTGAGCAGACAAGAAGAAAGCTGGAGAAGATCAAAGGCCTAAAGACACGGAAGATCAGGGCGCTTCTCATATACCTTGCAATCTCTTTTGTGGCGCTTCTCTTTGCCGTTATAGTCATAAGGCACTTTTTCTTTGGTACCGGTTCCGTTACTCCACCGCCGCCGGCTGCAGCCATCCATAATCCAACCATGAAATACACTATACAGGTAGCGACATACCACAAGAGGGATGACGCGCACAAGTTTGCTTCAGGCTTGAGTACAAAAGGGTACAAGGCGTTCATAAGAAGGTCTGTCTCCAGATCAAGAAGGGAGAGGTTCATAGTCTACGTTGGCAGCTTTAAGGATAAAGAGGCGACGTCAAAGACATTAACCGGGCTAAAAACAAAGGAGGGCATAGGCGATAGCTTCATCGCAAATATGCCTAAATGACCATGGCCAACAATACGAAGAAAATGCGTAAAGAACTGGCTCTTTTCCTGAAAAAGAATACTCC
>JABMQS010000106.1 GCA_013202525.1 Candidatus Omnitrophota bacterium
GATATGCACACTGGAGTTTGAGAATAATCGCCCGCTTTATGACTGGATACTTGATCAGCTCGGCCTGCATCACCCACAACAAATAGAGTTCGCGCGCCTTAACCTGAGCCACACGGTTTTGAGCAAGCGCAGGCTCCTGGAGCTGGTGAACGAAGGCAAGGTCAGCGGCTGGGATGATCCCCGCATGCCGACCATATCCGGCCTAAGAAGGCGCGGTTATACGCCCGAGTCTATACGCACCTTCTGCGACCGCATAGGCGTTTCGAAGGTAAACAGTATCGTTGATATCGCGGTACTTGAGGACTGCATAAGGGGGGAGCTGAATAAGACAGCTCAGCGTGCCATGGCAATACTAAACCCCCTGAAGGTGGTTATAACAAATTATCCTGAAGATAAGACAGAGGAACTCGATGCAATAAACAACCCTGAGGATCTGGATGCCGGCACGCGAAAGGTTCCTTTCTCGCGTACCTTGTATATCGAGCGCGAGGATTTTCGCGAGGACCCTCCCAAAAAGTTCTTCCGTCTGGCCCCGGGCCGGGAGGTACGCCTGAGGTACGCCTACTTTATGAGATGCGAAGAGGTTATAAAGGATGAGAAGACAGGCGAGGTGGTTGAACTGCGCTGCAGCTATGACCCCGCGACCCACGGCGGAGACAGCCCGGATGGACGTAAGGTAAAGGCAACGCTGCACTGGGTTTCGGCAGGAGATGCCATTAAGGCAGAGGTGCGCTTATATGACCATCTCTGCACAAAGAGGGACGCAAACGAGACAGAAGAGGGCAAGGATTTCAAGTCCAACCTAAATCCTGATTCCTTAAAAGTCTTGAAGTCCTGTTATATAGAGCCTGGTCTTAAGGGTGCAAAACCAGGAAGCCGCTACCAGTTTGAGAGACAGGGGTATTTCTGCGTTGACCCCTCTTCCACAGAAGAAAGGCTCATTTTCAATCGGACCGCAACCCTGCGTGATACCTGGGCAAAGATAGAGAAGGCGCAGAAGAAGTAATTCAGGCAGGCCTGCCTGCCAGTAGGCAGGGAATCGCAAGCATACACAACAAGAAGGAGGTAGTAGCATGAAGGGAAGAGCTGTTGCAGTAGCGTTTTTGGCTTTGGTATTGTCCCTTAGCCTTATGGTACCAGCCTATGCAGATCACGGCAAAGATTCAAAAGGACAGTGCAAGGGCATGGGAGACAAGATCTCTTATAAGGCGGGCATTATGCTCAAAAATAAAGAGGAGCTTGGCCTTTCAGATAAGCAGGTCGCGCAGATCAAGGACCTAAAGCATCAGGCCAAAAGAGACGCAATAATGCAGAAGGCAGAAATAGATGTCCTCGGTTTAGACATAAAGGCAAAACTGCACGAAGATCCGATAGATACGGATGCTGTCAATAAGCTGGTGGACAAGAAATATGACCTTAAGAAGGCAAAGACAAAGGCCATGATAGCAGACTGTGCCAAGCTGCAGTCTATCCTTACAGACAAACAGAAGGCAGACCTTAAGGCTCTCTGGAAGAAGTGCAAGAAGTCTGACGGGGGCAAGCGCAATAAGGCCGGCAAAGCCCGCAAGCATTAAGAGGTTTCTATAGGATATGGTTAAAGCGCTGGTGCTTTTTTTGCTCTGCCTTGTGCTTATTTGCGTTGTTGTAGACGCGAATATAATAAGGTTTCTTGAATCGTTAAACACTATCAACCAGAACCTTGCAGAGAGCTTGCTTAAAAGATCAAGTTTCCGGCTCGCCAGAGAGCAGCCTTTATTGAGCGGGGAGTCTGACAAGCTATTGCTGGAGGATAACTTTGGCAGGGCTTGGTTATTTAAGTTTGGCTACGGAGCGGACGAAAGGCGCAAAGAGAATTTTAGCGCGCGTATTCTGGATTTGGCGGGGGTCGATTCGATCTCCGCTTTTCCTTTTACCATTTCTATTAACGGGACGCCCGTGCCCGGCATTATTATAAGGTTTATAAGAGAGGCAGACGACCTCGATCTTAACAAGGAGGTGCTGAGCCCGGAAGACAAAGACTATATTATACGCGCATCTATTGTGGACTATTGGCTAGGCTCAGAAAGCCCATTTTTTCTGCGCAGAAAACAGGGCAAGGGCCTCATAAGTGGCGACAGGGATTCTCCATTTTTCTTTTATTCTTCGGAAGAAGCGCCGGGCTTTTTTGAGCATTCAGTGTATAAGCAGTTGTATGGGCTTCTCGACAAAGAGGATATAGATTTTACGAAGACAGAGGACTTTATCTTTTACATAGGGTCCTTTCGCGATGATTACCTTAAAAAGCTCTTTAACGAGAATATGAGTCTCTACTATGGAGAAGAAGAGTCGCAGGTCTTGCTGGAAGAGTTTTTGCGGAAAAAGAATAATTTAGGTGAAGGCTTCAAAAAGAGTTTTATCAACTCGCATACCACAAAAAGCACAGAGTCAACTTTTATAGCAGGCAAGCCTAATAGGTCAAATATCAGACTTTATGCATTACGTGCGATAAAGAGAGCCCTGTTAGAGATTGCCCGAAATGCGTTGTTAACCACAAGATCATATTTTTCTTATGCGCCACCACAGAAAGATATAGTTATCGTATTTTCGCCAAAGGCGGCTTTTTTGACTGCCTCGATCATAGAGCAGGCAGAAGATCGGATAGATGGAGGGGAGCAGGTCAATATAGGCAAAGTGAAGTACAGGATTCTATCTGCGCTTGAGGCTCTCAGGCAAAGAGAAGAGAATCGGCACGAGAAGCTCGGTGTGATATTGTATATTGAGGTGATAAGCAGAAGGTTTGATGAGGTTGGTGCTATACCAGAGTATACTGATATGCGCATACATCCTGTGGCTGCGGAACGGCTGGAGACCAGGCCCCTATTTTTCTATTATGGTGAAAAGAATAAGAGATTAACGCTTGATGATTGGGATAAAGGGGCGTTTTAGGCCATTTTTTATTGACAAAAGGTGTTGTTTGATGTATATTATCGTCGTGGTAAATAAGGGAGTGGAAATCTTGAGGCCGCAAGAATATTAGACTCACCTTGCGGTCTTTTTTAATCCTTATTTGCGGCAATTTTTAGTAGAAAGGAGGTACGTTGCAATGGCAAGAGGCAAAGTAAAGTGGTTCAGCAACCAGAAGGGTTATGGATTTATTACTCTGGAGTCCGGTACGGATGTATTTGTGCATCATACTGCGATCGACGGTGAAGGCTACAAGACTTTAGATGAGGGCCAGGAAGTCGAAGTTGAGACTCAGGAAGGTCCGAAAGGTCTGCAGGCTACAAAGGTAGTGAAGGCGTAACCTTAAAAACCATATAAGGCCCGGTCTTTTACAAGCCCGGGCCTTATTTCCATAGGAGGCCGTTATGCTAAGCAAGATTACGAGGATTTTGGGTAAGGACGCCAGGGATTTACTAGGGCACAAATGCAAGACCATAGCAAAGGAAAGCCTGCATCTGCCCGGGCCCGATTTTATCGACAAGGTCTATTCGGCATCAGACAGGTCTAATAGTGTCCTGAGAAGCTTAGCGCAGCTCTTTGGCCATGGCAGGCTTGGGGGAACAGGTTTTCTTTCGATACTTCCGGTCGACCAGGGCATAGAGCATTCCGCGGGGGCCTCTTTTGCGCCAAACCCGATCTATTTTGATCCAGAGAATATCGTTAAGCTCGCCATCGAGGGCGGGTGCAATGCCGTTGCCTCGACCCTGGGAGTCCTGGGGATGGTTTCGCGCAAATACGCACACAAGATACCATTTTTATTAAAGCTCAATCACAACGAACTTCTTACATATCCGAATTCATACGACCAGAGGATGTTTGCATCGGTGGAGCAGGCATTCACCATGGGCGCCTGCGGCGTCGGGGCTACTATATACTTCGGTTCTGCGGAATCGCGCAGGCAGATAGAAGAGGTATCCGCTGCCTTTGAGCGCGCACACGAACTTGGCATGTTTACGGTGCTGTGGTGTTATCTGCGGAATGATGCCTTCAAAAAAGAGGGCGTGGATTATCATACAGCCGCGGACCTGACAGGTCAGGCAAACCACCTGGGCGTTACTATAGAAGCGGATATCATAAAGCAGAAACTGCCTACCTGCAACGGTGGTTTTGAGGCAATAAAATTTGGAAAGACCTCACCGATAGTATACAAGAAGCTGACCTCCAACCACCCCATAGATCTTACTCGCTACCAGGCCGCGAATTGTTATATGGGGAGGATAGGTCTTATCAACTCAGGCGGCGCATCTGGCAAAAACGACATGAAAGAAGCTGTAAAGACGGCGGTTATTAATAAGAGAGCTGGCGGCACGGGATTGATTTCAGGAAGAAAGGCCTTTCAGAAGCCTATGAAGGAAGGCGTGAAGCTTTTAAACGTGATCCAGGACGTTTATCTTACCAAAGAAATAGGAGTAGCGTAAAAAAATAGATTGTTTTGCCCCAAGCGAAGCGACTGAGGACGTAATGTCCGAAGGAGTGCCGCGAGCTCTGCGAGCGGCCAATCTTATTGTGATTTACCTTGTTTGGCGACGGCCTCCGCCGCCTTTTTTATTGCCTCGGGGTCACCGAGATAGTAATGTTTTATGGGTTTTAAGTTTTTATCGAGCTCATACACGAGTGGTATGCCGGTAGGTATATTCAGCTTGACGATCTCATCGTCAGGCATATCATCCAGGTATTTTACCAGTGCCCGCAGACTGTTTCCGTGGGCAGCGATTATGACCTTTTTGCCGGATTTTACCACAGGCGCTATTGCTTCATGCCAGTAGGGCAGGAAACGCTCAACCGTATCCTTCAGGCATTCTGTTGCCGGGATATCCTTCTCATCCAGGTCCTTGTACATAGGGTCATTTATCGGGTGGCGCTTATCGCTCTTCTCAAGCGGCGGGGGCTGCACATCATATGCCCTGCGCCACTTAAGGACCTGCTCATCCCCGTACTTTTTGGCTGTCTCCGACTTATTCAGGCCCTGAAGGGCCCCGTAGTGCTTCTCATTTAAGCGCCAGGAACGGTAAACCGGTATCCACATGAGGTCCATATTATCCTGAACTATCCATAGGGTCCTTATCGCCCGCTTCAATACAGATGTAAAGGCGATATCAAAGGTATAACCTTCTTTTTTCAGGGTCTCGGCAGCCTCATGGGCTTCTTTTACACCCTTCTCCGACAGGTCCACATCTGTCCAGCCGGTAAATCGGTTCTCCTTGTTCCAGGTGCTCTCCCCGTGTCTCAAAAGTACCAGTTTGATATCTGCCATTGTTGTGTTTCCTCCTTTTCAACAAGGGTTAGTTTAGCGCGGCCGGCGCTTTCTGTCAAGTCATAATGCGCTTGATATTGAGACAGGCCGCATATATAATATATACAGCAATCCCTCGCCACAAAGGAAATGCAGTTATGCCACATAACGCGGAAAAACTTCTTTTACTCTGCGCGCAGAAGGCCTTAGATGAGCAATCAAGGAAGAAGGCCGGCGCCTTGATAGGCGCAGGCCTGGATTGGGATGGGTTCTACTGCCTTTGTGCCCGGTCGCGCATGACCGTTTCTGTATATACCAACTTAAAAGATATCTCATCGCCCGTACCTGTTCCGGAACAGGTACTCGAAAAGTTAAGATCAGACTATCTCTATATAGTAGCCTCAAACGCCCATCAGCATAAATGCCTGCTTGATGCCCTGGCCTTGTTTTCAAAAGAGGAGATATCCGTTATATCGCTTAAAGGTTTATTGTTGGCAAAAAGGCTTAGGGGCAATATCGATGCTTATGGGTCAAGCAGTGACATAGATCTGCTGGTTAAAGAAGACGACAGGCATAGAGCAAGGCAACTGCTTGAAAGAGCGGGCTATAGATTCAACTGCCATGACCAGCCCGATAAGCCCCGGGCCGCACTATTTACAAAAAGCGGTGCAGTCCCGATAGATCTACAATGGGATATTACCAGCCTCTACCGCAGCAAAGAAAGGATTGCTCAGATATGGGAAGACGCAGCAGGCGTGCAAGAAAACGGCATCGGCTGTCGTCAGCTAGACGCAGAAGACCTTCTTTTGCATCTCTCATACCATATGTTTGTCCGTTTCAATTTTAAGGCATTGAGGCAGGTCTGCATAATAAACGACTGCCTGGGCGCCTACGGTAAGACCTTCAGGTGGGATGAGGTAATAGCAAAGGCCAGCGGGTGGAGGTTATCAGGCTCACTCTACTGCGCGCTTAAACTTTCACAGGAGCTCTTCGGCGCAGAAGCCCCGGCAGGGGCCTTTAAAAAGCTGAAGCCCAATATCTTAAAGCTGGTATTGATAAGGCTTTTTGTAAATAAAGATATTATCTTCAGGGATAACTTTAGGACGCGGTTTGCGGATCGCTTCTTGACATATATATTCTATGAGTTTATAGAGACCAGGACCCTTAGGGATTATTTGCATTTTTCATCTTACTTAACAAGGTTAGTTATTGAGAAGGCCCGACGCATTATTGGCACACTGTTTGCGCAGTAAGATATGCTAAAGGATGAGGCGGCAGATGCATTCGGAAACACCAACAGCTTGTTATGATATACCGGCCGATAGGCCAGGGCGGGGAGAGCTCCCCGCAGAGGATGGCGCTTGTCTTATGGAAGCGAGGAAAACGCGTACAGCGGTAGTCATACCTACCTACAATGAGAAGGACAACATCAAAAAAATAACAGCAGCTATTTTCGGTGTCTTGCCGCAGGCCCATATTGTTATCGTCGATGATGCATCCGGCGATGGGACAGGCGCTATTGCAGAGCGCCTGAAGGACAAGAACGCCCGAATACATGTGATACACCGGAAAGGAGAACGGGGCTTAGGCCTGGCTTATATAGATGGTTTCAAATTTGTGCTGGAGCACCTGGATTCAGATTACATATTTGAGATGGATGCAGACCTTTCACATGACCCGAGGCATTTGCCGGAATTCCTGCATTATGCCCGGGATTACGATATGGTCACCGGGTCGCGTTTTATAAACGGCGGGACTGTGCAAAAGAGATCATTATGGCGTGCTACTATATCAAGAATAGCTAGATGGTCCGTTAATATCCTGACAGGTATGGAGTTGACCGATGTGACAACAGGATTTAAGTGTTTCCAACGCCCTCTTCTTGAGGCGATAGACCTGGATGAAATAAGGTCTAAAGGATACGCGTTTCAGATAGAGCTCTCCCGCATTGCTAAAGACAGGGGATCAAGCATAAAGGAGATGCCCATTATCTTTACAGAGCGCAGAGCTGGCCATTCAAAGATGTCGGCTCAGATAATACTCGAAGCCGTCTTTTTGGTATTCAGGATAATTACCCAAAAGCTCTTGAACAGAGGAGCTTAATCCCGGAATTTGCTTGCTAGCATAAGGGCATTAATATATAATCTATATATATGACTAAGTCTAAAAGATGATAAAGAAGATAACGCAGCGCCTTATCGCAGTTATACAGAAGATACTGATAACCGTATTTTTGACTCTCTTATACATCTTCGGTTTCGGGATCATGTTTCTCCTGGCAGCTATATTCAATCGTCGCCTTCTGAGGCAGGGGCCTGCTTCAGAAGGGACGCTCTGGTCCGAGTCGCAAGCGGATACAGTTGATATAGAAACCAGCATGCGACAATCCTAAACCTAAAAAGGCCATCAGATGACAAAGATCGGGTATATATTCAAGGAACTATTTTTTATGATCAGAAAGCACAGGGTCTATTTTTTGGCGCCGATCTTGATAATACTGGCGCTCCTTGCCATACTGGTCTATTGCATAGGTCCCGCTGCCATAGTATCGTTTATCTATGCCGGCATTTAGGGGATTGGCCGCTCGCGGAGCTCGCGGCACTCCTTCGGACATTACGTCCTCAGTCGCTTCGCCATCCTTGGGGGTAATGACGGCAGGTATTGTTGCTCACAGTTCTCTCAATGACGGGATATTATGAATATACTCGGAGTATCTTGCTATTACCATGACGCTGCCGCCTGCCTATTACAGGACGGCAAGGTCGTTGCCGCGGCCCAGGAGGAGAGATTTACCCGCAAGAAGAACTCTGCCGATTTTCCTGTCAACGCGATCAATTACTGCATAGAGGCAGGCGATATAAGTTTCAACGATATCGACTATATAGGGTTCTACGAGAAGCCGTTCCTTAAGTTCTACAGGGCAGTCGTCAACCACCTGAGCTCATACCCTTTCTCGCTGAAGAACTTTCTGGATACGATGCCGATCTGGCTTAAGGACAGGCTTATAATGCCGCTGGTCTTCAAGAAGGAGCTCGGCTTTAACGGTAAGACCCTGTTTATAAAACACCATCTTTCCCACGCTGCAAGCGCTTTTCTGGTATCGCCTTTTGAAGAGGCCGCCATATTAACAGCCGACGCACTGGGCGAATGGGCCACGACGACTTGTGGCATCGGAAGGGGTTGTGATATACAGATCCTCAGGGAGATGCGCTATCCTCATTCACTGGGCCTGCTTTATACGGCGGTTACGACATATCTGGGGTTTGAGGCCTTGCGCGGAGAGGGCAAGGTCATGGGCCTGGCCGCATACGGTGAGCCCACATACCTTGATAGATTAAAAGAGATAGTCACCGTGAGGCCGGATGGCAGTTTCAGGCTGGATGAGAGATTCTTCGGATTTAACAGTGGCAGCAGGATGTATAGCTGCAGATTCGTAAAGGCCTTTGGTAAGGCAAGATGCCCGGAGGATAAGGTCGAGCAGAGGCATCGTGATATGGCTGCAAGCCTTCAGGCGCTTGTTGAAGAGATCATTATTACAATCGCAAGGAACCTTTACAGCGAGACCAGGATGGACTCACTCTGCCTCGCAGGAGGCGTATTCTTAAACTGCCTGCTAAACAGGAGGCTGCTTGAAGAGACACCGTTTAAAGAGGTTTTTATACAGCCGGCAGCCGGAGACAGCGGAGGGGCCCTGGGCGCGGCCTCTTATATATACCATTCTATTCTTAAAAACCCAAGAACCTTTGTTATGAGAGACGCCTATCTTGGGCCTGAGTTCTCAAAGGACAGGATTAGAAATATCCTAAACAACAGCGGCCTCTCTTTTAAGGAGTTGATCGAAGAAGAGACGGCGCGTTACACAGCCAGACTGTTATCAGAAGGCAAGGCAGTGGGGTGGTTCCAGGGCAGGATGGAGTGGGGGCCAAGGGCATTGGGCAACCGTTCGATCCTGGCCGACCCGCGCAATCCCGCCGCAAAAGAGATATTGAATTCCAGGGTAAAGAAGCGCGAACCTTTTAGGCCTTATGCCCCGGCAGTGTTAGAAGAGAAGGCAAGTGAGTTCTTTGAGCTAGAATGCGAGTCACCTTTTATGCTTCTGGCCCCACGCGTAAGGGAAGAAAAAAGAGCGCTTATTCCGGGCGCGACACATGTAGATGGTACAGCCAGGGTGCAGACTGTAAGTAACGATACAAATCCTCGTTTTCGCAGGCTGATAGAGGAGTTTGAAAAACTAACAGGAGTACCCATTCTTATAAATACCTCTTTTAACTTAAGGGGTGAGCCCATAGCCTGCACGCCAGAGGATGCCATAAGCTGTTTTAAAAGAAGCGATATGGATTCTCTTGTGCTTGAAGACTTTGCTGTGGAAAGGTAACGGCGATATTTATATGACTACCAGAGGACAGAAGATAATAGTAGTCTTCATAGGGATATTTACAGCGCTCCTTTTACTTGAAATCTCATTGAGGATAACGGGCTTTTTCTATCAGAAGTACCAGGCTTCTTATAAACCCCCGCCTTTTGCCGCCGGCAAGGACCATTATACCATATTGTGTGAAGGCGCCTCATACACCCGCGGAATGGGTGCCCCCCAGGGCAAAGGATTTCCCAACCATCTGGAGCACCTCTTAAACGAGAACTCAAGCGGCAAGAGATACAGGGTTATTAACAGGGCTGTATCCGGTCAGAACACAGCCCAGCTTCTTAGTAAACTTCAGCGCAACATAGATGAGACAAGGCCTGACCTGGTTATCCTTTTGATCGGAAGGGCCAACAAATCAAACCGCTGGGGATACCATGGTTATACAGGCCACAATTACCGGCTCTCCCGTCTGTACGATACCCTTTATAATATCCGCATCTTTCAGTTGGCGATGTTTTTTATAAACGACATAAGTGAAAAAGAAAAGGCCCCGGGCACCAGGGAGGCCAGACCTTATTCCATTATGGAGGGCTGCAGCGAGAAAAAGGCCTTGGAAGATACGAGGATAAATATAGCTAAGAACCCCGAAGATGCCACACCGTATTTTTGTATGGGGCTCTATTATCTGGATCAGAGGAATATCGAAAAGGCCATACCCTATTTTAAGCAAGGCATAAAGATAAACCCCAGAGATGGCGCATGTTATTACGGGATGAGCGAGGCCAACAGGCTGCTGGGCAGGTTTGATGAAGCAAGGGCATGGGCCGAAAAGGGCATAAAGTCAGATCCTAAGAACGGAAGAAACTATTATGCGATAGCCTATATAGAGACATGGCTGGGTAGATATGATAGTGCAGCCAAATGGTTAAAAAAGGCTGCTGAGGCTGACCCGCATATTACCACGGATAGATATTTTACTTATACCTGCGGCAGGCTGGGAAGGTATATGTTGGAGATAGGCAGATGCCCCGACGGCTACAATGAGTTTATTCAGGAGTTGAAGTTGATAGTTGCAAAGAGCAGAGCGAAATCATCTGATACAGCATCAGCCAGCACCCAGTTAAACACCAAGCCGTTTGATCAGGCCGGCTTTATGCGGTTATGGGCAATACCAGAGGCCTTAAAGTTTTGGGTAAGCTCGGACATAAAAAAGATAATAGAGATATGCCACAGCCAGGGCATAGCAGTAATTGTTCAGAACTATCCCAATGGCACCGATAGTTTTAACGAATGCATAAGAGAGACTGCAGCCCAGTGCTCAGTTCCGTTTGTGGATAACCATAGGGTCTTCAAGAGTCTCTGGGATAGGGGTGAAGAGCCTAAGGAGTACTTTGAGTGGGAAAACGGTACGGGCCATTGCAATGCAAATGGTTACCGCCAGATGGCTGAGAATATATACGATAAGATGGCCCAGGAGCACATCCTCGGCGTAGGCAATGACGAGCCGGCCGTCAATCTAAAATGACATGAACAGCATAGCGATATTTTCCATATCTCTGGTGATGGTTTTTTTGGTATATTGGTTTCTGCTCCCAAAGGGAAACCGGAGCCTCTTTCTTTTGATATGCAGCCTCATCTTTATCGCGTGGTTTGGCATAGGCCTTGCGCTGTACTTTCTGATCAATACCGCCGTTGTCTATATGGCAGGCTCTTATATGAGCAGGAGGCCGGCCGACAAGGGCCTGATTGTCAGATGTACACTTATATGGCTCATTGCAAGTCTATGTTTTTTTAAATATACGAACACGCTGTTTGATCTGCTCTTTAAGACCGAAAGCCTGTTTTTGAGTATGTCGGATCCGGTATATTCAAGGATCCTTTTACCGCTCGGCATCTCCTATGTGACCTTCAGGCTCATCCACTATACTGTAGAGACCTATAAAGGCAATGCGCCGCGCAGCTCGTTTGCGGATTTTGCCTTGTACGTATTGTTCTTTCCCACATTTCTGGCAGGGCCTGTTGACAGATTTGAACGCTTCTATCCGCAGTCGGGCCCTGATAAGCGTCTGGATATTTCGGATGTAAATTATGGCCTTTTTCGCATAGCATGCGGCATAATAAGAAAGGTCTTTATCGCCGACAGCCTGGCAAGGGTGGTTATGCCGATCCTTGCTGTGCCGCAGCAGCACTCAAGGCCGCTTCTTCTGGCCTGCATGTACGGCCTCTCAATACGCATATATATGGACTTTGCAGGGTATACAGATATGGCTATAGGGATATCGAGGCTCTTCGGTTACAGGATAATGGAGAACTTCAACCGCCCCTACCTGCAGAAGAATATAGCATTATTCTGGAGAAGCTGGCACATCTCGGTATATGCCTGGATAAGGGACTATTTCTTCTTTCCCGTATTCGGGCATAAGGCCTCGACCCTTAAGCTGTATCTCGGGATAATCTCCACGGCGATGCTTTTTATGCTATGGCATAGGGGGAGTTCAAGCTTTTTTATACTTGGCCTGTATTGCAGCCTGGGCTTTATAATATGGCAGGCATTCCAGGAGCTCAAGGCAAGACATCCCCTGTTGCGTAGAGCGCTTTCTAAGAGATGGCTTGACCCCTTATCTATTCTTATCACATTTAATTTTGTGAGCGTAAGCCAGCTCTTCTTTATCTTTAGCGCCAAAGACGCGGTCTCTGTGTTAGGCGCCATCTTTTAGCAGAAGGAGGAGAATGGAATCCATGAAAGAGAAAATACGCAAGTTCATCATAGACAATTTTATGTACGGCAAGGGTAAGTTAAAGGATGATATCTCATTGTTCGATTCCGGCATAATGGACTCACTCGGTTTTATAAAGCTTTTGGCTTTTATCGAAAAGACATTCAGGGTCAGCATAGATATGAGCGAGGTAGCAATAGACAATTTTGATACGGTCGATGAGATAGTAAAGACCGTAAGCAAAAAAAAGAGGCCGGGCAAATAGCATGGAACTAAAAAGAACAGCCGCCAGATTCGCAAAGGCCAAGCTCAGCGAGGATATAATCACCCGCGATAAGATATGCGAGTTCTCCCGCAAGGGATGGCTGGAGTGCGCGAAGTTTGGCTTGCAGTCTATGGTAGTGCCCGAGGAAGGCGGTGGCGGCGGCCTTGGGCCGGTCGACACAGTCTCTGTTTTAGAAGGCATCGGCCTTGGCTGCATGGACAACGGACTCTTGTGCGCTCTTAGCGCCCATATCTGGGGCTGTGTATTGCCAATTTTGCGATTTGGCACAGAGCAGCAGAAGAAGAGATACCTAAGCCCCCTTATGGATGGGGCCCTTATCGGAGCAAATGCCATGACAGAGCTGGAGGCAGGTTCTGATGTATATAGTCTTAAGACCGCCGCAAAGAAAAAGAAGGGCCACTTTCTTATTAGCGGGAGGAAGGTCTTTATAACCAATGCCCCGGTGGCGGATATATTCGTTGTATATGTAAGAACAGGCAACAGGAAAGGTATGGCTGGTATATCATGTTTTTTGATAGAGAAGGGGGCCAAGGGCTTTTTTGTCGGGAAGAATATCGATAAGATGGGCTTAAGGACATCTACGATGTCTGAGATAGTATTGGATGGATGCAGGGTCAGCGATGAAAATCTTATAGGCAGGTATAACTCAGGCGCTGTGGTCTTTAACGAAAGCATTAGTTGGGAAAGGATGGGCGTGGCCGCGCTTCAGCTGGGAGCGATAGAGAGGCTGTGCAATATCTGCGCGGGTTACGCAAAGACAAGGGAGGTCTTTGGCAGGCCTATAGCAGGATTTAAGATAGTGTCAGATAGGATAAGGGATATGGAGCTCTGCCTTAAGAAAGGCAGGGCACTGGTTCACAGGGCAGCCAAAGCCAGGCAGTGCGGAAGGCCCGCCTTTATAGAGTCTGCCAAAGCCAAGCTTTATGTAAGCGAGTCTTACTTAAGGTGCAGTCGTCAGGCCCTCCAGATACACGGGGCATATGGTTATATGACAGAATACGGCCTGGAGCGTGAAATGAGGGATGCTATGGCATCGACGATCCATTCAGGCACCTCTGAGGTTCTGCAGGAGATGATCCGCAAAACCAGGAAAGTAGTCAGATGAGCAAGCGAGCAGCCATACTTACAAACGATATAGAGTGCGAAAGACACATCCAGTATTATGCCAGAATAGAGAAGTATCTTATCGCGAATGGCTGGGAGATAGCCGCAGACCTGAAAAGGCTAGATAAGGTTATTGTCTGCGCGTGCGGGTTTCATGACTTTATGTATAAGAAGGTCAGGAAGATACTAGGCCTCCTAAAGGAGGCAGGCCTGCGGGAGGAGGATATTGTTATCGCGGGCTGCCTCACAAAGACGCATGAGCTTGAACTTAAAGGTGATTTTAAGGGCAATCTGATCGTTACCCACAAAGAGCTGGAACTTGATAAGATCATAGGCGCAGAGACTGCCTTCGATGCCATAGAGCCCGATAATCTCTTCAATGTTTTTGCGCAGGCTGATGCAGGGGGCAGCGACAGGATCTTTTATATTAAGATAGCCGAGGGCTGCTTAGGGGGCTGCAGCTATTGCGTCATAAAGAAGGGAAAGGGAGCCTTAAGGAGTGTTTTACCGGATGAGATACGAAGGCAGTTTTCACTTGCTATAGAAGGTGGCCACAGAAGGATTTTTTTGATGGGTGAAGACACCTTTGCATATGGCATTGATATCGGCACAGATATTATCAGTCTCGCAGAGTCGCTTCTGTCCATAGAGCCGGATGTCGATTTCTATTTTGGGAATCTGCACAATAGATGGCTTGGGGAATATGCTGACGATATCCACTCGCTTTGCAAAAAGGGCGTGATAAAAAAGCTCCATATCGGGCTCCAGCATGTAAATGAGGGGCTTCTTGAAAAGATGGGAAGGCTTGCCCGCCGGTCAGGCAGGCCCGTTTCGCCTAAGCATATATACAAGATCATACAAGGCCTTAAGAAAGAGTTTCCGGGGCTCTATCTCTCAGCGGATATAATGGTCGGTTTTCCCGGCGAGACCGATGAGATCTTTGATGAGCTGGTCGAGTTCTTTAAGAGGGATAGGTGCTTTAATAACATATCCCACTTCGGTTTCAGCGATGTAAAGGCAGCAGATACATTCAGGTACAAAGACAAGATTGACCCGTTAAGAATAGCAGTGCGCTGGGACCGCTTAAAGGAAGTTCTCGGGGAACGTTCGTTCTATAATTCTACAGACAGCCCGGACAATTACGGCCTTGCGTATAAGATGAGCCTTGAAAACGACCTCTTCTTCTGCAAGGACAGCTTCATACCCGTAAAAGAAAAGCCATTGAGGGTTCATTAGGCTATGAATATACTGCTTATAGACGTAAATCCCGATTTTTCTGTAAAGGACAAGGGCGCCTATGATCTTGCGGCGACCTTTCCTCCGGTAGGGCTTATGTATATAGCCTCCTATCTTAAGAAGCGCCTCGGAGAACGGATCAAAGTCAAGGTGCTCCATGAGATCATTGACTCAAGCTCCCCGGCAGAGACGGCCGGTATACTTCAGCGTTTTAGGCCCGATATTGTGGGCATACGAGGCTTGAATATATTCAGAAAGAGATTTCACGAAGTCGCGCAACTGGCCAAAGAGACGCTAGGGGATGTAATAGTCGTGGGCGGGGGCCCCTATGTTACTATGAGTTTTGAAGACGCTGCCCTGGATGAGAACCTTGACTATCTTGTAACGGGCGAAGGGGAGATCACCTTTACCGCTCTGATAGAGGCTTTGCTGCAGGGCAGATCAGGGCAAGATGTAGATGGCCTATCATATAGAAGAGACGCAGAGATGGTAAAGGCTTCACCGCGCGCGTTTATAGAAGACCTGGATGCGCTTCCCTTCCCGGATTATAGTCTTTCAGAAATCGATCACTACGCGGGATTGTCTAATTACGGGTTTAACAGGAGGCGCCAGGGCATAATACTTTCATCCAGGGGCTGCCCGGGCAGGTGTATATTCTGCCACAGGATCTTTGGACAGAAAACCAGGGCAAGGAGCCCCGAGAACGTCTTTCGCGAAATAGAGTCGCTCCATAGAGATTTTGGCATAAAGGACTTCTATTTTATCGATGATAATTTCAGCCATGATTACCAGAGGGCAACGGATATATTGGAACTCATAATAAGAAGCGGTATGGAGGCGCGTATATATTTCAGGAACGGCTTGAGGGCAGATACGATAGACGCCGACTTTATAGACAAGATGAAAGAGGCAGGATGCGTCTCCGCCTGTTTTGCTATTGAGACGGCCGCGCCGAGACTGCAGAAGCTGATAGGCAAGAACCTTGACCTCAATAAGGCCGCGGAAAACATAGACTATGCGTGCGAAAGAGGCATAATGGTAGGCTCTTTTGCCATGATAGGCTTTCCTTCCGAGACAAAAGAGGAGGCCCTTGGGACCATCGAGTATTTCAGGCAGTTCAAGAAGCTGGTGCTGCCCATGCTCTTCTGCGTTAAATACCATCCCAATACCGAGATATACGATCTCGCCTTAAGCCATGGCATAAAAGCGGATCTTGTAAAGGACGCCTATGCCGAGTCCTATCACGATATTGCGCATAGCCAGACCCCGCTTATATCGAACAGGGACTTTAAGTGGCTCTTCTCCAAGTTTCTGCGCGAAGTGGTGTTGTCAGAGGAACGGCTGGCAAATGCCCTCAAGATACAGAAGCGCCTTCAGACAAAAGAAGAGATGCAGAGTGTGTATAAGAGCTACCTCAAGGAAGATATAGGCGATCTTGAAAAGGAGATCTTTAGCTATGGGCGATAGGGATATCAAACTGTTGCACGCGCTTCTGACAAATAGCGCAAAGAGACGGCCTGAAGGAACAGCGGTGAGGTCTAAGGGTAAGAAGATCTCCTATCATGAGCTCGATGCTGCAAGTAACAAATTGGCGTATTCTCTTATTAAAAAGAGCACAGCCGCTGGCGACAGAGTCGGTATCTATATGGATAAGTCCATAGACGCTGTGATAGCCATCTTTGCCGTATTAAAGGCAGGCGCCTGCTATGTCCCGCTCGATCCGACAGCGCCGCCTGAAAGGCAGCGTATCATTATAAACGACTGCTCGATAAGGCACCTTGTAGCATCTTCAAAGAAGCTGCCGTTGATAGAGGAGATACTTAAGAAGAGGAATGCCCTTGAACATATATTTATAACTGATGCAAAAGGGGCCGAGTGCTCATTCCGGACCAAAAAGATCAAGGCCGTTTTCGGGGACGATATAGCAAAGGCACCTACAGCTGCACCCAGGATGCGTATAGAAGAGACAGATCTTGCCTACATATTGTATACATCAGGCTCGACAGGAAAGCCAAAGGGGGTAATGGTAAGCCACCGTGCGTCACGCGCATTCGTCGATTGGGCGCACAAGGAATTTTGTATCAAGGGCAGGGATATTGTATCGGCCCATGCGCCTTTCTGTTTCGACCTCTCCGTATTTGATATATTTGTAACGGTCAGTGCCGCGGCTACTATCTGTATTGTGCCGCAGGGGGTTTCAGGTTTCCCAAGGTCATTGGCAGAGTTTATTAAAAGAGAAGGCATAACAGTATGGTATTCGGTTCCATCCGCGCTTGTGCAGCTTATTCTCCACGGAGGCCTTAAATCAAAAGAGTTTCCGAAGCTGAAGAAGATACTATTTGCCGGCGAGGTCTTTCCAGTTAAGCATCTCAGAGAGCTTATGCGGCTTATGTCAGGAGCGAAATATTATAATCTATACGGCCCTACCGAGACCAATGTCTGCGCATTCTATCATGTAAATGCGATTCCCAAAGATGAGGCCATCCCCATAGGAAAGGCTTGTGCAGGAGCAAGGCTGTTTGTGGCCGATGCTGACGGCAATCCGGTGAAGCGCGGAGAGACAGGGGAGCTTTACGCTCAGGGGCCGTCACTTATGGACGCCTACTGGAATGACCCCGCAAAGACAGAAGAGGCATTCTGCACAGGTAGTTTCTCAAAGGAGAAAAGCGGCAGGATATACAAGACCGGCGACCGGGTAAGGAGAGGGGCCGACAAAAATCTCTGGTTCCGCGGCCGCTGCGACGAGATGATAAAGAGCAGGGGCTATCGCGTTGAGCTTGGTGAGATAGAATCTATCCTTAACAGCCATAAAGGATTAATAGAGGCGGCTGCTGTGGCTGTGCCGCATGCAGAAACAGGAAGCATAATAAAGACCTTTATCTGCCGCAAAGAAGGTTCCGGGCTTTCTGAGGAAAAGATAAGGTCTTTCTGCGCAAAGAGGCTTCCCGGCTATATGGTGCCGGATGAGATCATATTTAAAGAGTCCTTTCCAAAGACATCGACAGCCAAGGTGGATAAGAAGAGACTAAAGGCGGAGGCTTTATGAATAAGACCAGGAAGCAGCTGCTTATAACAGCCCTGCTTACATTTTTTATACTTTTCCTGCTCTATGTAATGTATTACATCAGATGCAGTGCGACAACCTTTTTATACCAGCAGTTCTAAGGGGCCATGGGATACCATATCAAGACAATAGCAAAAGGTATGCTGATAGGCGCGCTCAGTTTTATCCTATTCTGCCTTTTTCTGGAATTTGTATACGGCTATATCAGGCACGAGAGCGTCTTTGCAAGGACGGTCACGGACTTCGAGGGACGGAAGGATGAGATCGAGGTACTCTTTTTAGGGCCCTCCGACGTCAAGCGCAGCATTATACCGGCTGCATTCGATCAGAAGGCCTTCAACTTCAGCAATGCGGGCGAGAACAGCATCGAGACCTATCATAGATTGAAGTACTATATAGACGATATGCCCAGGCTTAAGGTAGTGGTCCTGCCCCTCTCCCTTGCGACGTTCTCATCCTTTATTACGGACAGGATAAGGCCCGAGTACTATAAATACGGATATATCACATACGCCGATCTCTGGCAGTTATATAATGTCAAGGGCGCAATAATTCTCAAGCAGAAATTTTTGAGTTTCTTCTCCGCTATGCAGAAAGAGCAGATGATGCCTTTTTTGATGTATATGGATAGTCTTTCACGCGGCGTATCCTTCAATAGCCCCACGCTTATCGATGGGTACGCACGGAGTAATAGCGTCGCTGTTACGAAAGGGTTTGCAAGCGACAGGGCCAGATGGCACCTTGAGGGCAGTGATGTTTTTGACGAAGACCTACTCTTATATTTTGAGAAGACATTACGCCTGTGTAATGCAAAAGGTATCAGCGTGGTGCTGTTGAGCTGTCCGTATAGAGACGATTATCTCTTATATGCCGGCCGGTATATAGACAAGGATGCCTTGCACAAGAAGGTGCTCGAGGATCCCGGATACAGCGGGCTTATATACAGGCACCTCGATTATCTCGATCTCTACGCAGACGAGCATGACCTTTTCCGTGAACCTGACCACCTGAACCACAAGGGGGCAGTCAAGTTCTCGCGCCTCGTAGCAGAAGACATCTCAGGGATGATGGAAGATCTGGATAAAAACCAGCAGCATTAGAGGAGCGGCTTAAGAGATGTATTTACCATTGTATATTATGGCTGCACTTATATTGGCATACCTGGCCTATCTGGTCTTTTCGAAAAAGGGCGCAGGTATACTTTGGGCCATACTCCTTGCCGCGTCTTCGGTCATATTGCTCTATATCATCAACCCGAACCTGAGGGTCTATTCTATGCACGGGTTTCTGCATACGGCGATAACCAATCAGATATTAAACGGCCTTATCCCGCCCCCAAATCCTTTTTTAGCCGGGGAGCCTCTTCTGTATCATTGGGGTTACCACTGTCTGGCAGCAGCCATTGCCCGCATCTTGAATATATCGCCTCCTTACGCCTTTGCCGTAATAAATACAACCTCGCTCTGCGCGGTCCTGTTTTTAGCGTATAAGATATCAGGGCTTTTGATAGCGGATAAGAAGGCTAATGTATTTTCAGCGCTCTTTGTCGTCTTCGGGGCTTTTGCAGGCAACATCTTTTTCCCGGAGGGGATAGGCAAAAGAATAGCCTGTCTCCTCAGCAATCTCATAGATTTTAGATTAGGCACACCACTCTTCGAGAAGTTTGTAAAGATGAATGGAGTCCCGCTGGGCCTGGTCTTTTATCTTCTATACGTTTATACGCTTATCAGGATACTTCAAGGTAAGGGCACTAAGCTGAATGCGGCAATTCTTTTTATATCTGTGCTGGGATGCGGCTTCTTTTATCCTATATTTATATTTGTAATAGTCTTAGGCACTCTACTGGTATGCGCAGCCTATATAGTTATCAAAAGAGGTGTGGATCTAAAGAAGCCATTTTTGATTTTGTGTATTATCTCCGGTGCCCTGGTGCCCCTTCTTCCGTATCTGTTTTCCATCAGCGCAGGCCTACCAAGGATAAATAGCCTATTCGCTTTGGAACACATACATTCAAATGCTATAGGCGTTTTTTTCGTTACGTTTCCCTTGTTGGCGATTATGTATATAAGCGAAGACTTCATTAAGAAAATAAACAAAATGCCTTTATTTACCCTTTGTGCATTTACGCTTGCAGCTTCATTCTTATTTATCTTTGTCCACCTTCTCTGCGGCAATGAGTATAAGTTTATTCTTTTAATAAAGGCTACGCTCGGTATAACGGCTGGCATAGCTTTGCGGCTTATGCTTCACAGGTATAATAAGTTCCTGGTTTTTGTGCTGCTTTTATTATTTATCTCCCCATGGTATAGCTGTATGCATTGGAATGCGGGATTGATGAAGCGCCACCCTGTAATCTATGAAGAATGCGGCAGACAGATACTTTATAGAGACGCGGAAGAGAGAGAGCTCTATGAGTGGGTAAATGTTAATACGCCTGCCGACAGCATCTTCTTTGATACGACCTTGAAAATACCCGTATTTGCAAAAAGGCAATTATTCAGCCCGAGAGACCTGCGATGTGGCAGCTCTGACCCCGGCTATTTTATAGGGATAGAATGTTTCCTCGAGATGGTATGCGGTTATGATAGGGAGCTTGTAAAGAGCAGGATGGATATTACGCGGGACATCTATTCCCCGGAAAGAAGCTTTATCAAGCATGATACTGAGGATTTTTTGAGAGACCCTGGGGAAGATGTATATATTGTCGCAAGGACAAGGGCTCAGCAGGATAAATTTAAGGGCCAGGGCCTGAAACAGGTATTCACTACATCAGGCGGCCGCTTTAGCATATACCGGCCCGGGGGCCTGGACTGATATGGATACAGATTCTTTTGCTGTCCCGTATACAGAACTTCTATTGCAGGCTATTGCCAGCAAGGGAAAGACAAAAACCCTCTTTGCAGGCCAAAGCATGAGCCCGCTTATAAAGTCCGGCGATCACCTGTTGATAGAGAAAAAAGATCCTGCCCGTCTCAACACGGGCGAGATAATTGCATACAAGCGGGGCAGAAAGATAGTCGTGCACAGGATTATTAAGATACTCGGAGAAGGCGAAAGGCGCAGCTATATTACAAAGGGGGATAACAGCCTCTGGCCGGATCTTCAGGCCGTACGGAAAGAAGGGGTAGCGGGTGTTGTGACAGGCATATTCCCCAGAGGGGACTCTTCAGGGAATACCGTCATTAAGGCTGGACTCATTCCAAAGATATATGTTATAATCGGCCTAATATCCCTACATCTTAAAGATAGAAGAAGAGCCTTGCCTGGTTCAGTGCGCCACGCGTTTTTTTACGCTGCCAAGACATCTTATGCTGTTTTACGCAACATCATCTCCCTTTGCGCAAGAGGGGCTTGATCCACAGAAAAGGTTATAATGATGGATAGGTGCATGATCAAAGACGCGGATTTAAAACCCGCAGGTTCCACAAGGACATTAAGGGCAGTATACCTTTATTTTAAATATTGTAACCTAAAATGCAGGCACTGCTGGATAAATCCCCCCTTTTCCGATAAGAGGGGCGTCAAGGATGATGAGGCGCCGATGGAGGATATTATCTCTGCCCTTGATGAATGCCGTCAACTTGGCATGAGTTCTGTAAAGCTGACGGGCGGTGAGCCTTTTATAAGGAGTGATATATTTCAGCTCCTGGATTACCTCAAGAATAACAAGATCTCGGTTGCTGTTGAGACCAACGGGACACTTATAGGAGAGGAAGAGGCCAGGGCCCTGAAGCATGCAGGCGCAGGGCATATCTCAGTTTCTATAGACGGCCCGGATGCAGATACGCACGAAGCCTTAAGGGGCGTTAAGGGTTCGTTCAACGACGCGCTCAGGGGCATAGAGTCTCTTACAAGGGAGGGGCTGAAGCCCCAGATGATAATATGCCTGTGGCGCGGTAACAGAGACCGTATGGTTTCGACTCTTGATCTGGCCAAGTCCCTTGGCATAAAGAGCGTTAAGGTCAATCCCGTATTGGGTATCGAGAGGGCCGATGCCATGAGTGACAAGGACGAGACCATGAATGTCAAAGAGGTGATAGAGTCCTATCATCATCTGAGGCAGGAGTGTAAAAGGATAGGAGGCATTGACCTGATGTTTGATATACCTCCCGCCTTTTATCCTATAGTAAATATGCAGCTTGAACGCCTTTGTGTCTGCGGCATATTTGGCATACTGGGCATTCTCGGAAACGGCGATGTATCTATATGCGGTATAGGCCAAAACGCAGAGGCGCTTCTGCTCGGCAAGATCGGCAGAGATAAGATGAGTGATATCTGGCAGAACCACCCTGTCTTTTCACAGATCCGTGAAGGCGTGCCGGATAAGATGGAGGGCGTATGCGGAAGGTGTATGTTGAAGCTCTACTGTCTTGGTAAATGCCGCGCGGACGCCTACTACACAAGCGGCTCTCTCCTGGCCCCGTTGCCGTTTTGTCAGACCGCTTATGACCAGGGGCTTTTCCCCGAGTCGAGGCTGATGAGCTGATATTAACCGTCATTGCGAGGAGTGGCAGCGACGAAGCAATCCCCGTGTTCGCGAGGACAAGTCTAATCGATGAGATTGTTTCGCTCCCTAAGATTTAATAAAGAGTAGGTCGCTCGCAATGACGTTCGGAAACGAAATTATGCACAAGATAATACAATCCAAGAATACACTTACAGCGGATTTTAAAGAGAGCAAGGTCGTATTTGATGCGGCTGCTTGTATGCCGTATATATTGAATTCCACCGCATCCGAGATATGGGGCCTTTTAAGAAGCGCGAGAACGGTCAGGGATATAACCGGATTTTTACGCAAGCAATATGCAATAGGCCCTGGGATCGCAGAGAAGGACGCAAGAAGAATCGTGAGAGATCTTAAAGAGAAAGGACTCATATGTTATGAGCAAGAGGGCCGTGTTAAAACGCAATGATAGTATAGTCTTTCGCGAAGAGGACGATGTGGGCCTGCTCTTTGACCCTGATACAGGCAAGGTGGATGTATTGAACGATACAGGCAGGTTTATATGGCAGCAGCTGGATGGCAGAAAGAACAGAGATGAGATAGCGCAAGACCTCATGCAGAATTTTCATATCACAGACCCAAAGGTTGCGGTCAAGGACGTAGAGGCCTTTCTTACGGCTCTGCACAGAAAAGGATTTATTGAGGGGCACAGAGAGGCGCTCCCCCTCCCGGGCTCTGTTTGTTTTGGCATTACTTCAAAGTGCAACTTAAGCTGCAAGCACTGCTTAAACAGAAATGCGAAGGGTTCGGATCCGGATATGACGACCGATGAGCTCCTGGGCCTTATAGACCAGATGGCTGACGGAGGGGTAGGCAGGGTGAACCTATTTGGGGGTGAGCCAATATGCCACCCGGATTTTAAGCGGATCGTCGAATATCTGATAGAGCGAAAGTTAAAGGCCTCTTTGAATACAAATGCTACATTGATAGACCGGGAGATGGCGTGCTGGCTTAGCGCCCACGGCATTAAGTCTACATGCGTAAGCCTGGATGGCTCCTGCCCCTCTGTTATGGACAGGATAAGAGGCCAAGGCGCTTTTGAGAAGACTCTGAAAGGAATAGAGGCGTTGCGATCAGAGAATATTCAGGTCCTGCTTTCAGTTACACTAAACAAGCTTAACCATCAGGATATAAGAGAGATGATCCTCCTCGGTAAAAAGATAGACGGCGGCTCTATCCGCTTCAACCATGTCTTCTTCGGAGGAAACGCGGACTGTTTTTCAAAAGAGCTCTATCTCTTTCCTCAAGAGGAAAAGAATGCGATAGAGGTGGTATACCAGGCAAAGACCGAGTTTGGAGAGTTTATAAATCCTTCGAGTTCATATCTTTGCCAGAGAGACAAGCTTGGCAGGGTCGATTCTTTTAAGCCCTCGAAAGATAAGATAACAGTATCCCCCTGTGGCGCAGGAATAGATAAGTGCGCCATACGCCCTGACGGCTGGATAACACCCTGTGAGGTAATATGGGATGTAAAGTGCGGCAACTTAAGAGAGGCCAGTATGGCAGATATATGGCAGAACTCCGAGGTCCTGAACTCTTTCAGAAGGCCGCTGGTCTTAGACCTGGATGAGATCCCTGAATGCAAAGACTGCAGATACCAATATATGTGCTTCATAGGGCATCGCTGCTATCCTTATCATTATCCGGGAGGAGTCAAGAACAAAGATCTTTACTGCTGGTTGCGCAAAGAGGCCTAAAATAATCTTATTGACGCGTATATAAAAAAGGTCTATAATCAATATTAATAAAGGTGATCAAGATGCCCGATAAGAAAAAATATACACCGCCTTCGATTAAACCGATTTATTATTCTTCGGCGGATGTCCCTATAGGAGGCACGCCTTCCAGAATGTGCCAGTACGGGAATCCCGTTTTTTTCGACTGTGACCAGGGGGGCGAAGCGGCTAATTACTGTTTTGTAGGATATGTTTATACCCCGTCATCAGGCTGCGGGAACGGAACATACCCGAATAGCGGTTCAGGCGGCTGTTGGAACGGTACCACTGCGGTCGATATGGGATATTGTTCAAATGGGACCGATGCGGCTACATGGTGTTCCTCAGGAAGCAATCCCATGCCCATGCCATAATGTTTTAAGGGGTGCATCCGCAGTCATATCACAGTCTTATTGCAGTGATCTAGATTATCACTTTTTCCTTAAATATTAACCCCCACCTTCTGCCAATGGCCAAATATATCACTATCACCATAGCCGCTGTGGCCTTAAGAGTAGCTATGAGCGTGGAGACTCTTTTAGGACCTAAGTTCGACGGCTTTATCGAGTCTAAGAGAAAGGCGGGTGACGGTGCATGGCGTCTTGGGCCTATCAATACCGGCGGGCCCAAGAGAAATAGGCCGGAGAATCTTAGCAGGCAGGCCTCCGGTCTCTATCCGGTCATCTCCCCCCACTTTAACGGCCGGGCGTTAATAGATGCAAGAGCAGGAAAGATCACCTACCCCTATCCCAAATCTCCGGAGATCGACTTTGATTCACGATTGATCTGTTATGCTTATTCACATATACTCGCCTTAAACCATGGCCTGCTTTTGCATGCCACAGCCGTTGAGAGGAACGGGCAGGCATATCTTTTCTGCGGCCCCTCCGGGGCAGGCAAGTCTACGGTAGCCTATCTTTCCTGGCAATACAGGGTATTGGGAGACGATGTTGTGGCTGTCAGAAAGGCAAAACGGGGTTATCACGTTTTTCCGACGCCATGGTGGCAGAAGTCTGTTGTGGATTTTGACAGTGGGCATCCTGTCAGGATAAGGGCGATATTCTTTATTGAGAAGTCCGGGAGGAGATGGCTTAAGCCCGTGGGTAAAGACGAGGCGTTTTCAGCATTCCTGGTTTCGTGCATACACTATTTTACGTATATGAAAAGACCGTTGGTCGATAAGGCCTTTTCTACAGCCCTCGGCCTTATAAAAAGCGTACCGGTATATAAGATGGGCTTTAGCAGGAATGGAGATTTCTGGCCATTGCTGGATAAGGAGTTGAACATAGATTGAAGGTTAATATTAAGCCTGATGGCGTTCTTTTTATTATCGTAGCGGCCTTGTTGGCCTGGGTCTACTTTGTCCTGCCGCCCCTGGGCATATATTCCAATGACGGCGGGGTAAAGTACATACAGATGAAGGCATTTGCTCAAAACCACCAGCAGAGTTCGGCCATAGAGTATGTGGGGAGCGCCATAGGGATCGATGCAGCCCATGTGGATCCGGATTCAGCATATTTTTCCGTGAGGGATGAGCGCTTCTATTGCAACTATCGGCCTCTATTTACATTTCTGACGAGCCTTTTCTATCCGGCCCTGGGGGACAGGGTCATACACCTGCTTCCCCTGCTGTCTTTTTTTCTGTCCCTGCTTGTTCTAAGCAGGACGCTGAGGATGCTCATAAAGCCGTCAGTCCTTTATTATGTCTTGCTGGCAGGTTTTTTGATCGGTTCCCCGCTTTTTTTATACTCGATAACCTTCTGGGAGCATATGCCGGCGGTCTTCTTGATCACTGCCGCCCTCTATTATATAACAAGGTATTTTGAGAGAGGCCAGAGAGACCCCGATATCTTCATAGGCTCTTTTTTGGTAGGCCTGTCTATATTTTTCAGAAGTGAAATGGCTTTTCTGATAGCGGCCTTTGCTGTTTCAGCAGGGTGGGTATTTTTCAAAAGGGAAAAAAGGCGCACATTATATATCTGCTTATCGGGCCTGGGCCTGGCGATCTCATCTTCATTATTGTTGAATATTATATTGTACGGCAGCCTATTAAGCCCGCATGTCCTTTATCATCTCTTTAGTGTATTCTCTCCCATGAGGGCCCTTGCCTGTGCCGCGGCACTTCTAACGGGGTGTCTTATTATGCTGTCTTTAAACAGTCATAAAGAAGAAGAGCCGCGCGTTAAGTTTTATAATCTCCTCGCCGCATGCTGGCTCGGTATCATATTAGTCTTCTTCAGGCGTTCACCTATCGCGCCATTCTTCATAGGATTTCCGCTCGTATATGTATTATTTTTTAATGTTGGCCGCATTGCGGACGCAGCCCGCAGGCGCGCCAAGGAGAACCCTCTGGCACAGGTTCTTTTACCGATGGCGATAATCTATATATCGCTGACCGCTGTAGGTCTCCACAGGAACCCTGACCTGAGCGTGAGGTATCTGCTTGCCCTGGTTCCGCTCGTCCTTATTTTTGTCGCTACGCAGTCCGACGGCATAATGAGGTTTAAGCCATTTATCATATTGATAAGCCTTTTTGTAGCCGCGGGCCTTCTGCTAAACAGCCACAGCCTTAAGGATGATATTCTGAGATACAAATATTACAATGCACAGCGGGTGAAGTTTTTGGGAGGGCATACGGGCCCTGGTGATATAGTGATCTTTGAGCATTCGCCTCTTATGCATCATTGCGCGCCGTTATTTTTTGAAAGGGTTTTTATTGTAAGCAAAAACATGGGCGGAGACATCGGGCCTATTTATGATATGCTTAAAGCCAAGGGCGTCCGGCGCGCTTATTTCTGGGTACTGAACCCGTACCGTTATAACGGAATTATGAAACTTAAGGGGATAAGGACGAAGCAGCACGCCTTCAAGCATCGTGATAACCGGCCGCACTATCTTATTGAGATGGAGTGGGAGTAGCTTGTGAAACATATGAGCAAGAAGATGAAAGAGGACGGAAGGATAGAATTCAGCCTGCCCCATATCAAAAAGGCCGCAGGGCTTTTTTCACGGTTCGGAAGATACGCCCTGCGCTACTGGAAGTTTGAGTCCCTGCTTTTGCTGACAGGCAATATTTCTATTGTCCTTGCCCTGATAACACCATATCTTGGCAAAAACGCCCTGGATAAGGGCATACTGGCAAAAAACCCGGTGTTGTTCATAAGATATGTTTTGATCGCCGCGGTGGTTTATTTTCTGAGGATCATAGCAGCCAGCGGCAACGATTTTGTAAAGACCTATGTCACCGGAAAGGTGAGGCTTGACCTATCAAGGAATGTGCTGAAAAAGCTTGATCTTCTGCCTTTGAACTTTTTCCGGAGCAGGTCCACAGGAGAATGTATCTACAGGCTGCACAGCGATATAGGCGCAACCTCAGGGGCGATAGTTACCACCCTGCCGAATATCGCACTCGCCGTCTTTAAACTGCTGGCCATAACCGTTGTCATATTCTTTATCGACTGGAAGATACTCCTGCTTATCGCGGGTTATAATCTGCTGACAGTTTTGCGTATGCGCTTTTTTACCCCCAGGACCGCGGAGCTGATACAGCTTGGCTATCAGAAGTCCCAGGACGCCTTTAAGATATTAAATGAGTTGTTTTCGAATATCTACTTTCTTAAGGCCTCAGGCAAGGCAGCGCATATGTTAAGGAAGTATTTTGGCATCCTTGTTGAGAACTTCAGGCTCGATATGTCGAACTACAAGCTCAGGTTCTTTTCGGGAACGCTCTCTTCGGTCTCCGACAGGATATTCTTCGGCCTTATAGGTTTTATAGGCAGCCTCCTGGTGATCAGGGGCGAACTGAGCCTTGGCAGCCTGGCCGCGATAATGGCCTACATCAGCCAGGGCGTCTCATCGTATGGAGCGATCCTGGGTGCGGGGCGGCAGCTGATATTAAACGGCATATCTTTAAGAAGGGTTACGGAGGTCCTGGATGCCGATACAGCGGTCGAGGAGAAAAAAGATGCAAAAGAACCCCGCTCTATAGAAGGAAGGATCGAATTTAAGGGTGTATCCTTTGGGTACACCAAAGACAAGTCCGTATTTGATGGAATAAACTTTTTTATCCAGCCGAAGGCAAAGGTAGCGCTTGTCGGGCATTCCGGATGCGGCAAGACCACACTTCTTAATCTTATCCTGCGGCTTTATGATGTCGACAGGGGAGCGGTCTTTCTCGGCGGCTATGATGTGAGGGATCTCAGGTTCAGGTCTATCTATAGCCATATCGGCATCACCCCCCAGCAGCCGTTTCTTCTTAATGAGACGGTGAGGTATAATATCGCATACGAGAACCCGAAGATGGATATCGAGGATGTGGTAAGGGCCGCACAACTGGCAGAGGCGCACGATTTTATAGAAGGCCTTCCGAAAGGCTATGAGACGGTCGTAGGTGAAGCAGGCTGCGTTATATCTCAAGGCCAGAGGCAGAGGCTTGCAATCGCAAGGACCCTTGCCAGGAGGCCGAAGGTCCTGATGCTGGATGAAGCCCTTTCTTCGGTGGATTCAGAGACTGAGAGCAAGATCATCGCGAATATACGGGACGCCTTTCGTGATTCCACGGTTATTATAGTCTCACACCGCATAACCGCTGTGAAGATGGTGGACCTGGTCTATTTTCTTGAAGGCTCGGGCAAGATGACCGTTGGTATACATGGCCAGCTTACAGGCACCAGCACCGCTTACAGGGATCTGTTTGCACCTCAAGCCGAGGAGACAAAGGTGACGGTCGGAGACAGTAAAGTCCCAGCATGAAAAAGATATCAGCAGTAATATCAACAGGCATAATCATAGGTTTTGTAGCAGGTATTCTGCTTGCCTCCTTCCATATCGCCACAAACCATTATATCGGCCATGGGCTATTCAGGCTGGCGGCCCTTACCCTGCAAAAAGATATAAACCTAACGCTTCTTTGGACCGTTGCCGGGTGCATGGCCCTGAGCCTGCCCTGGCGTTTTTTAGTTTATGCCGCCGGGAAGATGCCCCGCCGTTTTATAGCGGGGATAAAGGGGTGGAGGTTTTTTAGACGGCCTCGGAAGGCAGGGACCGCTAAGGGCATGGCATATCTCGCGTTTTCCCTGTTTCTGTTGATAGCATGTTTAAACGCTACAGTCATAATATACGACAATACGGCCATTCCCGATAAGCCGAATGTAGTATGGTTCCTTATAGATGCCCTGAGGGCAGACCACCTGGGATGCTACGGCTATGAGAAGGATACGAGCCCCTTTATCGATAAGTTTGCGTCTGAGAGTGCTTTATTTACCAACGCTGTGAGCCAGGAGTCGTATACGCTGGCCTCGGTATCCTCGTATCTTACCTCTACATATCCTGCTACAAACAGGGTGCTTTACCTGCGGCCGCATTTTGACAGACTAAGCCCCGCCTTTATTACACTTGCCGAGGTCTTAAGGGATAAAGGTTATTCTACGGCAGCGTTTATATCGAATGCGCATCTCTCAAGCAGGTTTAATATCGGTCAGGGATTTGACCTTTACGATGACCGCATAAGGGCGCCAGGGAAGGCACGCCTTCCGTTATTAGAACGCTGTAACAGTGCAAGGATGATATTCAAGAGATTAAAAAGCTATCTCGCCGGCCACAAGAGAAGGCCTGCCTTTATCTATCTCCATTATATGGATGTGCACTCTCCGTATATACCACCGCCTCCTTACGATAAGATGTTTCTCGAAAAAAAGCAAGACCTGTCCATGAGAGGGCACTGCGTAAATGTCAACGCGCTGGAGAAGATAGACCGCCGGATACAGGAGAGGGCTTTGGATCTGCTCATATCTCAATATGATGGTGAGATAGGGCATACAAGCGATTATATTGAGAAGACACTCGCCATGCTAAAGGGCTATGGTATCGATGAGATGAATTCGATTATTATAATAACCGCGGATCATGGTGAGGAGTTTCTTGACCGCCACCCTGGCGACCCAGGCGGCCTGCAGCACGGAAGGACCCTTTACCAAGAGCAGATACATGTGCCGCTCATCATCTCTTTCCCGGATAAAGAAGGCGCGGGCAAAAGAATAGGGCCGTATGTGGAGCTTGTAGATATTGTACCGACTGCTCTCGATGCTGTGGATATAGATTGGCGCAAGTTTGGCCAGTTTCAGGGCAGGAGCCTGCTTCCCTTATTAAGGGGCGATAACGCCTTTGCGCGTTCTCCCTATAGCGGCGGTAATCATGGCAGGGGTATGATCATAAATGGCAGATGGAAGTTCTTAAATGATGATATAGATGTAAGAGGGGACAGGCAGAATATATATAAGCGTCCCTCAAAAGATTATAAGCCTGCGCTGGAAGACGAACTCTATAATATAAAAACAGATCCTCATGAAAAGAAGGATTTGATCAAGAAGAAGAGAGCAGTTGCGCGAGAATCAAAGGGTGAGTTGCTTGGTATTGAGGAGAGATACTCTTCTGAAAAAGAGGCCCCCCGTGGCACACTCGGCAAGAAAGCAAGGCAACGCCTAAAAGCCCTCGGCTACCTTTAATGGGACCGTTTCACCCTCTCGCGGGCCTTTGTGGCACAACGAGTTATGGCTTTGCCTATTCAGTTTTTCAATATTAGTTTGGTACAGCCGTTTATGCAAAAACTTAAACGGTGAAGCCATAACTCATTATAGCATAAGGGCCCGCGAGAGGGTGAAACGGTCCCATTAAAATAAGGTCTCGCCGTCCATGTCCAGCTTTTTTATTTCCTCATCATCATAGCCGGTGATCTTTAAGACGGTCGGGGCTATGTCGTAGATCGAGGGGTCTTCCTTTGTTATTCTTTTGTTTGAGAATATAATTCCCGGTATAAGGGTCGGGTCGATTAGGTGGGTGCCCGACCATTTTTTCAGGTTATCTTCCATGAGCTCTTTTGGCACAGCGCCCAGGGCTGTTTGCCAGGATGCCCTGTATCCGATCTTGAACCCGATATATAGATCCGGTGCCTCACCCACATAATCTCCTTTAAAGATATCCTCGCGCAGATAGGCCTTGTTGACTACGGGCCTGTTGTTTTGTTTATCCACCCACCCTTCAAGCTTTTCCGCTATCTCTTTTTTGAGCTGCTCTGTTTCTTCGCCTGGGGCGACTATACCTTGTCCTTCGCGCCCTTTCTGGTTGATGTATATAGCGCCAAAGCCTATGGCGTAGGCCTTTGTCTTTGCCCAATCGATATCTTCAAGCATCTCTTTGCCGCTTTCGGCGTATGGATTTTTCAACTGGAGATAACCATTTGCCCTTAGCCAGGTATTTATGTGTGCCGCCCTCCTGAATGTATTAAAGCCGTGGTCAGATAAGACGATAAGCGTATCTTCACTGCCTGCTTTTTGCATAACCTCACCCAGTATATTATCCATCTTCTTATACCACGCCGCTATCATCTCTTTGTATTCCCGCCCCGCCCCTCTTTCGTATAGAGGGTGGCCCTGGTCTGTGTAGCGCCAGAACATGTGCTGTATAATATCAGGGGATTCAAAATAGCAGAAGAGCACACCTTTTTCTGATTCAGCAAGCCCGAGGTCGAGCATCGCTTTCTTTTCATTAAGGACCTCATTGGCCTGCTCCAGGAAGGCATCTTCTGTGAGCCGCTTCTCGTTTAGGGCCCATGTGTCCATCGGCGCGCCTTGAGTATAATATAGGCCTATCTTCTCAGTGAGTTCTTTTGAGTATTGCCCAGGATAGGATATCGGGAAATAGGGATCACGCGGATCCATATTTATTGGGCTTACGTATAATTTAAACTCAGGTTCGGTTTCGACAAGGTAGAACTTGAATATGCCCTTTGTCTTTTTTAATAACCCAAGATTGAAAGTAACCTCCTGCCAGTCGCTCCATTTGCCGACCTTAAGTTCGAAATCCTTTCCATTGTATCTTATGGTAATACTTTTTCTGCCCCGGAGTGATACCTTAAACGGCACCTTTGCATTTTCAGGTTTGGCGCCGATTCCTTTTACCTTCGGTCCGATAAGATCCAGAGTCATCTCCGGTGATCTCTGGACTTCGAAGACCTTGCCCCCGGTATCCTTTTCCTTGTCAATAGGCCCTGTTGTGTAGAAGGTAAATGTCCCCTCTGTGCCCAATATATCAGGGGTGCCCATACCGGAGAGCATCTTGCCTTTGACTTTATCCGCTGGAAATGTAACAGGGCAGGTTATTATGTTTGTAGGGACACCTGCTTCAGATGTGTAGTTCCAGAAGGACTTGGTTTTTACAACCGGCCTTGCTTTGCCGCCTTCAATGTCTGCTGTAGAGAGGCGCAGGCTGTAGTCTTTTGGGTTCCTCACGATAAAGTCATAGATGCCGTTTTTGCCCGGGTTCTTACCTGTTGCAAATCCTGCCCAGGCTACTGGGGATTGCGGGGGATTGGTGGTTGAAAGCCTGCGATAGGAGCCCGCCTCTTTCAGATGCGAGAAATTAGGGAGTTCGCCCCTGTCCATCATAGGCTCGATGATATCAGGGCTCAGCCCGTCAAAGCCGAGTATAATAATCTTTTTATCAAACATGGACTTCTCCTTATAGATGTTTTCTTTATTTAGGATTAGTATTAATGCGACAATTATTATAAGGATAACACAGAATATTACCTTATGCTTCCTGAAGAAATTGACTATCTTTTTGAAGAAGAGCAGGAATATCCCGAAGAAACCCAGCATAAAGGCGATAAGCCAGGCGCCTAAACCAAAGATTGTAAACCCGCTCCCCGGATCGATATAAGCTAAGAACATAGCGAAAATATTATATCACATAAATAGGGACAGGTCCCATTTTTTTCAGCCTAAAATGCCTAAAATGGAGACGTCTACCAACTTGTTCGGGAACCTGTCCTTTTTCCAAGCACGAACCTGTCTTCTGTCTAAAAGGTAATTTGTGAGCCTGTGCATAGGGTACAGGTCCCCGAGCAAATTCGGGACAGTTTCGTGCTTAGTTTGGTAAACGCCTCCAAAATGAGGGGCTTGACATTTACGACTTTATCACTTACAATATCTTATACATTTTGGAACTATATGCGAGGATGGCGGAATTGGCAGACGCGCTAGGTTGAGGGCCTAGTGGAGGAAACTCTATGGGGGTTCAACTCCCCCTCCTCGCACCACTTATAGCAGGGAGTTGAAGGGAGCTTGCGCCGACCGAATAGGGAGGAAAAGCGGCTTACTTCTATGAAGCAGCTAAATTTTAGCGACAGCAGGCGAGTGGCCGACCCGAGCACCCTGGCGAGCTCAAAGAGCGAGCCGGGCGAGGGCGCCAACTCCCCCTCCTCGCACCACTTATAGCAGGGAGTTGAAGTGAGGTTGCGCCTTTTAACTATTTTGATTTGCATAGGCATGTTTGGCTTTGGCGCAATGGTATGTGCTCAAGATGATACTAGGGCCCAGGCAGAAGAGAAGGAAGAATTTATTATAGAAGAGGGCGAGGTCAGTGCCGCGGCAGAAGAGAAGGGCCAGAAGGAGCTGACCGATGAAGAGAAGGAGCGGGA
>JABMQS010000107.1 GCA_013202525.1 Candidatus Omnitrophota bacterium
CCGGTGTCCTCTTTGGAGTGATAGTTGCCCTGTAATTTGCTGCATCAGGGCCTACTACACCTGATATGATCATATTACCAGGGTCTACCAATGGTGCTGTTACCTTGCCTGCTGAATTGGTCTTAAGAGCAGCTTCACCTGTGGTCTCATCATATACCAGCTCACCCGGCAGTTCCGGAACGATGTAACCTAACTCCGATGCTTTTTCCTTTGTCATCTCAGGGTTGCCGAACTCTATGCTGAAAGGCTTCCTTCCTATCTCATATTTAAACCAGCCTTTAAACTCACCACCTGTCTCAGTAAGGGTCCTCTCTACATCGGCTGGGTCAAATTCGTTGATCCCAAGCTTTGCAAGGAACTCTCTTAGGTGAGCTATGCCTTTTTTGCTGAATACTGCCACAACACCGCCGTGGCCGCCAGCGCCCAGGCCTATGGCTGAAACATCTTCATCCGCTTCTGCTGCCTCATATAGTTCTTTTGCATAGTGCGAGTAAAGTGCTATACCTTCATCCAAGAATCTTCGTAGGTTTTGTTTAACCCTGGTGTTTAACTGCGCTGTCTCATCTGGTGATAACTCATCACCTGCCTCTACCTTGTCAAGCAAGGGTTGCAGCTCTTCCTGCAAAGCGGGACTTTCTAAAACATAGGTTGCTATACCTACCCTGTCGCTTACAGTAAACCTGTCAAGCCATTCTTCCATAGCCGGTAGATTATGCTCAGGGTCTCCTTCTAATACCAGCCTCGCAAACCTAAGACACAGGTTGTTTCTTGCTTCTACATAGATCGCATTGCCTCTGTTTACCATACCTATGTCATGCGTCCTGGCACCTTCTGCCTGCAGATTGCCGGCCTCTAACTTGCCGCGGTGGTATCCTGCGCCAACAGGATCCAGCGGTATCAGCTCACCGGTTACCGCATTTACCATTGCCTCTGCCTGTGCCATCCACATGGTGTTTATAGAAGATGCTGAGCGATGCTCGTCTTTAACAATCTTACCGCCAACCTCCACATAATTTACTCCGGGCTGGACCAGGACAACGCTGTCCTCCATAAACTGAAAGTCTGCTTCACTGCTGCAGACATCGGTCATCAGCGCTGAGAAGGGATGATGTGTAAGGGCGCCTGTTGCGTCCCTTTTTCCACCAAACCATGTTGCCCTTTTGGCGCCGCCGAATGTAGACGAATAACCTTCTTGTCCCCCGGTAAAGCCTCCGAGCTCTTTATTCTCAAGGTCAATAGCCTGGCTTATGATATCGGATGTGCTTAAGTCAGCACCGCTTAACATACTGCCGAGCATCAAAAGGCCTGTATTTGTGGTACCCGATGTTCCCATGCCGGCGCCTTCTACCATCCTCTCTATGCCCGGTGTTTCAGCACCCGGATAATATATATCAAAGGTGACCTTTACACCTGTTATGCCGCAGAGGTTCCATAGCATATAGGCAACAGCATCTATCTGCCCGCGAGGGGCTTCGCCTTCTGCATTCAGCTGAATCCTATCGGTGTAAATAGCGGGTTTATCTTCGGTGATCCTGTGTATGCGTGATACATAGACGATATTATCAAGACCATCCAGATCATACCTTGCAGGGGCATCATCATCTAAGGCCTCTATCTTAAGCCTTACCCTGAAGTTGCTTGCGAATATGGTAGTCGATGGCAGCTGTGCAACATCTGTTGCGCCAAGGGCTGTAAGAAGCTCTTTTAAGCCCTGCAGGTCCTGGCTTGAACCAAAATCCAGGCCTCTTAGATGGCCTTCCCAGGTAACTCCGCCTGCCTGTTTAAGGAAGGCTCTTACCTCCTCCGGTGTCCTCTTTGGAGTGATAGTTGCCCTGTAATTTGCTGCATCAGGGCCTACTACACCTGATATGATCATATTACCAGGGTCTACCAATGGTGCTGTTACCTTGCCTGCTGAATTGGTCTTTGCCGCTGCGCCCCTGATCAGAGCATCTTCAATAGCCCCTGCCGCGCCTAGGCCTAGATTAACTCTTGCGGGAGCTTGCAGTGCAGCTTGAAGATCCGCTGCAGCATTGACGCTTGCAGCCATTTCCCTTACTGCCGAATAATTTGCCGGCGCGGCATATGTAATGTTTGAAATGCCGAACAGTACTGTAACGATTAACGATATACCTTTCCTAAGAAATGTGTTTCTCATGCTTTGGCTCCTTCTTTTTTTGCCATAATGGCGGTGTTGGTTAAACTGCATATCTATTTTTACCTTTACATTCATAATATTATGCCGCGATCATAACTGCAAGGCCTACGCTACGCTGCCTTCTAACACCTATTGGAGCATATCTTACTACAGGAAGTGTTCCTGCTACAGCGGATTTGAGTGCACCATTTGCCCGCTTTCTCCCAAGCCGTACAAGCATAGCTTCTATACCATCGACCTGGGGCTTTAGCCTGGCTACTTCTGTGCCGTCCCTGGTCTCGTTCTTTGACTTAGGCGCGCCTGCCGGGGCCTGGTCTATCCTCCAGCGCGTACTGTGAACCAGGCTCACCTCTGCAACAAATAGTTCTTTGCGCAATATCGGAAGAAAGGCTTCTGCCGCCCCTACAGGGTCTTTTTCGAAGGCTGTGAGCAGCCTTTCGTATCGCTTCCAGCGCCTGGCGTCTCTTATGGTCTGCTTTCGGTAAAGAATCTCGATGCCTACTTCCATAAGAAGTTCTCGTTCATCTTTGTTTAAGCGGTGTCTTCTAGCCGCAACTTGAATAGACGGAGAGAGCGCCCCAGCTATATTCTTCTCAAGCCTTGGCTTTCCGGTTGAAGCGGCCTTAGCAAGCGCAGGCTGCCCAGCGCTCCTTCTGGTTCTGGGCCTTCGCAAGCCCAGATTTTTGATAAGACCCTGTACGTCTTCGGGGGTTGTGTTGAGTGCCCTTGCTGCAACGGCAGGGCGCCAATTAGAATCAACCAATGCCTGCCTTACAACGATTCTAAGTTCTTTGAGCAGCATATACTCCTCAAAGAAACTATAAGTGCTCTGTTCTGCCGGGACATCTGCGAAATCCCTTGTCTCTGTTAAGTCCCCGTTTTCTAAGTCGAGGCAGCCTGAGATCTCTGTGCGCCTATTGATCCACGATCTTAAGTGCAGATCACGCGTAAGGTTTCGAAGGCTATTATCGCTTGTGCCTAACGCTTCTGCCACCCTTTTTATATTCCAATCATCTGGATTTAATCCTAATGCCTCCAACAGTTTCTTCCTGGCCTCTTTAAGCAAGTCGTGCCTTTTGAAAAACTCATAATACCCTTTTTGCCTATCAAAACCAAATTTGCTCAACTCTGACATTCTAGAACCTTTTTTATCAAGGTGCTGAAGAATCTTTTCCCTCTGTCCGGCAGAAGCTAATTTACTGCCAGGGTGCTGGGAAATCTCCCTGTTGCCATCTTCAGAGAGAACGTTGCCTAGTCTTCTGATAATACCCGACAAGTCCCATTTTTTGCCGGCCTCACCAGCTTCTCCTGCTTGCATGGAGTCCTCAATGTCTGCGGCAGCATGCACTACTGCAGCCGGCTCCTTTAAAGCGGGATAATCTGTTAATGCAGCATATGTTATGCCTGAAAACATAAACAATACCGCAACAATTAATACCAAGTTTTTTCTAAGAAATCTACTTCTCATTTTCCTCCCTGCCGGTAGGCAGGCTCAAAGATTCTTCTTACGCGGCTATGCCGCTGTTGAGTGAGATACATCTGCTTAGTAAGGTATCAGACGAGACCCACTGAAATTGAACCCCACACATATTATACGGGTAACCCTCTCTCTCCGTTGCCTTGATCCAGACCACCTTTGCAAGCGTTGCCAATTTCTTATCCTGGGGTAGATCGATCTCTATCAAGAGTTCATCACCATTTTTGACTATTCTTCCCAATCTTACGCAGAGGCCGCCAAGACTGATATCATTAGACCTGCCTAACGAATTTATAGTAAGATGGCCTTTGACCTTGGTGTATCTGGCCTCCATCGCTGTCGGAAACCTCCTGAACCTTCTTCGTTCTTTAGTCTCTATCCTTCTCATCTTTGCGCTTCCTCCAATTTAATATATTGGTTTTTGGGTTCCCGCTTCCCCTCGGCTTCGCTCGGGGCAAGCCGCGGGAATGACACTCGAAAATTTTAAGTGTCCCCGCCGACACCATAAGGTGCCGGCGGGGTGGGGGCTAAAGCCATGTCGAAACATGGCTCCGCTTTGGGCTCATTACCCAAACTTGTCAAACTGCGCTATGCCTGTTATCTCTTTAGATTGCTTCGCCCTTATGGGCTCGCAATGACGAACTGCCGTCATTACGCGGCTATTGCGGCAGCGAGGGATAGCCTCTGTTCCTGCTCGGCGGCCTCGTAATTGTACGTTGGCGTGGGAAGCTCAAATAGGCCGGTCTTCATGAAGTTTGCTATCAACCCTGCGTCAGCATCTACACCGAATAATTTCTTGTAAAAACCATTTGCGTTTAAAGCCGCGGCTATGGTTTTTGTATCAACCTGCGAAACAATGCTTGAAAGAAGCGCTCTTGCTGTGCAGACCAGAGGTGCGATCAGGGTATTGTTGGCACTCATGTTAGGCACTATGAGATAACCCAACCTTCCTGGCACGCTGGCATAAACACCTGGCAGTTCTTCCTCTGATATTATCACAAGATTGCCTGCCTTCTCAGCTTCACTCAGCTGCCCCAGGAGCCTCACATTGGCACCGAGGACTATCTCAAGCTGCTTACATGCCTCTGAGCCATTGGCATAAAGAGCCCTTACCTCAGATGATAAGCTGGCATCATTTATGGCTATTGTGCCTCTTGACTGCTGTGGAATAGCTGCAGCCTGAGGAGCTGTTTCTGCAAGTAGAGCAAGCTCCTGCTCTCTTTCTAACAGCATGCCTGCCGCATTGGCAGCCAACAGAGAATGTTCCAGCACCTCGACCTTCGGCCTATCTCCTCCCGTTCTGGCTGCATCTAACTCCGACATGAGGTTGGCACGTATGAGCGTATCTATATCCGTAAAGGTTGTATCGAGATTGCCAGATGAGGAGGTCTTGCCTCCTTCTTCTCTTTCCGCCGGCCCAGCACTTGATGGAATGCCACACTCTACCAAAGAGATATTGCCGCCGGCATCTACATTTTTTTTGTATACACGCGCGCCTTGTTGTAAATAGGTTTCTATAATGGGACTTAAGCTTTCAAACCTGCCTGCACCATCCGCTCCGCTTTCAATCTCAATCACAAGTACCTGGAGGCTTGTTCCCTCAGCCGACGTATCTATATTGTGTACCCAAACGCCTTCTGGGGCGATATTGCCGCCGAAACTACCGGCAGTTATGCCCTCTCTTACAGCAGCGTCTGAAGCATTTTCAACCATTACCATAAGCTCTGTTATATCATATGCTCCTTTAGCCGTCTCTATGGCAGGGCTTTCATACGGGTTGTGCACTGCTACAATGCGGTCATTTTCGAATCGAGGAATATTTATCAAGCGATGGATAAGGATAATCTGCTCCGCAAGCCTCCTGACCCTTACCCCTTCATCCTGGACCTTCGGGGCACTGTGTATATGCTCAGAGAGAACCTGGGTTATCAGCGATGCGGGGACATCTGGTTCTATCTCTGCTAAAGTGGCCTTAACGCCTGCAACCGTTTCCTCGGCGCGGCGCCTTATCTCAGCAGTCTCGCTGAGAGGAGGCTCTGCTTCGAAAGCAAGGGCATCCAAGATGTTCTCCAGCGACCGCATCTGAAAGGTCTTATGGAGAAAGGCATCTCTGGGCTGGCATGCAGCAACCAACTCATGATCTTCATCGAAACCACTTGAAACAATAATCTTGGTCCCGGGAGACATCATTCTTATCGTCCCGCATAACTCCGCTGTAGGTACGCCTGATATAGCAATGTCTAAGATAACTACTGCGGGCCTTCTGCCTCTAGTCAACTCCTCAAGAAGAGCATCGTTAGACTCAAAGTGCTTAAAATCCACACCCTTGCGCTGGCATAACTCACTGCATGCTAGAGGCAGGGCCTTATCATCATCTGCCATGAATATAAGCATCTCTGTCTCTCTAGGCCTTGCAGTACCAAGTTCATCGAGCGGGGGAAGTTCTGCATCCGTAAAAACTGCCGGAGCAGGAGGAACTGCTTGTATCGAAGCTACTCTCGCTTCATAGTCGTATTGCGTCCTGAGCCAGTTTATGGATTTTTTGCTGACCCTTGTATAGAGCGCTGATGGTTCATCACCTGTTGCCATCCAGCTGAGGGCCTCCTGGATATTATCTCCAGGGTCGAGTATGGGCCAAAGCGGTGCATCCCACAAGGGGATGTCGTGGATGTGTTTCTCTGCCGCAAGCGCCACCTCTTCTAATTCAGCATAGGTGCCTGCCTTTTTACACATCTCTTCTACGGTCATGCCCCATACAGTATTGTTTTTGGGGCTGTCTTTTGTAAGCCGCCATACAGCGACTACCTTGCCGCCCTTTATGCCGACAGTAAACAAGGACTGGTCATCACCCATATTGAGGCCGCTTATCGGGGCCTCAACACCGTGATATAATAGCGAGTTTCTGCCTACGAAAGAATCGTGCAGTGCTGCTTTTACAACCAGGGAGTTTGCTCCTACCCTGCTTTTGCCGCTCAATGAGACATCGAGGCCGCAGCCTTCCATAACAGCAGAATCTTCTTTGAGAACATTGAGTTGAGGCTGCCACCCAAATACCCTGCCAAGCTGAGATTCCACACTGTGAAGGTATATCTCTGTCTCACCGGTATCTTCATACATACCGTATAGGCCTAGATAAAGGTTATAGGCACGTCCCAGTCTTTGGGCAAGGTTGTAGGCGCGTCTTGAGAATTCTCCCTTCCCGGCTATTGCCACATATGTATCCTCATTCAGTGATGTGGCAAGGGGAGTAAGCATCTCGCCGGAGGTATCTATAGACTGCCTGTAGCTTCTGAGTAGATCCCACATAAGGATGGCCGCATCTATGGTCTGGCCTTTGGGGAAGAAGTAGTTAGCGGTATTGGCAGGCACATAACCTGTTTTCAGATATTCAGGGTAGTCTAGGAAGCCTTCTACACACTGGCTTCTTGGTTTCTTCTCAAGGAAGATATCTACTACTCCGTCTTTGTCGTGCACAGCTCCCAGATTGCCTGCTACCCTGTCTATGTCTATGGGGGCTGTTATTATATTGATGCCTCCTGTGTTGAGGTTTAATCTGTCTCTATCGTAGACAAGGAAACCGTCGCAGTTTGTTATATAGACACCGCCTCCGACCGCTCTGATCCTCTCTGCCATTATATAGGTGTTTCGTATGGCCTCGGCAAGGTTGGTTGATACCTCACCGTTCGGAAGAAGCCTCGGGACGGCTGAGAGGGCCTTTGTGCCTTCTGCTATGGACTCGGGCATCCTCTGGCCAAAGCCGCCTGCATGAAGCATCAGAACAGGCTCATCGAATATCTCAGGGCCGTAGTTTTCTTTCAGATACTTTAATACCGAGCCTGTCGCGCCGCCGTTTCCGCAGTTGAAGTCGATGTCAAGATGGGTCTCATCGACCACTATGAGGGTGGTTCCTGCAGGATAAAGTACGCCTTCAAGCCGCTTCAGATAAGCCTCATACATAGGCGTCATCTCTTGCATGGATGTTATTACTATCGTACCCCAGGAGGGCACCTCACCCTTTATGCACTGGCCGAAGAAGGCCTCTGCCTCCTGGACACACTCTTTTAGTTTGGCTTCTCTTTCTTCCGGAGAAGGCATCTTACCCGCTTTTATGCTGGCCAGGTTCTCGGATAATATCTCTGCCGGCAAAGCAAACAGCAGCGCAAGCTGTGTATCCTCACCTTCTATCGCAAGTATGGATGATTCGACTATAGGCATAAGCTCTTCATGGCTGAGGATGGCATTGTCCATTATGTGCTCGAGCATATCGATATACAGGCCCGGCCTGTAGTTTAAGAGTCTGAGTATTATCTCCTCATCAGATACACTGGCAAGATATTCGCGTATCTGGGGCTGGTAGACATTTGCCTGCCTTGCATAGGCTATCGCGAGCTTAAAGATGGCGTAATTTGAGTGCGGGCCCTCGGGGGCAATCGTTCCTGCATGTTCTAAAATGTTGCATATATTTTCCATAGTACCTCGAGGAATCTGTGCGCCCTGTTTAACAATAGAGTGCATGACATCGCGTAACTCATCCTTCGTCATGCTATGGACGAGCGTAAAGAAGAACTGGTATGCGTCTATATCATTGTCTCCCATAAGGGCCTTTAAGACCTCTACCTTTTCGCCTGGGCCATATTCCAGGAATCGTCTTATCTTGGCATGGTCTGTACCGGCCTCTTCGATAGCCCATTCCTGCGCAGTGGGCATCCTCTGCAGCCTTTTCCGCAATGCCAGATGATGGAAGTGTTCCTCGAGGTCGAGTTCAAGCAGTTCCTCAAATTCAAACTTCGTGCCATATTCTTCAAACAGGTCTATATCTATCATCAGACGGCTGCCTATTATGTCCATCAGATTTCTGTTTCCGGATATGAGCTGGATTATTATACCGGCACTGCCGAGCTCCGGGAATCTCGCAAGCACCCTTTCGTATACACTCCTGAACCTGTTGCCATAGCCTGAATGCATATTGTCTAATACCGGCACGACCTCATTTAGGAACCCTTGAGCAACCGCAACCGGCGGCCTGTCGTCTGTCTTTCGCATCACTATGCCTGAATGCATAGACTCGGTACCCCCTGAAGAAAACTTCCCGCCTTCTGGGATCACAAATGTAGACTGTCTCAGCAGCGCCTCGGCTTCCGAGGGAGCAAGCTCGGCCAAGACCGCAAAGGCCCCCTTTCTGCTAAGAAGTTCGTAGTCTGCGGCAAACGGTTCATCCGCTAAGATAAATATATCCATATCCTCTATCTCTGTGCTCCAGCGCTGGTTTAACCTATCTTTAAAATCTTGCCAGCCGGTCTCTTTCCTGCATGAAGTAATATCGATCATATAGCCATTGCCATCGGGCCTTCTCTGAACACTTATGCCAAGGCCTGTAACACCTCTTATTCTCAGGTGTTCTATAAACCTGTCTTTGGCTGTTTCAGAAACACCCCTGTCCCTTGTGGCCTCAAGCTGCAACCTATGAGGCCTCTCTGCTCCTTCCATGGGCTTAAGCTCCAGGCCCTCTATAGCGGTTTGGAGCTTGCCTCTTACTTCTGGAGTAAACGCTCTTTTTTCATATAAGACCGTGCCGTCAGCCATCTTGCCTTCAACAGAATTGGTAGGATATAAGTAGATATCGGCTTCTAATCTTTTGAATTCAGCGTCATTGCCCACCATTCTCCTCATGGGCTCAAGCAGAATCTTTCGTATGCCTGCCGAGGGCCTTCCTGTATTGATGGCTATCGGGACCCCCGTCCTCAATAATGCTATAAGCAGAACCAGGATCTCCTCAGATACCTCTTCTCCTCCTATTTCAAGGATAGCGCCGTCTATGTCGAGCATAAGGGCCCTCTTGGGATGTCTTAAGGAAGCCTGTTCCTCATTATACTTGTCTATCTGGTACGACATCCTCAGCGGGTTTTCCCTAAATTGTGCGCGGCATGCCTCATGCCCTGTCAATGCTCCTGCCGCCCACTTGCCTTTTAAATCCTCAAGGATCACCCTGAAGCGCACAGGATTGATAGATTTGATAGTATGCAGAAATGCCTGGAACTCATAAATGCGCCTCTCCAGTGTCTCCGCTACCAGCTCGGCCCCTAAGAACTTTATCATATAGGCCAGGTTCAGGAGCATCTGCAGTTGTATATTGTCGTTGCTTGTTGCAAAGTGTTCGGAATGGGCCGACGTCACTGAATCAAATAATGCCCTCTCTACCGGATTAAGAATAATACCAAACTCACGAAGGAAACCATTCGCATCTACTGATATGGTTACCGGAGAAATCTCGGTCTCCTGCTCAGGCTCATCCGGTAAACTGTCTATAAGCCCACGGTTCAATGCATAGTCTAATGTGCTGTTGATCAACAGGGCATCTCTTAATACGCACCCCAGCTTCTTTGCGGGAGATGCTTCGCACAATTCCCCAAGGTCCCTGTTCCAGTCCACGGGATGGCCAAGGTTTAGCGCGCCAAACGGGTTATGTGGAGTATATATCTGGGCCCCCATAACCTCTGCAAAATTAATAAGATCTCTCTCGTTATAAACAGGGGGCGCATGCAGGTGGAGCCTGCCGTACCATCTCTTAATATCTTCGGTGCCAAGTGTGCTCTCACGCCAATCCACTGTCTTCAATGTGGCATCTGCCTTGGCAAGCTCTCTGCCGCTCAATGCGCCGTCACCTGACCACCACTTCGCGATCTCGGTTTTCGAAAGCCTCGGCTTTGCCATCTTAGAAACAGGCAGGACATAGTCCTTAGAGCTGATAGCAAAGACCTCTACTTCGAGGTCTCTCGGCTGTGCCCTCTCTGTTATATTTCCCGCATCGTCCATCTCATACCTTGAGAAGAAATCTACCACACCTTTAAAATAATATAATATATTTCCGGAAGACCAGCTGTCTATGACCCTTATCTTGCTGACACCATCGCGTAGTATGCCGGCTTCTCTTATCTCCTCATAGGTCTTGCGGGCGCTTCTTCTCAAGCGTTCATCACTGATGAGCGCTTCCTTGTATTCTTCCAAGAACCTTTCACCAAAATTATCTCTGTTAACTCCCTCGCTTGACATCACACGCTCGACTATCTTCTTTATTGCCGGATAATTACCCATATTCTTTCTGCTCAGGTGGAACATAGCAGAGTTTGGCTCCCTGCCGGCTAATCTATCAAGGATACTCCTTGCTGTGTAATCCCTGCCTGCATCCCTGGCCATAAAGACATTTATGCCGTCATCTATTGTTACCTGTGCTGCCGCATAGGGCGCAACGCCGCATATTCCGATTAGGGCCCGGTAAAGGGAGTTATCGAGTTTGTTTGTCATTTCGTGTATGAAATTATGGTATCTTTGAACCAGGAGGTAGGATTCCATCTTCCCTGTCGGGGTACTCATATCGATATCTGCAAGCATTCTGTCTGTGTGCCGGCTGAGAAGCTGGATAATATCCTCGGTTGAACGCATACGCAGGGGCAGGGTGACTTCATACTGCGGGCTTAGATCATAACCCTCTATTGGCGGGCTCTTATTTGCGATATATGCCCCTATAAAGCTGTCCAATTTCTCCTCGATAATAGTCAGTATCGTCTCTACTGTATCTTCAATATGGAGATTCTCAAGCTCGATTACATCGGCCTCCATGCCTTCTGCCAGGTCACTTTCGTCTCTGGCTACGATCTCATCATCAAGCCTGCTTAGGTTCTCTTCGCTCAGGGACAGGCTCCTCTCCGCTGCCGTTCTTAACGATCTTTCTCTCAAAGGCGCTGTCATAAATATAGATACATTGGCATCAGGATATTTGCCCCTGCCTGTCACAACTACCGGGCCTAACTGCGCAAGGGCCGCTACGGTGGATTTTGCCTTGTCAAAGAGCGCCATCTCTATCTCTTCATCCTGCCTCCAGAGCTGGCTGACATCAGCCTCTATCTCACTGGTGTAAAGTTCTTCTTTGGCATTTACGCCGTCTACCAGGACCCTCTCTCCTTCTATCAGTATCTCCGTATCTTCCAGAAGGGCCATGATGGCATCCTTATCCCCTAATGGTATGCTGAGCCTGTGCGCCTTCCATATTATGGCCCTGTATATATCGCCACGGCTGATATATATTCCGCCCAGCCTCTTTGCCGTCTCTCTGGCTGCGGTCGTCTTGCCGGCCCTGCTTAAACCGCCTATTGAGACTATAAAGCCTTTTCTGAAGGTCTCAGGCGAAACATTGAGCGGTATTGAGTGTTTCTGCCCGACCTCTGTCTTTGATATCCTGATCTCGTTTACAAATTTGAGATCCTCTACCATAAAAGCGCCCATGGTCTTTGTCCTCATGGCCTCTACGCCCTCTATGAGTTCACTGAATTTTTGCGGGCCGAGGCGTTCGAGGAATCTGCCCAAAGAAATATTAAGTATTATAGACTGCTTCTTTGAAGCAAACGGGATCTTTTCTCCAAGTTCCTCTACAATACGGTAATATTCATCTGTATCCACAAAGGCCTGGGCAATAACCGCCCCCGTAGGGGTAATAGAGATGCCTTTTATGGTCAATCTGAATGGATTGACTCTGCTTAAGACCTCGCGCATCACCTTCTCTGCCTGGCGCCTTTCAGATGGTGTAAGCGCTGGCGCGTCAGGCTCTTCAAAGGAGACACGCACCCTGAAACATGTCGCATGCAGGCTGTCTAATGACTGCAGATATAGTTTTTCTTCCTCTGGAACCATCGCCCTGATCTGATCCATATGGGCCTGCAGATTCCTAAGTACATTCTGCGGATACGGCAGGCCTATATCGAGAGTCCATACATCGGCCCGCTTGGGCTGGATCTTATCGCCTGTAAAGTCAAACAGGGCACGGTTATTCTCGATGCTTTCTGCGTCAAAGTCTGAGAGGGCCTTTGTCTTAGCCCACTCATCATCATATATAGTCTGCAGCAAGGTAGCCGGCGTATTATTTTCAACCGCTGCTATCAGCCAATCCATAAAGGTGCTAAAGGCCTGCTGGCCTGTCAAGTGCTCCTCAATATCATCTATGCCGCACCTGAAAGAAACCGCCTTAATCAGCGCAAGGGCCTCATCGCCTGGCGGGCTCACAATATCTTTTAATGAAACCAGCCGCGCGGCAATTCCATCCTTGCTTGCGGTCAATGCGTCTCTTTCAAAACCGGCTTCCTGATACCTGTCCTGCACATCCTCCCAGCCAGAACCCGATGCCTTTATGCCGCCTTCTGCCCCTTCTATCACACTCATCATCGCCCTTCCGATGGCTTTATGGTCCGGGTCTGGTATATGATATGTGTCTTTTGCCAATTTATCTATTATACCAAGAACGGTATCGCCTTCTTTAAATGCTATCGAAGAAAACTTAAAGTTACCGGTCAGGTAATCCTCTATATCTCCGCTCGCAACCGCCTGCCTCGCCCACCCTACTGCTTCTTCTTTAAGAAGTGCCCTTGTCCGCTTGTCACCGACTTTGACAATACCAAAACTAAATATAGTAATGAAGTTCGCTGCAAGATCCTGCCAGGCCCTTACAAGCCCATATGATATACCTCTGCTGATCCTGGCACCTTTATCACTACCTCTATACGTGGAGTAATTAAACAGATATGGTGAGATAAGCATGCTCAGCAAGGCGCCTATATATAATATGGAGGCCAGGATAAGGTAGAGAGGCACAACAGCAGATACCACGCTTATTACTATCTGCCCTACTATAACTGCCGGAAGCATAATAGACGCAAACCGTATGCCCGTCTTCCATGCCTGGTATATATCCTCATCTGAACCTATCTCATCTATGGAAGCGCCCTTCTGCGATCTTATAAACGCGACGCTCTCATTCCTGCCTTTGACATTACCTTGAGACTGTGAAGCTATCAATGCTGTCCAATAGAGGAATCCGAAAGGCACGAGGATGGTTAGCCACTTTATGAAAGGACTCACTGGCCCTAACCTTGCCCCATAATCCTTCCAGAGCTGTATCAGCATAAGTATATTGACAGCCACTGATAATGAAACACCTATAACCCCAAATATGGGAGACAGTATGCCAAAGGAGTTTATACCTATAACAAGAGAGGATATCACATGCCAGAAGAAGGCGGCCATAATAAATCTGTGTATTATGGTATAAAAGCCCAGGCCAAAGGAGGTATCTACCTTCTCGGCTATCGGGATGTTCGGTGAACCCCAATAGCTCGTATGGCCAAAACCGCCCTTGTATTCTACGGCACCACCTGACCATTTTGATGTGGGAACCCTGTACTGATCCAGGGATGTCTCTATGCCCTCTCCCAGCTGAAGATAATCCCTGTATATGACATCAGCGTCTTCTCTTCTCATGGCGGTCGCGCTCTTTAGGTCTTCAGAGACAAAGTCCGGCTCTATGGCAAGGCATGCCTTCATATTCTCTGCGTCTATCAGGGCGTTATGGCCATAGAACCCGACTGAACCTACTTTCCATTTTGCACTGAGCGTAGCGCCCCACCAGGCATTAATGGGGTCTGCGGATTTGCTGGTAGCAAGATCATACTCCTCATTGTAGATATACTGCCTGAAGACGACTATACCGCATTTGGGATTTGCTTCAAATTCACCAAGCGCATTGAGTATCTTGTCTGCATCCTCTTCTCTTATCTCTGTATCGGCATCGAATAAGAGATATGTACTACCGGTAGCATTAACCACTGCCTGCCCCAGAACTGTGGCCTTTGTACTGCCCTGTCCCGATTGTATGGCATGGACAACCAATAATTCCCGTGCCACCTCTGTAAAATAGATGTCGTTTCTGACAAGATAACCCACAAAACCTGCCCGTATAGAGCGCACAAATTCCAATTCTAACTCTTCTCTTAACTCCGCATCCGCTGAAGAGCTCTCAACACAGGCCCACATCTGCCTTAATATTGTGGTAATATAATCAACATGTATGCCTCCTAAATCAGCTGGCAGCAAACTCTCTATCTGCGCAGCCGCGGCTGGGTCTCCATTCGCACGCAATCTCTCAGCAATGGCACGGGCCCACTCCTCTACATCATCCCGGACCATATCGGGCTCACCTATAATCATATACTGAAATCTATCTCTGACAAGCTGCTCTATTTCAGGATCAGATGCCGACGGGAAACTTCTCCTTGCATACCTTGCGTAGGCATCCCTAATCAGCATTGCGCCATTACAGGTCTTCCACGGTGTCTGGGTCCTATCATTGACAAACTCCTCCATGAGGACCTGTGGCCTTAGGCTAAAGGCGGCAAGCTCTGCTTCGTGTGCTTCAGTCGGCCTGAGATTGATGAGTACATCCCTCTGCGCATCTGTGATATCACCACTCTCATGTAAACGGCGGGCCATCTCCTCATACTCGTCCCTGTACCTGCTTATGCTGATCTGATATAACAGAGACGAATGCGTTGCATCGTGGACCTTTATTATCTCGCTAAACTGTGGTCCCAAGGGATCGTCACTTACCATTATTGCGCTTAACGATCTCAGATTATCCCATTGCGGCGCATCAGGCATGGGGTCTATTATCTTTGACCTCAGATAAGCATTTGCCCAGGACTTATACCTCTGCTTTGCCACCCGGTTGCCTATCCTATGAAGATTCTTACCATTTATCTCTGATATGCTCTCATCATCAGCAAGCAACCTTTCTTCAAGAGACGGAAGCTTGTGTTGTGCATAGAGATTCCTTGTCAAGCGGTTATAGGTCTCTCTTATCTCTTCTAATCTCTCAGGGGCTCTTCTGTTTGCTCTGGAAAGGAAGCTGCCAGTGCTTGCAAGTTGATGGTCTCCCTTTATCCTGTAGGCCTTTGAGAAGAACATAACATTTGAGATCTCAACGATACCCTGGCCTGTCCAACCTATAGGATATATTGAGAGTATGCCAAAATATAAGATGGGCATGAGCGCTGCTACAAGCAGGAAGGCGCATACTGCCGCTCCAGCTATGTTCCCGACCGCCAGATTCGCCAACAGGGCGCCAAGGTATGGCATAGCTCCGGCAGTCCATATCTTTATGAGAAAGACATTCCACGCAAACCAGACAAAACCAACGGTTGCCCAGAAGAATAAACCCTTTATGGCACTCGGACCGGGCTTTGTAAAGGAGGTGAGTGTGCCCAGGAGACGCTTGAATCTATTTCCTAATGAAAAATAATCTCTTCTGACAACATCGGCGCCTTGTGTACTTATCGCCCTTAAAAGCCTGTCCTTTGTCCTGTTTTTAGGGCCGCTCGTGTCTCCTGCGCTGGCATCTGGTGACGGATTAAATTTATCATAGCAGACCCTGGTAATATCCCCTATCTTTCCCCAGTCGTCCATGCTAAATGAGGTTCCTATATCATAGCCCGACTGCTCTCTGACCTTATCGCTTATATCCTGAGGTATTGTAAATGTAAAGTCCTGTGGCAATGATCCATTGTTTATCATATCTATGAAACATGCCTGCGTCTCAAGCCTGAAGGCATCCATCTTTCGCAGGCCGGCCTTCATGGCCCAGTATTGGTTGTAAGATATCAGGTAGAAGAGATTCCTGTAGGCGCCGACCATGGTCATTATTTCGCCAACCCGTCCGGCCTCAAGCATCACAAGGGCCTTCCTGAGAATAAACTCTGTAAGGGCACTGTTATAAGCCAGTTCATCGAGATGTTTTCTTATGACCTGCAGTAATACATACTTATTCAGGTTCATGCGGCTATAGAAACCGTTGGGCTCCTTATATTCCACTAAAAGCTCGCCTGATTCGCCGCGGGCTCTCCTGAAGGCTGTGCCCTCCTCCAGGTCCAACACAAACTGCCTTCTGAGCTCCTCGATCTTCTTTGCATCAAAATCATCCGATCCAAGGCTGCTGAGAAGGGCATCTATCGGACCTGCATATTCATCTATCCCCGGCGGCGGGCTGTCTCCTGAGGATCCAGCGCTTCTCCTTCTTGCCCATCTCCTTGTAGCCTCGCCTCTTCCTCTTATAAATGTAATAACCGCCAGTATAGCTGTAATGCCAAAGAGATACTTGGCGACTGTCTTGCTTATCTCCTTATATGGCACGTAGTGCCTGCTATTAAGCCACAGGCGCAGTTCCCTTATGCTTCTTAGCTGCCATAGCGGCTTTATCTCCTGTGCCGGCGCCTTGGCAGTTATGAAGGCAATGATATCTTTGTATTCCGAGAAACTGGCCTTTGCCTTATCTGCTATCTCTGACTCTACCTCTTCCCATGCCCTGGGCGCGGCCTCCTCATTCTCTTTGAGCCTAAATTCCTGCTCTGTGAAATTGCGCCATAATTTAACATGAGGTGCATCTGAACCGCCGTGCCAGCTGTACAGTGGCACGCCGTTCTCTGTATAGAGGCGTATCTCAGGCAGAGATAAGAAGGATAGCCTCTTCGACTTTTGCTTGGGAATTATCTTCTCCCACCTGCAGATACCATTAGAATCATACCTGCCGATTACCATATCTATCTTTTCGTCCGGATCTGCTGCCTTCTTCCAGACTATTGTACTGCCATCATCGAGCGGCCTGCTCTGGAAGAGCCACCTCAAATTACACTTATCTGCCTTTGGCCCTGAGGCGTAAATAGAGAATATCGGACTCTCATTCTCATTGAATAAGGTCAGCTCACGCCATGCCTCTACATAATTGTCCACATACCTGCCTTCAAAATACATCCTCGCATAAAGCTGGCCGCTTCCCCTTCTGACATCCAGGTATGTAGTGCCTGGCCATACGCTCCAGATCCTCTTATATACATTGCCATCCGGGTCTTTGCCTATATAAAAGTCTGCGGCTATTGGCTTCTTGTCTGAATTAAGAGTATAGGATGATCTGACATCGTGTATGGATGATTCATCCTTTACTATCTCTGTGCCCAGGAATGCCGCATTTCCGGATCTGTCTTCATACCTGGGCATAAACTCGACATCGCCGCCGACAGTTATCCTTCCTGAAACCAACTCCAGCGGTAGGCCGTCTGCATCATCCGGGGCCTTGGTCAACAGCATAGATCTTGAAATAAAGATCATATGTCCGGCCTGATTGCCTATATCATCTCCGAAGTTTATAAACAGCTGTCCGAGTCTTGAGATATCCACTCCTTCAAATAGATTCAAAGGTATAGAAATCTGTCTCCATTCAGTGTCGGAGATGGTCCTGTCATCTGAAGACCACGCTATGCCCCGATCATCGCAGTCTATCTCTGACTGCGCCTCATCACTTACATGGAAGATGTCAGAGAGGCCTATTCTGAATCGAGGAGCAATCACTTTATCATCCTGCGATACAGACTTGCCCTTTAGATGCAGCCTTATATAACTATACCCAGAAGCATCCAGGGGCTGAATGCCTAAGGGCGCCATAGCGGTATTTGCATAACCAAATACCTGGCCTAAGTTCATCTTAAACCTGGCGTATCCAAACTTCGTTTTTCGCCTTAAGAACCTATTGCGATGCATAGTCATGCCGAATTCACGGTTTTCCAGCTTAAATGTATTCCAGCCTTTGCTAAAGATAATGGTGCGGTAATCATCCGGCGGAGGCTGAGAAGGATCTCGCATCTCCACCTTCACAGGAAGCCCTGATGTATCAGTTGGATCATATAACGCAATATATGAGCCGGCGGCAAACCTTCCTGAACCATAGTCTGCTATATCAGGCTGAAACTTCTTAACAAAATACTCATAACATTCCTTGCCGTTTACGGTCTTTTTAACAGGTGTGCCTGTCGGCTTTTTATCCTCTGTATGCAATATACTGACTGTCAATGGCCTTGAGCTGATGACTTTGTCTCCAAAGAGCCTTACAAAGACCGTCTCGCTCTTTGTTATAAGCTTTCCCATCTTCGGGTTCTCAAAGAAGTTTCTCGTCTTTGATGTGGCAACAAGTACAGGCGTTCCTTCCTTTGACACAAACGGTTCAAGCAACTTTTTGCGCTCTATATGCATCCTGCCTAAGGAATCTATCTCGCGGAAAGGTTCTGCTGCTGGTTTCTCCTTTAGGCGGTTGAGGTCCCGCTGGTCTTCTGCTATGACTTCTATATCATAGACACCGATCGCATAAATCTTCTTCTCGCGTGATTCGTTAAGGGCATCAAGCGCCTTCTTCACCTCTGGGTCGATATCTTCTGCTGGCAGCCTTATGCCCAGCGCTGTCTGCTTATTTTTATCGTAAGATATGATGCCGTCATCAGGATTATCCTTGCGTTCGTATACCCGCGAAACTGCATCCAGGTCCTCAGGCTTGTCATTTACTACAATCTCAACCTCATCATCATATACCCTGGCGTAGGTCTCACCGCGCTTGGCAGGGTCTTTTTCATCTTCGCTAAAGACAGCATTTAAACTGAGAGTCTTGAGTTTATCCTCTTGGGGCGTTCCATCACGGTCCATGCCTATTACCGGGTGTTCCGCAATAAGTGGCTTTCCGTCTATGTCTGAATCGCCTGCCTCTGTCTTGTGGCGCAGGAACACAGAATAGGGCCTCTTGCCTTGTGTAGATATTTCACCACTGCTTATGTCCATACCTTTGAACTTATATTCTGTATAGCCGGCTATCTTTATTCTTAATGTGCATCTTGTAAGGTCCGGGGCCTTTGTCACTGGATCTATGGCATAATCCGATATTCTTGCCGTGGTCTTGCCTGTATCCTCATCTATAGCGAATATCTTATCCACGCCGCTGTCAGCGGACCTTCTCTCAATAAGCGCGGGTTTGCCATTTATGGTGAGGGCTTTCCCGCCGTCTTTTGCGTCCTTTAATGCATCCGTAAGGAGCTTAATATTCTCAGGAAGCGCCAGGGCCCCTGCGGCCTTGTTGCGCATAGCCGCATCCTTACTATTTAAGTCTTCCATAAGCTTCCTGACTCTGGCCAGTCCTTGCTTGCGTTTGGCTGCCTCTGCAGCTTTTCTGGCCGCCTCATCATCCTTGGACTTATCTGCTGGTGCGCTTACCTCTTCGCTGAATGGCCTTATAACAACCCTGTATCCACCCGCGGCAATGGCCTCATCCGGAGTAACCTGCGGCAGCACCTGCATGGCACCTTCTTCACCGGCCTTAGGCGCTGGTGCCTGCTGCTTCTTCTCCTCCTCCAGGATCTGGCGGGCCTTTTCAGGATCTATCTTCTTGAGCGCCTCTGCTCCATGGGTACGCACAGCGTCATCCTTATCTTTTAGGAGCACTGTCAGGGCCGGGATAGCTGTCTTTGCGTCTGGACCTATGTTGCCGAGGGCCTCTGCTGCGCGGGAGCGCATAGCAGGATCTTTCTCTTTTAAGAGTTCAATCAATGCTGAAAGCACTGTCTTTACAGCTATGGGCTGTATCACGAGCGGCTCTGTGGTTGAGTATATTTCGAGCTTGGCCGGATCCAGGTGCTTGGCAAAATTTACGCCCTTATAGTTCTCTGATCTATAGCCTTTCCTTATACTTAAGGTGCAGTTTGTAAACACCGGGGTATTTGTCTCTGGATCCATGGTATAGCCTGATATGACCGCAATGGTCCTTACCCCGCCCACTACGGTTGCGGCTGATATCTCTATTAGCTTGTCTTCCTTATTATAGTGTTCAAGGACTGGCACATTCTTTTCGCCGGCTAGCTCCAAGGTCTTGTCTGTGCCTACGGAGTAACCTTCCTGCACATCGGTCTGGGTTATCTTCGCAACATCTACCTTGGCCTTGAATTTCCTGGAGACTATCTTGCCCTTGCCCTTCTCGCCGGTCGAGGCTATGACATGAGTTATGGGGCCGGCCTTCTTGGCCTTTACAAACTTGGCTTCCTGCTTTACGCCGTCTACCACGGTTGCGGCTGATATCTCTATGAGGTTGCCCTTCTTATCATAGTGCTCAAGAATAGGTATGTCTTGCTCTGTTTTTATATCGGTGGTGGAGCC
>JABMQS010000108.1 GCA_013202525.1 Candidatus Omnitrophota bacterium
GAGAAGAAAGATTAGCTGCCGAAGCCACGGCCAAGGAAGACGCCAAGTTAGCCGCCGCAGTCGAAGCTGAGAAAGTACGCAAAGTCGAAGAAGCCAAGTTAGCTGCAGAGCAAGCACGCAAGGCAGCGGTTGAGGTAGCCAGGAAACAGGCCCAGGCAGATGCCCAGATGTTTATGGATATAAAGAAACATATAGTTGTGCAGAAGGGCGATGATGCCGAGGCAGCGTTGAGTGCCACAGAGAAGCTCAATGCCATTGCCGAGAAAAGAGGAGAGAATAATATAGAAGAAGTACTTATACTGGGATTAGGACACAGAAACCCGGATATTCAGAAGCTTGCCGCAGAGACACTGGGAAGGCGGGCTATTGACACGGAAGAAACTGTAAACGCACTCAAAGCCTTAAGAGACGATGAGGGCGCAGATGGTGTTGCATGCAGGGCAGCGCATGAAGCCCTTGCTAAGATTGAGAAAGCTAATCAGGAATCTGCAGAAGCTAAAATTGCCGAAGCAAAACGCAAAGAAGAAGAAAGATTAGCTGCCAAAGCCAAGGCCAAAGAAGACGCCAGATCAGCAGCTGAGGAAAAAGCCAGATTGGCCGCCGAAGAGAAGGCCCGCGCAAGAGAAGAGAAAGCAGAGCGCAAGAGAATTGATAAGTTGGCTGCCAGGATAGGTATGGAAAAAGGCCTGCCACGGGATGATGTAATGCAGTATTATAATAATGAGTTTATCCCCAGTGCACAAGCAGTAGGCCTTGACCCGGAAAAGGCCACATTTAAACAGGTAGGGAAAGCCGAGAGAGAGAAACTGGTAGAGGCCGAAGAGGCCAGGTTAGCCGAAGCAAAACATTTGAAGGCCGAAGAAGATGCTAAGTTAGCAGTTGAAGCTGAAGCAAGGCGCAAAACTGCTGAAGAAGCACGTAAAGCCGAAGAAGAGGCCAAGTTAGCTGCCGAAGCCAAGGGCAAAGAAGAAGTTAAGTTAGCCGAAGCTAGGCGCAGGTTTGAGGAAGCCCGAAAAGCAGAAGAGGCCAAAAGAAAACAATTAGCCGCAACGCAGGAAGCCCGCGAAAAAGAAGAGAAAGCAGAGCGCAAGAGAATCGATAAGCTGGCCCGCAGGATGGACAAGAAAAAAGGCCTTCCGGTTGAGGAGGTAGAGAAATTTTACCGCGGCGAATTCATCGCCCGCGCGCAAAGTATGAACCTTGATCCGGAAAAGGTTACAATAGGACAGCTAAAGAGGGCCGAAAGAAAGTATCAGAGAGAACTTGCAAAGCAGCGCGAAGAAGAGAAAGTGGCCGTAAGCCCTGAAGACAAAGAGCCGCCTGTGGTGCTATTGCAGGTAGACGATTTTATGGCCCAGTTAGGCGATGAAGATGCCAAGGTGCGCAAAGAGGCTGCTGACAAGCTCGGCAATATCGGAGCTGATGCGAAAGACGCGATTTCAGCTCTTAATGAACTGCTAAAGGATAAAGATGATTCAGTGCGCCAGGCAGCAGAAAAAGCTATCTTAAATATCGATCCTACTGCAAAGGTAACCACAGAAGATGTAACTGCCCCAACAATAAAACTTACCAAAGAAAGCAGTATAGAAGAACTCATAGAGGCACTTAAGGATACAGACAAGAAGACGCGTTATCTGGCTGTTTCTCTGCTTGGCGAAAAGGGATCCGATGCGAAACCTGCGGTCAGGGCGCTTACGAGGGCACTAAGGGATAACGAAGAGGATGTGCGCGCAGCTTCTGCTTATGCGCTCGGCCTAATAGGCGCTGACGCGAAATCCGCGGCCAGGGCGCTGAGAAAGAGGCTTGGCGATAAGAGAGAGTCAGTAACCATGCGAAAGACCGCTGCTACGGCACTTGGGCAGATAGGTTCTGGTACAATATTTACTGTAAGGGCACTTAGGAAGGCAGTAGAGGATGAGAACGCGGAGATCAGAACAGCGGCCATCTGGTCACTCAGCGGAATCGGCAGGGGCGTAAAGTCCTCTGTAAGCGTTATATCAGGAAGGCTGACAGACGCAAACGCAGAGGTGCGCGAAGCCGCTGCCCATGCACTTGGTAATATAGGCCCTGCCGCAGCAGGCGCAGTAGACGCCCTGAAAGAGGCCTTAAATAATGATAAGGCCCAGAAAGTGCGCGAAGCCGCTGTTTACGCGCTTGGCAAGATAGGCCCTACTAAGGAGAAGAAAGCAGATGTGAAAGAAGCAGAACCAATAGAACTGACTGAATTCACCGGAGTTGATAAGCTTATAGAGGCATTAGGCCATAGTAATCCAGAGGTACGCAAGACCGCAGAAGCGCTGCTTGTGAAAGTCAGCTTTGTCACGGACACCGCACTTCTTCCGGCATTGGAAAAATTGGCCCAGGATGAGAATGGTTATGTTGCTACTGTGGCTAAGGCATATATAGCAAAGATCAAAGAGGCTAGTGAGCCTGTTTCGGCTAAGAAGACCGTTAATGATTTTATAGCTGAGTTGAGGAATCCCGGGGTAGCTTCAAAAGTGCGCGAAGATGCCGCATGGTCTCTTGGCAGGATGGGCAAAGCTGCAGGGCCCGCTGTCAGGGCGCTTGAAGAGAGGCTTAAGGACTATAATGAGGATGTACGCGTAGCCGCTGCCTGGGCCCTTGCTGAGATAGGCCAGGATGCAGCCGTAGTTGGCGAGGCCCTTTTAGATGCACTAAAGGATGAGAATATTTATGTGCGCGACAATGCCAGGAGAGCAATTGATAATATAGGCGCTTCTGAAGATCCAGAGGTTCTCAAGAGATTAGAAGAGGCTGAAGAGGTCAAGGTGTTGATCGGTGGTTTAGTGGGCAAGGATGCAAGGCGTAGCATCGAGGCAGCCGATCAGCTTGGGGAACTCGGCAAAGACGCAAGACCTGCGGTAAAGTATCTTGCAGATGTATTGAAGGATGGCAAAAATACCCAAGCGCGCATAAGGGCCGCATATGCTATTGGCATGATAGGTTCTTATTCTGATTCTACTGTTTTGGCATTAGAGGCAGCCACCGGAGCCAGAAATGCAGCTGTTCGTACAGCTGCTGTGTCCGTTCTTAACACCATGGATATTGATGTATTACACAAGATTCCAATCCTCGTAAAGGCATTGGCAGACAGAGTTGAACATGTAAGAGAATATGCCGTAGGTGGCCTTTCTAAGATAGGCCACAAGGCTGTTCCGGCTATTACAAATGCACTCAATCCTAAGAATCCAGAGACAATGCGCATAGCCGCTGCCCGGGTGCTATCTAAGATAGGACCTGATGCCAAGAAATCAGTCCCTGCCCTGATAAATATAGCACAGGATAAGGATGAAGATATACGCGCAGCCTCTATCGATGCCCTTGGTAAGATAGGCGCTGAAAGAGAGGCAATAACGCCCCTGATCAGAGAAGCCTTAAAGGATAAATCTGCAAAAGTCCGCAGGTACGCCATAGTCGCGATTGTCAGGTTAAATCAAGCAGAGGCCATTCCCGATGTTCTGCCTCTTCTGCATGATAAGGATGTGGATGTACGCATTACAGCTATTAAAGTGCTTGGCAATCTGAACGCCGATGGCCAGGGTGCAATCTTGGACCTTATCATCTTGCTAGGTGATAAGAACGAAAAGATCGTGCAAGCCGCAAATAATGCACTTATAAATATCGGCCCTATCAAGGGCATAGAGCTGCTTCTTAAGTTACGCGCATTAAAGGCGCACGCTAATACTAAGATTTCAGCAAAGGCGCATCTTTATATTGAGCAGATTATGAGAGACCGCGAAAACTCTTTCGACTCCTTCCAGGGGCCCGAATACCGCGAGTTGAAGAAACTTATCAAGCGCGCAGCTATGCAGGAAGCCCTGCAGCAGGTCCTAATAAAGCAGAGGGAGGAATTGGATTCAGGCGAAAGAGAGATTGAGACTGAAGAGACAAAAAGGATAAAAGAGCTCGATAAGGCCCTTGAGCCTGTCAAGGATAAGAAGAAGCAGATACGCGATTTAAATAAGCAGAAGCAGGAGCTTATTAATGATAAGAGAGAGATTGAAAAGGCCGAAGAAGAGATCAGGACTGAAGAGGCTGCACTGCCGGCTGTTGCCGAAAGAAGCGATACAGCAAAACTGCTCAACTTCCTGCGCACTAATACGAAGACTATCGGAGAGAACACACTGCCGTTAAGTTTCTTTATAAGGCCAGGCGATGCAGCAGCAGTCGACAGCAAGCTAAGCGACATCTATGAGAAGAGAATGGTAAATCGTATGGCCAATTTCTATGACGCAAGCTGCAGCCAGGTGCTGAATGTCTATCAGGCAGGCCCTGAGTGGTTTGATGAGCGCGGTGATGACTTGGCCAATATACTCGATGGCGGCTATTGGGGTGAGATGAAACTCTGGTCTGATGAAGTCGCGAACTTCCCTGATGGTGCAGAGATACAGCTGGTCTTTAGGTCCACTGACGGCCAGGGAGAATGGCTCTGGGAAGGTCTCGAGTGGCCTGAATGGAGACCTGTAGCAGGTGAAAATGCCTGGACAGCCTTAGGGCTTTTACATACCCACTTTAAAAAGCATGGGGCAAAGCCGGAAGATAGCACAGAGCTAAAGGTAGCTCAGAAGATAGGGAACAGCCTTATCAAGATGCAGGCAGAAAACGGCGGCATTCGCTATGCCCCAAGATGCAAAGAGAATGGAAAGGTCAATGAGGCCCATTGGCATAATATATCCACAGAGAACAACCTCTCAGCCTATGCATTATTTAGAGCACTCTATGAGATAACAGGCAATGAAAGATACCTTGAGGCCATGAAAGGGATAGAAGGATATCTTAAGACAGTTGCTGTATATGATGCAGGTGCGGGCCACTGCTATTTCTATCAGGGGGCGAATTTTAAAGGAGATAGATGGATTCCCAGCAGAGGCAATTTTGCAACAGACTGCCAGACCTGGGCAATATCGGTATTAGGGCCAAAAAAGGTAGATGAGATATTCGGCCAGGAAGGCGCTGCCTTTATGATGTGGCAGGCCACAAGGGATAAAGCAGGACAGCAGGTTTCAGACGGCAGATTGCTGGGCCTTGCATATACCGAGCGTCAGAATAATATAAGTATCGAATGGACCGCGGGCGGTATACAGGCGGTATTAGAGCTGGCGTTCAATCCTGAGTATGAAGATGTGCGCAATAACTCCCCTCTTAAGGTGCAAGGCGTAATAAACGATGCCCGCTCAATGCGTGCCAGCCTCAGTGGGTTCAAGGTAGAGTTGGCAGATAACATGGATGCATATCCCTATGCCAAAGAAGCCGGCCCTACAGGGCATGGTTGGAAGGCTCCTCCGAGAGAAGTCTCAAGTACGGCATCGACATCATGGATAGGTTTTATAGACAATCGCATAAATCCGTTTGTTCTCGGTGGGAAGATATCCGGCGCAGATAAGCTATTTGAAGATACTGGTGAAAAAGAGTCAGCTGCAGCCGATGAAAAGGCCAGGCAGAGACAGAGGAAGAGATTACAGGAGCGCAAGGAAAAAATAGAGCAGGAGATAGAGGCCCTTGAGTCGCAGGTAGAGGTTGTTAAAAAGCAGGCCTTAGCTGATATAGAGCCTTCCAGGGATGCTATAGAAGGGATCCTTGGCAAGGCCATAGATTTAGAGAAGCCGGATGCCTTAGAGGCACTCACAGAAGACGTAAAAGATTATAAGAGCAAGACCACTCAAGCCATGAAGGCAAAGCTTGATCAGAGAATAAAGGCATTGGGTAACAAGATTGAAAACTCCAGGACAAAGAGAGATGGTATAAATGATCTTGTAGGGAAGCTGGGCATCAAGGAGATTGAGTTAACATTTATCAGGGGTGAGGCAGACTCTGCTGCAAAGGACTGGCAGGCAGCCACCGAAGCCTATGCAATGCGCAGGCAGGATGAGCTCGCAAGGCGCAAGAAGGCAGAGGCAGCCTATGCGCGAAAGCTTGCGGCTAAGGCACAGAAGATACTTAAGAAACAGCAGAGAGCTGACAAGGCAGCAGCTAAGCGCAAAGAGGCCTCAAAGGATAAGGATGCAAAGCTGGAATTATCTGTCTCTGAGTCTATAGGAGTATTAAGAAGGCAGAGTGAGCATGAAGATTATGTTGCGCGCGGGGACCATAGCGGGCAAGACGTAGATGTAGAGCTGCGCAGGGAAGCTGCCAAGACACTTGGTGAAAATGCCCCTGATTCAGCAAAAGCAGCCGAACTTCTGGTGCAGAGACTATCAGATACCGATGCAGTGGTGAGAAGTTTTGCTGCTTGGGCACTTGGCAGGATCAAGTATGGCTCAGAGAATGAAGCCCCTGCCTTAACAGCACGCCTGATCGATACAGATGCGAATGTGCGTGCAAGCGCTGCATTTGCGCTTGGTGAGATCGGCTATAGGTCAGCAAGATACGAACTCATAGATCTATTAAGGGATCCGGATGAAGATGTGCGCAAGTCCGCAAAAGATGCACTCAGTAAGTTTGACACACTAAGCATCCCTTACTTGGAAGAACTTAAGAAGGATGATGATGAACATGTAGCCGAATTCGCAAGGGAGAGACTTGCTTTAGCCAGGGAAGAAGTTGAGAATGCAAGGGCAGAGCATGAGAAGAGTCTTACGCCTGAGCAGATAAGAAGAGACAATCTTAGCTTAGCTCTGCACCATGCCAAACGCGCACACGAGTCGCTAGATAGCGAACTTGTTGGGCATTGGCAGAGAGAGGGGTGGCGTGGTCCACACGAGGGGCCCGGTGCGGCAGCCTTTGATGAGCTTATACACGCCAGGTATGAGTTGAGAGCAAACCAGCAGAGGCTGAGCGAGCTTTGGGAAGTAGAGAAAAACAAGCGCTATATTGCTAATGAATTTGAAGGGGAAAAGGATAAGAGGCTTGGCGGCTATGTTAGCCCCAATTGGTTGATACGTAGCGATAGTGAAGACGGTACAAGGCTAAGCGAGGAAGACACGTTTAGTGCAGAGATAGCAAGATTACAGAAAAAGATAACGCGCTTTTCAAGGACATTTGCGGTCTCAGAGGATGAGGATATACCTGTTCTGATACGTATGCACTATGAGAGGATGTTGCGCAGGGTGAGCCTAAGGCCGCTCTATCTACAGGCACAGATACAGGGCCTAAAAGAGCGGATAGTGGCCCTAGAGAAAGAGTTAGATTCTACCAGAGAAGGGATAAGTCCAGAAGCTGCTGAGGTAAGCAGGATTAGAGAAGAGATTGAGGAAACAAAAGATGCCTTCAGGCGCTTCCAGGAAGAGGTAAGAAGAGGCGACCGCTATCCTGCTGGCGCAGGTAGTGCAGCAGCATCTTTAGAGGTGATTATAAAGGCCAAACAGAAGCTTGAAGAAAAGGTGCCGGAGCTTGAAAAGGCAAAACGCAAAGAAGCAGCTAAGGAGAGAGAGGCAGAGCGACAGCTAAGAGATAACTGGCTTACGCGTTGGAAGACGAGGTGGCGTCCCCACAGATTCAATATGAGCCGCGATTATCATTCCGGGGATTATAGATATGAAGGCGGCGGTTTTGGCGCATATGAAGACCTGGATGATGATGTTCGGACAGCGCTGAGCACAATAGAGGACGAATCAGAGGCACTTGGCATATCCAAGCATGAAGACATAGATGTGCTTAAGCTGAGGTTAGGTATAGCTAGAGCAGTTGCTAAGGCTGTGAAGGCACATTCTGACAAGAAACCAAAGGAGAACCTTGAATCTGAAGCCTCAAAAGGGCCTGAGGCCAAACTGTATGAGAAGGTAGCTTCGGCAAAGGCAAGGATACAGCAGGTCAGGGAAGATTTCATAAGCTTCCGAAAAGAGATTATCGATTACAAGACACCAAAATACGCAAGCCTGCTTGAGTATAGAAAGGCCCTGGATGAGAAGAAGGCTGAGCTGGCAGAGCTGAGGAAGCAGGGAGAAGATGCCGCGTATTTGGAGAAGATAACCGCCGAGCGCAAGCCGCACAAGGCTGTAATGACAGATAGCAGCACAGATCCGACCAAAGAGATTCTCGGCCGCGTAGATGAACTTAGCAATGATATCAATAGCCTGGAGGCGACAGTAAAGAGGCTTTCAGGGGGCTTGAGTGTCTCAACTACAGTAGGTATAGACGTGCTTCAGAAGAGGGCCGCTGATGAGGCAGAGCAGGCCTTTATGAAGATGCAGGACTTAGAGATTGCCATGACCTTGGCAGCTGAAGAACTGAACAGCCTTTTGGAGCAGGTAAACGCGCTTAGTGAGAAGGGTACAGGCTCTGGTGGTGGCCAGCAGGAAGACACTGAGGAAGCAAGGCTCCTTGTTATGATAGCTGATACACGGAAAAAGCTCAGGCAAGCCAGGGCGAAATTCGAATACAGGCAGAACGCATTTAAGGGTCTTTCCACATTTGCCCAGCTCATAAGGGCCAGAGAGGCGTTAGAGAAGCAGGATGCCGAGCGGGCTGAGGCTGTGCGCAAAGAGGAAGAGTATCAGAAGCTGCACGGTGAATCCAGCGGCACAAAACTTGACTTTGATAAGGAAGATAAGGAAACCAAAGCCCAAAAAGAAAATATAAGGCAGCTTTCTATCAAGGCCGACGTGCCGGTAGATGAAGATATAGAGGTGCTTAAGCATAGAGTAGAAGCAAGGATTAAAAATGTTGGCTCCGAATTGAAAGAACTCGGAGCAGAGATCGAACAGTTAAGCAAGAAGCTTGAAGGCCTGGCAGGGCGGGCAGAGGCTCTTGAAAAGAAAGAAGGCGAAGAGTCAGAAGCTGCAGAGGCTGCACCAGAAACAGAAGAAGCCGAAGCAAAGACCGCGCCTGCTGTAACAAAGAAATCCCTTGAAGGCCCGAAAAACATACCAGATCTATATAAGGAAGATACAGATGCATTGATCAGGCGGACACGCAGATTAGGAGAAGAGCGTATTATATCAGAAGATGAGAAGGCTGCCTTTATCGGGACTGAAAAGGAAGAAGAGAAGCCCTTTGGCCTCCTTCATATTACACCTAAGAACAAGCTATTGACACCGGCGACACAGAGCTATGTTAAGGAGAAGCTTGATATAAGAGAGGATCAACTAAAGGCCGAGGCAGTAGAGCGTGACAGCAAGAGAGATCTTCTGAAGGCCTATTCTGACGAGGCCGCACCATCATATCTAAAACATAAGTCAGCCGAAGCGCAGGCAGACGGTGCCACGTGGGATGCCAAGCATCTTGCGATGCTCGCCAACAACCAACAGCTTGCAGGTGAGATACAGCGCACGCAGGGTATAAAAGGTGCGAGGATAGGTGATATACCTGTCCGTTTTACCCTTGGTTTTAATATGCAGCATCTGTCAGGCGCCCTGCACCAGGTTGATATAAGCAGTGATGTCTTGGGTGGTGTTGTAATAGGCGGGCCTGCCTACTACTTTACCGAAGCAACAAAGCTCTTAAATGCCTGGTCCAAGGATGGCAAGCTTAACGCAGGCGGGTATGCTGCCCTTGCTGTGTCCATACTTCAGATAGCAGAGTCCGGTTTTGAGCTGAAGATCAAAAAAGACGGTGGACTCTACTTAAACCCCAATCCTTTGTACGGTAAGTTCCACTTAAATCCCCATGTCCTGCCGGATGGCACAATAGAGACACGAAGCAGGGGCCTCAATACAAAACCCATCACAGACCTGATAGGCACGGTTGCGCCCGATATATACAGATTACTCACCCGTAAGTGGGAGAAGGGTATAGTAGTATACGGCCCCTCTCAAGAGGAGATATTAAAGGAAGGCTATTTCACGGATGCTCATCAGACCAAGACAAGGATAATGGTACAGAGGGGTCAGGTCGAATGGGTAGATGTTACAAATGATTTTGCCGATGCCGGGACTAAATATTTAGAGGCAGGAGTATTGAGGAGCATAAAGAGCGAAAAGCAAACCCGCTTCAAGAGGGTTAAGAGATTAGCAAAAAAGGCGGTTGAGGTATTTGTAAAAGAGGAAGAGGTAAAGAGGCTCGAGACAGGCGGCGCGGTATACTTAAGCGACCCGAGCCAGAAGGGTAACCCGTTTGCCTATTATATAGAGGATAACAGGGTATATAAGAGAAAGACGGGTGTAGCAGACTCAAACAGGCTCTTTACATGGCGCGTGTCTCTGGCCGGCCAGGTTGTAAACGGCGACAAGCAGCTCGATATTACAATAGACCTTACTAAGAAGAATATCAAGGAACAGATCAAGGATAAGCTCTTTAAGGGCAGGCGCAAGGATAAGAAGGTTGGTCTCGACTTTAAGGTAAAAGAGGGTGATAGCAAGAAGATATTTGTATCAGACCCTACGCTGCCAGGCGAACCTTTCAGATACTATATCGAGCGCTATATCGATGAGGAAGACAATGAGAAGGGCAGGGTATTTGAGAGAGAAGTAGGGCCCATGGGCCAGGATGAGTTCTGGCAGAAACATGCAAGCGGTGAATTAAAGGGCGCTATATACAAAGAGAGGCCCACAAAACCAAAGCGCCATGGCTATTGGGTAGATGAGAAGAACAACCAGGTCATCGAATACGGCAGGAAAGAGCTTCTCTTTGCGGCGGATATGTTCTTTAAGCAGTCCGAGAAGCACCTGAGGAAGCACGGCCTCTACGTAGAGCCGGGCCAGGCGGTTGTCCACTCGAGCATATATGACCTGGCAAATTCAGAGGCCCTTAGGCAGAACCTCTTTAAGCATACCTGTATAATAAGCGCAGATGAGGAAGACAACGGAAGGCTGCTTCAGGTATTCCCAAGCGGGCACATGCCACGACCTGTCTGGAGTGATCAATTAGCAGAGAATGTAGATAATCGCTATTCATTTGATGAGGACGGCAATGTAAAGCTCAGCCCGGGCGCGCCGGTATATGCCTATGCAAAGGATCCTATAACCGGTGAGCGTAAGCTCGGCATAGTCGTGTATGGTTATGAGGATATTGTAAATGGCATACAGGATTTTGAGGGCAGGCATGTCCTTGCCAGCGTAAATAACGGTACAGAGGCAAAGGTCTTATTCGATGAGCTGGACGTACCGGCAAAGGATGGAAAGACGACCTGGCTTGCAAAGAAGGGTAAAGAACTTGTCTTTATTAATAAAGAAGGCAGGAAGCAGACCATAACACTTACAGAGGATACATGGCTTACCACAGACCCGAAACTTGCCGGAAGCAAGCCCAAGCGTAGCGAAGCTATTGCAAGCAGGCTCTTCCTTAAGAGGAAAGTAACTGGGTGGAGAGGAAGGCCGGTTGCTATAGTAAGATACAGAGATGAGCAGCAGCGCGGGCAGCAGCTTCCGTATATGAGGGTTCAGGGTGCAAATAGAACCACGAGAATAGTGGACGAGGAAGAGTATTTAAATGTACGCCGCAACTCTAAGGTAGTGCCTGAAGGCGGCTTTGAAAATATGGACTATGGCCAGGGCTTACATGATTATATGGCTCCCGGCACACTGATAACATACCTTCCTGCTTATGCCACTACCGTAAAATACAAGGATGCTGATGGGAATGAGGCAGAGGTCGTTGTGCCTGCTATCGTTGAGATCTGCGCGCGCGGGAAAGAACTGGAAGAGAAGAATAAAGGCCGCGAGGCTACTGTTATTTCAAAGGGGCAGACCAAGCTTGAAGACGGCCGGGTAAATGATGTCAAGGCCATTGAATTTGGTGTTGAGACTGCCACCTCCTTTGAGACCAAGATCGAGAGGCCGGCATTCAATGTCTCCATGCTTAAGGGGGAAAACCTGGAACACCTCGTATATATAGATGATCTTATAAATATAGTTTCGCTTTATAACAAGGGCAAGGAGCAGACCCCGCATCTGGATAATATGCTTACGCAGTTAAGGCGGACAAAGGCCGTTGGCCGGACGACGGGCAGGGACTTTATAAGCCAGGAGGCAGATGCAATAAAGGCAGAGTTTGCATCATACATGTCGGATGTTATTAACTACAGGCGTATGGCACTCGATTATGAGCAGATGAGTGCTGAGAAGGCAGAAGCATTTTATAATTCAATGGCAATCTCTACCGAGACGATTAACCGCGACCTCGGCATGAAGTATTATTTAGCGTGGTTTATGGAGGGTTACAAGATATGGTATTCAGAGAGCAGGACCCAGCTTGAAGACCATATACTCCTGGTCGATGGATTTATAGCCGAAAAGAATAGGCAGATAGGCAACGCCCAGCTGGCTGGCAGGCAGGACCTTGAGGATGAGTTTACACAGCAGAGAGACGGGCTGATTCAGGAGCGGGATGCTGTGAGCCAGAAGCTGGCAAGGCTTACGGAGAATCCCAGTCTCGCTAATATATCCTGGCACGATGATGAGGATATGGACATCGAAGAAAAAAGAGAGGCCGCAAAGAGCTGGATAAGGGCCATGGCCACGGAGAGGATACTCCAGGCAGATGAAGCACTCTCTGACATAGAGAGAAATCTCAGTAATGCAAGAGCGGGCAAGGCAGCGCGTGATGCGGATTTAGTGTATTTAGATGGTGAGATACGGTTGGTTCAGGGTCAACTGAATGATCCAGCGTTGAACCTTACGCCGGCCGCAAGGGCAAGCCTGGAGGCTTATTTAGGAGATCTACAGACAGCAAAACAGGGGCTGCAGCAACATATAGAAGAACTGCAGGGCGGTTTAGATATCTTGACCAGACAGGAAAACCTCGCTGCTGATCGCAAGGCAGGCGCAGAGGAATATTACTATGGTTCTGTTATACCTACAATAGATGAGGTCCTGAGCAATATAGAGCAATATATTGATGCCAAAAAGAACGCAGCCGATGCACTCTCTGAAGCGATGAAGGGGCAAGAGGCGCTTGAGCGCCTGAACAAGGCAGTAAGCAAGTATAAGAAATATTTAGTTAAGCAGGGTGAACATCTAATAGGCAGGCAGGAAGATGGCATACTGTCCAAGGCATGGGATATGCGGGATAAACTACATGAGGTGGTCAGTAAGTCTTCCACATTGACGGAAGAAGAAAAAGAGAGGGAGCATGCAAGGATAGATGAGTTTAGCTCACGTTTAGCGGCACTGAGGCCCGGTGTATCGCAGTTTGTATTTACTAAGAAGCAGTTGGGAAATATATTAAACAGCGCCACAGAGCCGGATAGCGGCACATATATCCTGTCACTCTTTGATATGACCAGGAATGATACAATGGGCGGCATAGTTACACTGTCCAATGCCCTTACAGCATTCGGCCAGAAGCTTGACCTGGTAGCAGGTACGATAAAGCTCGATGAGAATGCCCGCACTACCTGGGTGCGCGGCGGCGGCATGCGCAGCCGTCTCGGTAAGAGAGGTACAAACAACTTTCTCTTCTTGCATGTCGATTCGACACACTATGCAGAGGGCGTGTCAAAGGAGGATTGGAAAGAGGAAAAAGAGGTCGAGTATCTTATGGCAGATACATTCACCTATGATATAGCGGGCAACCTGCATATAAGCGGCGCCGGATTCCTGGTCATACCAAAGGACAGCAGGGGCCGTGCAAAAGGAGGCTCTGCTAAGCTCACCTATGATATAGATAATAACAAGAGATGGCATGTTGTTATAGACGCCGCACATATAAAGTCGACAAGAAGCGGCGCGGAGGGTGTGCTTTCGCATAATGCTGCGGGAGAAGAGGTATGGCAGCCTATCTACATGCATATGAGTGAGAAGTTTATAACAGAGAGCATCGGTATTGAGTTTACAGCAAAGGACGGTAATAGGGAAAAGGGTTATGTCACAGTATCCCTTGCAAACGAAGAGGAGACCGGAAAATGGGCAAGGCATGAGGATGTATTTGCCAGGATTGCGGCCAGCAAGACCTTTAAGAGCAGATATACCCTGGGAGGTTCCGCGGACTTAAATAGCGAGCTGATGAGGTTTAGCGCCGGAGCCTCGGCAAAACTGCCTTTCCACTCGGAGGTATATGCCGGCTATTCGATGGACGAAAGGTATAGCAAAGACAAGCTGCAGGTGGGTGTTAATGCTCCGCTCTGGAAGACAGGTTTTATGGGTGATGCGAAATATATCCTTGATAAGGACAGAGGCGGATTTACCTTTGGCATAGGAAAGTCGCTCTTTGGTCAGAAGAGAGAGAACTTTGTAGCAAGGAGGGCTGATGACAAGGTGAGAGAGCGCACCACAGCCGCTCAGATGAATGCCAGAAGGTATGAATGGAGAAGAGCCAATAAGCTTGATACGCCAGGGACGGTTGAGTTGCTGACAAGCACCTCAAAAGAAGCGATAAAGGCAATAGACGCCGACAAGAACATACCGCAGGAGACACGTTATATATTGTCTCCTGAAGGCCAGGCGCCGAATGGACTGATAAAGAGCTATCCCGGTGACTCTGTGAAGGGTATGCTCTCATTTACTGAACACAATGGCGTGCATGGCATATCTATAATATACGCGATCAAGAAAGTAAATGAGCTTGGTGATAAAGAAGCGGCTTCAAGGCTCGATGATAGGCTAAGGAAGCTGCTCGGTTATTATTATAATACCGCTTACAAAGGCTGGAAGATATATAACCCGAATAAGCCGTTCCCGGGCTTTAAAGAGGCATACCACATACAGGGTAAGGGCCACGCCTTTGGCAGTGTAGATAATAGCGCGAATATCCAATTTGCTATATTCCTGGATGAGTATATGGATTATGCCGATGTGCGGGATAAGGATAAGGCAGAAGATAAGAAAGAAGATCTGAAGCCATATAAGGTCATGCTGGCCGATATATTGGGTTCTTTTGAAGGTGATAAGGCAGTAGCCGGAGTCCTGGCATTTGCTGATAATTCAGGCCATGTGGCCTCAGGGCAGGAGGGTCTTGAGCAGTTTGTATATCCGGCTGAGGATGCCTTAATGTTATATGCGCTTATGCAAAGAACCAGGGTCAAGAAGTTGCTAAAGGATCATCCGGGTATGAATCAGCGGCCCTTTAGGATACTGACGCGCCTGAAGGAATCCTTTACGCCTGAAGATGCTGCATTGGCCAAATCAAGGGATAGGTTCATCGCATTTACGATAGGGCCAAATAACCCGACGCAAGCGCAGTATATCCGCAAGTATATAGATGATGATACGCTGAGAGTTATGCTCGGCGATGATAACCATAAGGCGCTCCAGGAGTATGCCGGTTCTGATAAGATGAGCCCTCTCAGGCTTGACGTTATCTTTACTGTTATAGATGAGGAGGAGGAAAAACTTTCCGAAGGTATTGCAGAGAGGATACGGGGCAGGAATATACAGAAGAACGAGGATTTGCAGAAACTGATAGCGATATTTACTAACCCTAATGATGAACAGAAGGCAGGATTTGACTATATGTTTGGCAAAGGATCCGAACAAGTTATAAGGATCCTTTCAGTGAAGTTGAGTGAGCTCAACGAAAAAGGGTATGCAAGGGACCGTGAATTTGCCACAGAAGTGAGCTCTTCGTTTATATCAGCGGTTGGGCCAGAGTATATAAACAGAAGCAGTGAGTTTAGAGCCAGCAAAGATGTAATGAATGATGTTGGTAAGTTTATAGTAAGGTTCTACGAAGGATATACATACAGCCTTAGCAACGTAGAGCTCATTTTCTTCAGGGCTATACAGAAGGCCGGTGTGTTTACTGCGAAGTTAGATGAAGAGGGCAAGGTAGTAGTAGAAGATGGCAAGACGGTACTGGATGTAACAGGCGTAGGCTTTAGGAACTATGCAGGGACAGACAGGACTCCTGTAGTATCAGTTGAATTAACAGCACAGCTGTTAATAGAGGATGCAAAGATACTGAGTGCCTACTTCAGGGAGCAGGGCCAGAACGACAAGGCAGACTTCTATAATAGAATAGCCCTGAAAGCCCAGGCATACCTGGATAACTTAGCAGACTACCTGCCTACAGGCAAAAACCTTCCCTATGCAGTCGATATGGATGAAGGCACAGCAGCCGGAGAAGATACTGGGGATGGTTTGAAGACACCGTATTCCTATGGCCCGACACTACCTTCTTCTCAGCTCTACCTTGCTTCATCAGGCGCGTCTGTGCTGGGTAAGGATTCAGGTATAGATAATATTGACAAAGACCGCGTGGAAAGAGAATATAATGTTGTCCGTGCTTCGGTCAGCCCGGTAGGCCTGAAGGCCATGGGGCTTGCCGCAAGAGACAGGGCAAGGCTATATTATTTCGGAAGAGATGGCCCTGTATATGTCAACAGGCAAGGCTTCAGCCTGCATGATCAGAAGGAGTTTGAAGGCCGCATTATAAAATTACCCAAGGTAATAAAGAGCAAAGACCTTGAGCAGCTTAATAAGGATTATGAAACATACAAGATAAGATTTATAGAGCATAAAGGTGAAATAGGCATAGTTGGGGAAAGGGATACTGCAGGCAAGGACTTCCTGGCCATCAATCCTAACAACGCACTATTCCTCTCCAAAGACCGCGACATAGTAATAGGCATGATACATGCCCCCACCAAGATAATCCACTTCAGCCTTAAGCAGATGGATAAAGAGCACCAGATGAGGACTGCCGCAGACAGCTACGGCATTGTCCGCTTTACTTTCGAAGAAGACCAAGGCCAAAAAGCCCCCCGGAAGTTTACAAAGGAATTAAGACTAAAGGCCCTGAAGATCGATGATGAGAAGTGCAAAAACGCAGGCGTAAGAACAGAGGAGTTTGAGGGTAAGCCGGGGCTGTATCTGAAAAGAGAGAAATCATATGAGCCGCTAGACCCGAATATGCTGGTGCTGCTCTATGTAATTGATGATGCCGGCAATAAGGTATTCTTGGATGAGTCAAATCAGACAAAGTACGCTGATAAGAAGATGCGCCTTGCCGTTGTCGAGCCGAACTTGAGATCGGCGAAAGAGCATGAGGAATTAATAAACAGCCTGGGTGAGTTTATACCGATAAGGAATAAGGTCCACTACGAGGAAGTAGTAAAGGGCCTGAGTGAAGAAGAGCGCGAGGAAAAGACTATAGTAATCCATGATGCCAAGGATAAGATCGTTGCAGTATATATTGGTTATGCAGGCCTGGTATGGCGCTGGGGCAAAGAGCCTGTCAAGCTGACAAAGCAGGACCTTTTGGATATGAAGCGTGAGGAGAATGGTTCTTTGGGCAGCATCGAGATACCAGGCAGATATGATTATACTGGAAACAAGGTTTGCAAACTAAGGGCTGTTGATTTTATCAAAGGCAAAAAGAACATAACAGGCGATATCCAGCTTACGCCTCTTGGTGCGCAGGTGCTTTACAAGCAGGATTTTGATAATAGCAAATATCCCGGCGCAGAGACATTCTATGAAACAATGGAATTTGAAATGCCTCCAGAAGCAAAGCGACCAGAGGATGAAAAGAAAGAAGAAGCCCCCGCTCCGAAGACAGAGCAGCCAGAGGGTGAAGAAACCCCCGCTCCTGCAGAGGAAAAACCTGAAGCTAAGGCAAGGCCCATACAGACCATCATAAGGCCCTTTAGCCAGGAAGTCGGTACGGCGGAGAAGGAAACAGTCAAAAAGCTCATAGAGGCCTTAAAAGACAAAAATGATGATGTACGTCGTTCTGCCGCAGAAGCCCTCGGTGAGATAGGCTCAGATGCAAAATCTGCCATCTCCGCCCTCACAGAGGCTTTAAAAGACGAAAATGGCGATGTGCGTGTTTATGCCGCAGAAGCCCTCGGCGAAATAGGCCCAGCTGCAAAATCCGCCATCCCCGCCCTCACAGAGGCCTTAAAAGATGAAGGCATGTATGTACGTTTTTCTGCCGCAGAAGCTCTCAGCAAAATAAAATCCACCATCAGCCCCCTCATAGAGGCCTTAAAAGACAAAGATTGGATTGTGCGTGTCCTTGTCGCACAGACCCTCGGCGAAATGGGTCCTGAAGCAAAGGACGCCATCCCCGCCCTCACAGAGGTTTTAAAAACAGAGGCTTTAAAAGACGAAGATTGGCCTGTACGTTATCGTGCCGCATGCGCCCTCGGCGAAATAGGCCCCGCCGCAAAATCCGCCATCCCCGCCCTCACAGAGGCTTTACAAGAGGCCTTAAAAGACAAAGATTGGCTTCTGTGTAATTCTGCCGCAAGGGCCCTCGGAAACATAGGTGCAGCCTCTAAAGAGGCTGCCCCAGTGTTAAGAAGGCTGGCAGAGCAGGGTGCGCCAAAGTATGTTCGCACCACAGCCGCAGAGGCGCTGAAAAAGATAACTTCTGAAAAACCCCAGACCATCATAAAGCCGTTTAAGGAAGAGGTTGGTCCGCCAGCAGAGGGAAGCCCTGAAGCCAAGGCAAGACCCATAAAGACCATCATAAGGCCCTTTAGTCAAGAAGTAAAAGGTGTCCCGGCACGGCGTCTTGTGAAAATACAGTTACCTAAATTCATACGGAATGCCAAGGGTCAGATTGTATTTGAACGTACTAAAATCAGGCCGCTTAATAGCAAATGGGAATACGGATATACGTGGGTCAACCAGCTGAATGGCAAGGAGGTAGAGTTCATATTTACTACCGCCAAGAAGGAAAAGGGCAAGAACAGAGAGGTCGCCAAGATAGATGAAAACGGCTATAATCTCCGCGCATATAACGATGACGGAAGCTTTGATGACTATAGTAGAGGCAGGAAGTTTAAGAGGGGGGAGCGTGTAGGTACGTACTTATATGGTAGCGAATCGGAGATGAAAAAAGGCCTTGCCGATGCCAGGAAAAAGCTTGAGGAAAAATTTGGCAAAGGCTCTCCTAAGATTACACGTAAGGCTCTTCTTGAGGCATCCAAATACAAGGCAAAGTATGAGAAGACAAGAAAGTACAGCTATTTTGATGGCGTGGATGGTACACTACTAAGCCTTCAGTTTAAGGAGAAGGAAGGCGCAGATGGCAAAGTAGTTAAAGATGAAGAAGGCAATCCTATCATGGTAGCCGATGGATACAAGAGGTGCCCAGGCGAGGAGAGAGCGCCAGATGCAAAGAAAGAGGTAGTTAAGAGCAGGGTGATAAAGAGGGAAATCGTAGAGGAGTTTATTCCGGGCCAGGATAAGTCCAAGAGGAGATCACTCGCTTCAGACAGATTAGATTTTGAGAAGATAAGGTACCAGTATAGCATAGCCAACGTCATAGTGGAGCGCAACAGTAGAGGCGAGGAGACAAAGGCCATAGGCTATGCCTATGTTCCAGAGACCATGCAGCCAAACTTTGACCGTGTTCTTTCAGAGACTAAAGATGATGACAGGGCATTGGTTGTAGACAAGATAGATACAAATGGCAGAAGGATAATAAAAGATGGTAAGGTAGAAGAAGGTGAAGCCTGCAAGGTCAAGGAGCATAAGGAGTACAGGTATATTAAGGATAAGCGCATACTTCGTCACACAAGATATTTTTCATGCAACGACAAAGGTGTAGTGGTTGCAAGGCTTGGTTATGGCAGGAATAAGGATAACAAAGATGTGCCTGTAAACATACAGTTTGTCCGGTATAAGAAAACCCTTGAGATCGGGGCATTTGTTTATGATATAAAGAAGAACCCCGATGGCAGCATACCAAAGAAGATAGAGACAGAGGGTGAATGGTTTGAAAGGGCTGATGCCATGTCTGAGGTTCTTGATCAGCCAGACAGCCCTATATTCAAGGCCGTTTTCGGAGATATCAAGCCAGAAGATGTTAAGTGCAGGGCCACCTTCCCGCAAGAGGATAGGATGGTCAAGACGTTTTCGCTCAAGGGCCCTGATGACAAACTTGTTAAAAGAAGCTTTGAGATACCGGCAGGCGACTATGCCTTGTTGTGTGTATTTGATGAGACCTTCAAGCTGAAGCGGGTCTTTGCCATGAGGATGGGCGAGAGATACGAGGGCATCAGGTATTATAAAGAAGATAAGATGGCCGCTTTTGTAGAGAGAGATGAGCTTGACTATGAAACAGGCGCGATATTCTTTGGTTATGATGATGAGACCTATGTGCCTAGCATGGGTAAAGACGCAAAGATACTGGCCTCATCCAAGAAGGTGAGTGAACTTAATAAAGATAAACCAAATATAACAGGCGAGAAGATCATAATCAGCAACAAAGAACATGACACATTTGCCTATGAAGAGTATGACCAACATGATGCCAATGGTATGCCGGCAAATGTGAAAGATGAGAGCCAGAGAGAGTTTGCGGCAGATAAATACGGTACAGAGCAGGCAAGGTTTGTTGAGGCTTCTAAGGGTGCCAATGGCATATTCACAAAGGCCCATATATTAAGTTACGATACAATGCCACTTAATATCTATAATAAGAATATAGGTAAGGCAGAGACTGGCAAGGCTACTATAGAGGTAAAGGCAAAGACGCATACTATCAATTATGCCTCAACCACACGCACCTATACATTCGACGCTGAAGAAGAAGTAAAAGAGGTCGTTGAATATACCGGAAAGTCATTCGTATACAATAAGCAGACCTATCTTATATTGGTCCACAGACGTGAAGGCAAAAAGGACCGTTACTTCGCTAGCATATTAGAGAAGAGAGGCGAGAAGGCAAAGATAACCCTTGTCAACGATGGGGACCTCACAAAATGCAATATAAGCATAAAGGTGCCCGGCACCGAGTATGGGACTGAGAATTTCTTGGGTGTGGATCTGACCCAGGCAGAGCCTTTGAAGGGCAAAAAATCCTATTCAACAACAGACCAGCTGAAGGTTGGCGATAATTTAGTCACGATAGGGGGCCAGCCTGTTCTTATCGAAAGGAAGACCTTAGATAACAGCATAGTAAGCATATTCGCTATTGATACAGAGACAGGCGATACCACTGCCACCTTCTTATGGAATACGGCTGGCGAGATTGTAAGCGTCGTCATACCAACCGGCAAAAGAGGCAAGGATGTGATCGTAGCCAATAAGTACGAAGCTAAGGTGCTTCCAAACGGCACAGTAGAGACAGGCGCTTACAAAGGCAAGTCAGCAGACACAGGTTTCACCACTGACATCAAAGGCAAGACAAACATACCCATCCTTGAGCACTATGACAAGAACGACAACCTCATAGAGACCTCAGCCGCAACCGTGGTAGATGGCCTAAAGCAGGAAGCAAAGTTCGTAAAAGAGGATGAGGCCGGACCCATAACCCATGCAATAGTCTCAACAGGTGATAAGGGCGCGGGTAAGACAGTATCCACGAAGCATGCAGTCAAGGTAGACGGTAAAAAGATAACCCCCGACCTGGCTAAACCAAGGGAAGGCCGCTCAGCAGACACAGGCTTCACCACCGACATCAAAGGCAAGACAAACATACCCATCCTTGAGCACTATGACAAGAACGACAACCTCATAGAGACCTCAGCCGCAACCGTGGTAGATGGCCTAAAGCAGGAAGCAAAGTTCGTAAAAGAGGATGA
>JABMQS010000109.1 GCA_013202525.1 Candidatus Omnitrophota bacterium
ATTCGGCCTCTCCAGGCAGAGTTTCTCATCCTGGCTCAAGGATTATGCAAAGAGTTTAGTCCTGGGCAGCATTATATCGCTGGTAATGATCTTGATATTGTACTCTTTTTTAAGGTCGTTCGGATCCTTCTGGTGGGTATATGTGGCCCTGGTATATTTTTTCTTCAGCATAGTCCTTGCGAAGATCTTCCCTGTTATTATAATACCCCTCTTCTACAAACTGGATAAGATAGAGGAGGCCCCGCTTAAGGATCAGCTCATGGCCCTGGCCAGGAAGACCGGAGTAGAGGTCCTGGATGTATATAAGATTGCCCTGGGAGAAAAGACCAAAAAGGCTAATGCCGCCCTATGCGGGCTCGGGGCGACAAAGAGGATACTCCTTTCAGACACCCTTATTGAGAATTATACCGCTGATGAGATAGCGGGTACCCTTGCCCATGAGTTGGCCCATTACAAGAGGCGGCATTTCTGGAAACTAAGCCTTTTGAATTTCTTTCTTACGCTGGTTGGCTGCGGTATCCTGAATCTTATCTTGAGCGCAGCTGTCTTTAATGGTATAATAGGGCACGCCTATGAGATCGGGGCGTTTCCACTGATCATCACTGTCTTTATCTTATATAATATTATCACTCTTCCCCTTTCCAACCACATATCATGCAGATTTGAGACAGAGGCGGATATGCTGGCATTAGGCATGACTGGAAAGCCGGCCGCGTTTTGTGATCTTCTCAATAAGCTCTCCCGGCAGAACCTCTCAGACCCCCATCCGAGCGCAATAATAAAACTCTTCTTTTATGATCACCCACCCGCCGCCGAGCGGATCAAGGCCTGCAGGCGAAAAGCGGACGCCTAAAAAATCTTCAAAATGAACTCTTTTTTTCTTGCGTGCTATTTTTATGTATGCTAATATAGCCAAAAAGGAGGAGGTGAGGCAAGTGAAGAAAATATTTGTGGTAGGACTATTGATATGTTTTGTTATCGGCGCTATGTCTCAAATGGCCGTTGCTCAACAGAAAGCGCAGGAGAGGGGAGATACAGTTAAGACTACCGCCGGCAACTTAGTCTTGGGCTGGACTGAGATCCCAAAGTCTATAGTAGAGGTCACCAAAGATACTGACAACCCGTTCTTGGGGATTACAGCAGGCCTTCTGAAGGGTATTGCCAATGCCTTTTCAAGGACAACAGCAGGCGTAGCAGACGTGGTTACACTGCGCAGGTCTGAGCCGCTCAATCCTATAATGATTCCGAGCGATTCCGATACCAGTCAGACAAAATAGACTTCTTAATAAGCAAAAGATCTCTATCCAAAGAGAATAAGGGCTGTCAATAGACAGCCCTTTTCTATCACAGGCATTTAATCACTCGCAGGCAATGTATAGAAGAAAAGCGACAGACAGCACTAAAGCCGTTCTAATATTTCTATTACTAATACCTATATGTGCCGGATGCGCTGGAGATAAGGTCTATGTCGATACAGATGAGGTTCCGGGGTTGGGTGTCGAGGTGCGTTTTCCTTCCGGAAAGATCGTACCGATCGGTGTAAGGCAGGTGATCTCGGGAGACACCATTGAGCTTACCAACGGAGAGACGGTCTCTTTTATAGGAGTATATATACCTCAGCTGTCAAATATCCCTGATGCCTGCAAGGCCTTAAATGAGAAGTTGGTCCTTAAAGATCAGATACGCCTGGAATTTGACAAAAGGCAGAGGGATTCCAAGGGTAGGCTTTTGGCTTATGTATATAAGCTGGACGGTACCTTTGTCAATGAGGAGATCATAAGGCAGGGGTTGGCAAGGGTTCTTGTCAGGCCGCCCAACACCAAGTATAAGGAGCTTCTTCTTGAGGCAGAAGATGATGCGCGCAAGAGGAAGATAGGCATATGGTCTGTGGGCCCAGAAAATAAAGAGGGGTTTATAAAATGAGTATATTTGTATTCTTTGCGATCCTGGTGGTTGTTTATTTCATCGTTAAAATAGGGGGGGCGGCGTTTGAGCTGACAGGCCTCAAACCGGATCAGGCTCGTTTTCAGGCGCTCTCGGCTTTTACACAGACAGGGTTTACGACAAAAGAGGCAGAGCTCATCGTAACCCATTCCCAGAGGAGAAAGATCGCCTCATGGCTTATGATATTTGGAAATGCCGGCCTTGTGACACTGGTAGCTACACTGGTAAGTACGATAAATACAGAAAAGCCGTCAACCCTGCTTATACCCGTTATCGACCAGCACCTGCCCGGATTCATACTGCCCTATGTGCATCTTGCCATCCTGCTGATTTTCCTGCTGCTGGTCTACCTGATATTTACCAGAAGCAGCCTTTCGAAGATATTATTCAAGAAGGTCCAGCAGCAGATGGTCAGCAAGAAGATCATACACCCTGTTTCTTTTGAGGAGTTTCTCCTGACTGCCGAAGGGTATGGTGTTTCTCAGGTCGAGATCACAAGATATAACCCGCTTAAAGATAAGTCGCTTGCTGAGTCACAACTGCGCGAGCACGATATACTCGTTCTTTCTATAGAGCGGGAAGATGATCACCTCCTGAATCCATCGCCTAGGACAAAGTTTATGGTCGGGGACAAACTGATCTGCTTTGGCAGGCTAACGAATATAAGAGAGCTCGCATACGAAGAGTCAAACAAGAAGCTTTAAGGTGAGAGATGGCAGATAGGCCTTTTGTTTCGATAATAGTACCGGTCAGAAATTTCGAACGCACAATAGAGAAGACCTTTGAATATCTTCTCAATGTGAAGTATCCGCGTGATAGGTTGGAGATAGTCATAGCTGACGGTGGTTCCACGGACAGGACGCTGGAGATCATAAGGTTCAACCAGCAGAAGTACGATTTTATCAAATTGATAGAGATACCGGATTGCCCTTCGCCGGCCTTTGCCAGAAACAAGGCCCTTGAGGCCGTAAGGGGTGAGTTCATATTCTTTACCGATGGAGATTGCGCCCCCTGCGAGGACTGGATAGATATCATGCTCGAGCATTTTGCCCGTGATGAAGAAATAGGCATAGTAGGCGGTGAGATATATACACTGCGGGTCGACTCGCGCAGCCTGACAGAGGCATTTTGTGAGCATTTCAAGTTCAATATGGTATCTCCCCGCTATGGTTTTATTGGTGAGGGGTATTTCCCCCCGCTCTCTGATAGAAGGCCCACGCAGATAGCTGGTCACAGGGCGTACTTTTTTGTCACCGCGAACGTTGCTTACAGGAAGAAGGCACTCGATGATGCCAATGCAAGGTTCTGGGAACACGCGACAGGCGAGGATATGGATATGTGTATCCAGGTTGAGAGCAAAGGCTGGAAGCTCTATTTTGCCCCGAAGGCAAGGATCGACCATATGCACCGCGGCACCTTTATGGCCTTGCGAAAGGTCTGGGTCACATACGGGATGGCGCACCCGCCGCTGTTAAGGAAATATGCCACAGATTATTTAGAGATCGTGTTGCAGGTATTTAAAAAGCCTTATATTCTGTCTGTGCCGTCACCGATCCGCGGTTTTATATATCTGGGTAATTTTCACCTTATGCATATTGCGGGGGGCTTATTTGTTATAAGCCTTCTGGCTTCAGTGCTAAATCCTTTACTTCTGTGGCTGAAGATAACCACGCTCCTGGTTTTTTTGCTCAGCCTCTTTTTTCTGTTCAGATTCCTACGCTGGTGTTTCTATATGCAGCCGCGAAAACACTTCTTTGTCTGGTGTGCCATGATGTATATGACCAACCTCAAATTTATTATCGGGGGGCTGAAGGGCTCTAAAAGATATAAGACCTTTTGCATCGAACCGAGTTTTTAGGTGTTATTATAAGGTGTTGATATGACGATATTGGGCATTGCCGCGAGTCCGCGGCGAAACGGAAATTCTGAGATCCTGCTCGATAAGGTCCTGGAAGGCGCTTCTTCTAAAGGTGCCAGGATCGAGAAGGTGGTGCTTAGCAATTTTTCTATAAGGCCTTGCCAGGGCTGTTCAAAGTGCTACAAGGACGCGGCCTGCGTCATAAGAGACGGCATGCAGCCGCTATACAGAAAGCTTGAAAAGGCGGACGCCATCGTGATCTCATCGCCGGTATACTTTGGTTCCATAACAGCACAGTTAAAGGCCATGATCGACCGCTGCCAGCCGATCTGGGTAAAGAATTTCTTTTTGAAAAAGCCAAGAAAGAACAGGCGCTTGAGGAAAGGCATATTTATATCTGTAAGCAGGTTTAACAGGCTTAGATTCTTTAAGAATTCACAGGAGATAATCGAGATCTTGTTTATGGTAATAGGTGTCAAGCTCTTCAGAAAGCTTTATGTCTCTGACCTGGAGAATCACGGTGAGGTCTTAAAGAGAGGACCTGTTCTGGAGAAGGCCTTTAGGTATGGCACAGAGCTGGCCACCAATAGAAGAACAGACACATGTGGTTGATACCAGCCCTGTCCTGTGCCTTTTTTACCGCGACCTCTGCTGCAATAACAAAACTTCTCTTACGCAGAAATGATGAGTATCTCATAGGCTGGCTCAGGCTTGTCGTTTCTATACCATTTCTTCTGGTAATCTTATTTTCCCACAAGATACCCCATCTCGATGGCGTTTTTGTGCGCACAGTCATTATTATGCTTCCCCTTGAGGTCGTAGCTTATATGCTGTTTCTCAAGGCGATCAAGCACTCCCCCCTATCTTTAACACTGCCATTTCTTGCGTTAACGCCGGTCTTTCTTGTGCTGACAGGCCACCTCATATTGGGAGAGAGGATAGGTTCACTCGGGCTGGTCGGTATTGTATTCGTTGCACTGGGCGGCTACCTCCTGCATGCCGATACATTACGGATGGGAATATTCAAGCCATTGATATCCATTTTTAAGGAGAAGGGCTCTGTCTACATGATTATAGTTGCTACTATATTCAGCGTAACAGCTGCCCTGGCCAAGGTTGCGATCAACCACTCTAGCGCCCTCTTTTTTGGCATCGCCTATTTTCCCCTGGTGGCAGTGGTCCTTTTTCCCATAGTCATTGTAAGGTACAGACGCGGTCTGATCGACTTAAACAACCTAAAGGGAGAAGGACGGCTCCTTATCCTGCTCGGCATCATATTTGCATCCGCTATCTTAACGCACTGTCTTAGTATATCCATGGCCAAGGTAGCCTATGTAGTGTCTGTAAAGCGCTTGAGCATGATATTCGGTGTTATATATGGGTGGCTGATCTTTAAAGAGAGCCACATATTAAGCAGGCTTCTCGGTACAGCATTGATGGTCTTTGGGGTCATTCTGATAGCCCTCTCCTAGAGCCTCATTAAGAAGATTCCAAGTGTCAAGTAACTCTGAGCTCGAAGAACGAGGAATTTTCTTGATATAAATATTATGTTGTGATAATATGGCGCAACCAAACGAAAGGAGCCATAGAGATGAAAGCAAAAAAGAGCATTTTTTTGATCAGTTTTTTGTCGTTGGCTGTAGCCTTGAGCGCTCAGGCAGCCTACGAGGAGAAGCCGCAGGAGGCGATGCCTTTTAATGTCTACACCGAGCAGAATGCTACTACCAACCATTTCGTGCCATCCGGATGGATGGGCGATTACGGGGCCTTAAGGATCACCCAGGCCTGTAAGGACAATCCGCATTCAGGTTTAACCTGTATAAAGATAAATTATACCGGAGAACCTACGCAGGGCGCGGGTTGGGTAGGCCTCTTCTGGCAGAACCCCGAAAACAACTGGGGCTCAAAGGATGGCGGGTTTAACCTCTCGGGCGCGAGCAAGCTGACGTTTTGGGCACGCGGTGAAGCAGAAGAGGAGAACATCGAGTTTAAGGTGGGCGGGATAACCGGTGCTTATCCTGATTCCGACACTGCAGGGATAGGCCCTATCAAGCTCAGCAAGGAATGGAAGCAGTACACTATAGACCTGCAAGGCCTTGAACTTTTCTATATAAGCGGCGGATTTGTCATTGCCGCAAGCAGGATAGATAACCCGGGTGGTTTCGCTATCTATATAGATGATATAATATACGAATGAAAAAGATTGTTATAGTAGCTATAATGTTATTGGCAGCCGCGGCCATGGTGACGGTTGCAGCGTATCTCATTTTCAAAAAGAGGCAAAGGCCTGCTCCAGAGATCCAGAAAAATGAGGCGTTTTATCTCACAGGAAAGGTGCTCCTGAACAGGAAGGACTCAGATGAGTGGCAGGAGGCTGAGCGGGACATGGCCTTTAAGGATGGCGATACAATAAGCACAGCTAAGGATTCCTGCGTAGAGATCAAGCTTGGCAGGGATGAGAAGAACTTTATCGGCTGCAAAGACGATACAACGGTAAAGTTCAGCAAGATCGAGGAGGCTGGAGATAAGAAGATAGAGCTCGAGAAGGGTAAGGTCATGCTTCTTGTCGATGCCCTGGATGAAGATTCTAAATTTGAGGTAAGGACCTCAGCTGCGGTATGCGGTGTGCTGGGTACCGGTTTTGAAGCCGTAAGCAGCGAGGATATTACTACAATCAAGGTTTATGATGGCAGGGTTTATGCCAAGACCATAGGTATAATGGGTATTGTGTCTACTGAAGAGGTGATTGTGGAAGAAGGGACCATGATAAGGATCATAAGGAGCAGCCCTCCTGTCAAGCCCGTTCCTTTAAGCAAAGAGGATTTAGAGGTATGGAGGAGCTGGAAAGGTGATCTCGACGCGCACATGTTTCGCACATTTAGTGTCTACCTGGACGAAGGCAGCCCGGAGAACCATTATTCTCCATCGGGCTGGGTAGGCGATTATGATGCTATAAGAAGGATGAGCTGGGGAAAGGATCCGCACTCTGGTAAGACATGCCTCAGGTTCAGGTATACCGGCAGGATGTCGCAAGGTGCCGGCTGGGTGGGCGTGTATTGGCAGAACCCTGTGAATAACTGGGGCGATGTAAAGGGCGGCTATAACATGAAAGGTGCCAGGAAGCTCGTGTTTTGGGCCCGCGGGAAGAATGGCGGCGAGACCATTGTCAGATTCGGGATGGGCGGCATAGGCGGCATATATCCTGATTCGGCAAAGGCAGAGATAGGGCCGGTCGTACTTGAGAAGGAGTGGAAGCAGTATGCCATAGACCTGTCAGGCAAGGACCTCTCATATATCAGCAGCGGGTTTTACTGGATGACGGATAAGACTACTAACCCGGATGGCGTTATCTTCTATCTTGATGATATCCAGTATGAATAATATCCTTGCTTTTTTCGTTAAACTATTATATATTTAGTTTTAGGAGGATTAAGATGAAAAGGTATATTTCTGTAATTATCATTGCGGCCTTTTGCGTATCCCTGCTTATTGTACCGGCGCATGCCGGCAGCAGCAAGACCTGGTCGAATATCGGCAAGGGCCTTGCCATCTATGAGGGCGTCAAAGTGCTCACAGGAAGGCGCGGAAACATAGTAGATGACGTGACCGGCGGCATGCAGCCCAGGGAAGGTTCCTCTCAGGGGCAACCGGCCCAGGGTGGAAGTTTTGATGACGGTTATAACGCGGGTTATAAGAAGGGTTATGATGACGGTTATAATGCCGGTTTTCGTAACGGTGTTGAGCACAACAGAAGCCAGTAGATTTTCTTATTTAGCCTGAGAGAAGCACAGAGCGCAATCTAATCTTGCCCTGTTACCACTTCCGGTGAAAGGGTTCCTACAC
>JABMQS010000110.1 GCA_013202525.1 Candidatus Omnitrophota bacterium
AAAAGGGGTTTTAGGGGAAAAAGAATTTTTCCCCTATCGGCGCAGTAAGCCCCAATGCGGAAGGAATAGGAACAGTCCTGAGCGATAGCGAAGGGCGTTAGGGAAAAACCATCAGGGTTTTTCCCTAAAGAGGCCGAAGGCCGATGGTTTAAATCCGGTCCACACCTCCAAAATTCGCAAAGCGAATTTTATCCCGACAATGCGACGAGCAGGAGCATTGGAGGGGCACACTTCACTAAGAAGGGTATAACGCGAGGAGGCAGATATGGATGATAAAGAGAAGGACATAAAAGAGCTCGAGAAAGAGATAAGAAGGGATTTTAACAATGCCATGTATGTTGTAGGCCTAAGCAGCGCATGGGTCCTTGGCTATCTTCTTATCGACAAGGCCAGGGTGCACGCAACACTTACGCTAGAGGGTGCGCTTGTCATATGCCTTGCAATGTCCCTTTTGCTCATCGGGCTTATCGTGGCAAGGCGCATTGTGTGGGGCGCGATACAGCGACTGTTTGATTATAATCAAAAGATGGCCAAGCTCCAAGAGGAGCTGATAGAGAAGAGCAGGTTGGCGGCGATTACTGAAACAGTGCTAACCCTAAGCCATGAGATAAATAACCCGCTTATGGTTATTAAGGGCAACGTGGAACTGCTCGAAGGAAGCTTCGCAAAAGAGGATGTGGCAGCCAGCCTTGTAGACGGGTTGGGCAAGATAAAGGACCATTGCGAGCAGATAGTCATGGTAACCACCAAGCTAGCCAGCCTATCCAAGCCCGTTGAGAAAAAAGCCTTTGGCGATAAGAAGATCATCGATGTGGATAAGTCCGAATAGTATCGATTGTCATTCCCGCGAAAGCGGGAATCCAAAGCCTCAATAAATGAGGCCAGCCCCGTTATTAGATTTTCCTTGATTTTACAGCTATTTGTAGTATAATAATCTTACTAATAACAAAAACCCCTGGCAAAAAGGCCCGGGGTTTATTTTTTTATAGGAATAATATGAAGAGAGCCACATCTACTATAATATTGATTAGCTTTTGCTGTTTTCAACTGGGGACGGGCGCGCCTTTTTCCAGCTTGCACGCACATACCGCTTCCCTGAGGCCGCAGGCAACAAGAACCACAGCTGCCCCCGCAGGCCCCAAGATCGCTAGCATGGGAACGGATGCAGTATTGGCACAGATTGGGAGAGCTAATATTCCCGTACACATTCTCGGGCCCAGAGTTTCTTATGCAGACCGCATTGCGCAAATAAGGAAATTCTTTGCTCCCTCAGAGCGCAGCGGCAGGATTGCCACCTTTGAAAAACTCTTTGGCGCAGAAACCGACCTTGACAGGCCCGGGGAGTTTGTCAGGGCGCTTGAGCCCGATCCAGCAGCCATAGCTGAGTTTATCACAACACATGCTTTTGGGAGGTGGGAGATCGAACGCGGCATAGAGAATGTGCAAAGGTATATTACGCCTCCGGATCATCCCTCAAACCTGGTAGACGGCCCATCGCCGGTAGTGCGCATAGATGAGGTATTCCCACCCATAAAACAATTCAAGGATGACTATAATATAGAGTTTGAGGTCTATCTACTCCTTGAGTATCTTAACCGCATAGGCTCGTTCAAAAGGTTGGGCTATATAAATTTCTTCCTCGAGCATATGGATATATTAAATGGCATAGGAGGCAAACCGGGCAAGGATATGATAATGTTCTCATCCGGCAACGCCATCCGGGGCGTGCTGAATACTGCCCTTATTGCGATGAAGCTGATAGAAGGCGGTATTCTTCGCAAGAACTTCAAGGTAAAGATGGTCTGCTACCCCAAAAGCCTCTCACTATACAAGAGAGAAAAGATAATGGAGCAGTTTGGCGATCTTGTTGAAATAGTAGATGCGGATTCCCTGGAGCAGGAATACAAAGATGCTGGCCAGCCAGCGAGGGACATTGAAGACCTTAATCAGCTCCATGATGTCACGGAGTGGTACGCACGAGCCCATAACCTTTTGCATATCCTTTACTCAAACAGCCATAGCACAGCGCTAGGCGGCGCCGCTATGCTGGAAAATGCCGTACATCAAATAGGTACTGCACCGGATATGTGGGTGATGGGAACAGGCGGCGGTTCTCCTCCTGTGGGCGCATTGCTTACGGCATTCTGGCAGGGTTATAATACAACAGTTGTAGGCCTTATGCCTGCTTCACGCCCAATAGAAAAACACGCTGACTCCTACAGGATACACAATGTCCAGAGCCTTGCTCTGGAGGCCCTTCGGGCATTTGGTATGGCGCGTTTTCAGATGGCAGATGTCTTTGAGGAGTATATTATAAAGGGTTCTGTGGATCTTAATAATGTGCGGTTGCTAACGGGCCTTGGCCCTAATAGAGATATAGGCTTAGAAGGTTTCCCGGTTGAGCCGAGCGGCGGCATACCAATGGCCTTTCTATATATGCTTATGGCAGATAGCACAAAACGCCAGATGTTGCAAGGCAAAAAGATAGCGCTCGTTCTAAGCGGCATGAATGCTCCGCCAGAGGCCTTACAAGATCAGGAGGCAGATTATATAAGATGGGGGCTTGACAGAGCGAACTTTTTCGATTACAGCCCGCACATACTGCTTAATGAGACCACGCCCTTTAAGGCGAGCAGCGCGGGCGTTCCTGCGCAGCTGCACACAGCATTGCATTTGACCACAGCTTTAGCGGGCACGAGTGCCGTTGCAGAGGAGAGCCCGGAGATGAGCGTGTACCTGGCCAAGGAATACGGTTCTAGCGTGAGGTTCTTTACAGCAAGCTTCTTGCACTTGCTGAAGGGCATCACAGAGCGGTCAATATACCTTGATCGAGACGATTATTCCGAGGATGAGGTGTGGGTGATAACAAACAGATACAATTCTCTTTCCGAGGCCATGGTTTTAGAGTTGGCGGACTGGTATAATGAAAACATCCTTTCCAGAATTTTCGAAACAATGCGAGTTTCGAAGGCAGAAACCTATAACTTCCGAGAGAGGCTCGATGAATTCTCAGAAGCAGTCAACTTTGATATCCCTGAACTTGGCGAGG
>JABMQS010000111.1 GCA_013202525.1 Candidatus Omnitrophota bacterium
ACATTAAGGATATGGGAGAGGAAGAAGCTGATAAAGCCCTCACGTATCGGCAAGAACAGGTTCTATTCCAAATGCGACCTGGATAGGCTGGAGTACATAAAGGAACTTCTTCAGGAGAAGCGCATCAACATAGAAGGTGTAAAGAATATATTGGATACCACTCGCTGCTGGGATGTCAAGAAATGCAAGCCCAAAGAGAAGAATGCCTGCCCCGTATACCTCAAGTACAGCGGCGCTTAACACCGGATTTTTTTTACCTTGTATATGTAAACATAGCTTATATATAACATGTAAAAGATATTGACACATATATCTTTTTATGCTATTATCTTTCATTCCAACCAAAGGAGGTAACCATGTTTAAGGAGATCGGCGAAGCAAAGATAAGCAGGGCCATTATGGATGAGTTTCATGGCTGGCTAAAGGACTATGTCGTCTCGGATGTAGTTATAATAGGCGGCGGCCCGAGCGGGCTGGTAGCTGGACATGATTTAGCTAAAAAGGGGGCTAAAGTCTTAATTATAGAGGCCAACAACTATCTGGGCGGCGGATTCTGGATCGGTGGTTACCTGATGAATACCCTGACTTTTAGGGCGCCGTCACAGGAGATCCTGAAGGAGTTTGGTATAAGGCATAAAGAGGTTGAGGACGGCCTGTTTGTTTCTGACGGGCCGGGCGCCTGCTCCAAGCTTATCTCAGCTGCCTGTGATGCAGGGATCAAGATATTGAATATGACAAAGTTTGATGATGTAGTATATAGGAATAATAGGGTAGAAGGCGTTGTTGTGAACTGGACGCCTGTCTCCGCTTTGCCGAGACAGATAACCTGCGTTGACCCTATTGCTTTGGAGTCCAAGGTAGTGATAGATGCAACCGGCCATGATGCCTGCGCATGCAGAAGCCTTGAAAAGAGAGGCATCTTAAAGCTCTCAGATTTTGGGCCCATGGATGTCAAGCAATCAGAGGATGGAGTAGTTGAGAAGACCGGCGAGATCCATCCAGGACTTATTATATGCGGCATGGCAGTATCGACTGCCTATGGCATACCCCGCATGGGACCCACATTTGGCGGCATGCTCTTTTCTGGCAGGAAGGCAGCCGATGAGGCGATGAAGCTTCTATCAGGCAACATTGCGCAGGAGATGACAGAGATCAAGGAGGAGGTAGGAGTATAAGGTTTAAAGAGCTTAAAGGCAGGAGAAACTCAAATCGCCTCTTTTGTCAAGCAGAAGGGGCGATTTTCTTTTCAGGATTTTTATATGACAAAAGCGATACTATTATTATCAGGCGGATTAGACAGCATATTGGCAGCAAAGCTGATCTTGGAACAGGGCATAGAAGTAGAGGCCGTGAATTTCAAGACAATATTCTGCAATTGTACAAGCCGCAGCAGAAGCTGCAGCGCCGCTAAATCAGCAGCTGATCAGCTCGGCATCAAGCTTAAGGTATTCGAAATCACCGAAGAATATCTTAAGATACTCAAGAATCCCAAACATGGCTACGGTAAAAACCTAAACCCCTGCCTAGACTGCCGCATATTAAAGCTTAAAAAATCCGCTGAATACATGAAACAGGCAGGTGGTTCTTTTCTGGTTACAGGGGAGGTGCTGGGCCAGAGGCCGATGTCCCAGCGCATGGATGCCATGAGAACAATTGAAAAAGAGAGCAAGCTCGAAGGCCTGATATTAAGGCCTCTCTCCGCTAAGCTGCTAAGGCCGACTACGCCTGAAGAAGACGGCCTGGTTAACAGGGAAAAGCTCTTATCCATACAGGGCCGCTCCAGGAAGGAACAGATTCATCTTGCGGAGAAGTTTTCAATTAATGACTATCCCTGCCCGTCAGGAGGGTGCCTTTTGACATATGAGGGGTTTGCGAACAAGGTAAGGGACCTTATGCAATATAACCCTGACTTTGGTGTTGAGGATACGAAACTGCTTAAAGCAGGAAGGCATCTCCGTATTTCACCGAAGGCCAAACTCGTTGTGGGAAGAGACGAGAAGGACAATGAGAAGCTGCTGGGTTTGGCCTGCGGCAGTGATATCTTATTCCATGCGGTTGATGCTATGGGCCCGGTAGGAATAGGCAGAGGGGCATTTGATGAGGCCGCTTATCTTATTTCCAGCTCCATAATCGCCAGGTATAGTGATTGCGAGCCAGACAAGAAACAGGAAATCAAATATGGGCAGATATCGACAGAGACAAGAGAGTCGATAACCATTTTGCCCATAGATGAGGAAAAGCTCGCAGATTTAAGAATCTGAGGTTTTTTTCTTTTGACCCTTGACATAGGGTAGGGGGGTATGGTATACTTATGGTGTCAAGG
>JABMQS010000112.1 GCA_013202525.1 Candidatus Omnitrophota bacterium
ACAGGGTTTGACCTGTTTATAATAGTCCATATACTGCTCTGCGGGATCTTCATGTATATCTTTATGCGTTCCTGCAAGGCCTCGACAGAGGGTTCCTTTTTGGCGGCCCTGGCCTTTACATTCAGCGGCTATGTCATGTCGGCAATCTCCCTGACAATAGCCCTCTGTGCGGTAACGTGGTTTCCGCTGGCTATGCTCCTGTTTCTGAAAGGCATAAGAGAACGCCATTACAAGGCCTCTGCCGGCCTGGGGGCGGTTATTACCGTGATGTTTCTTGCAGGGGATCCCTCTGTTACACTTGCGACCTTTGGGATAATATTTCTTGCATCAGCATGGCTTTTCATGGAGAGGCTTATAAGAGAGAGAAGGGCGGATCTGTTTATCATCTATAATCTTCTTATCGCCTCGGGGGTATTTCTGCTGCTTAGCGCGTTTCAGACACTGCCCGCAGTCGAATATTATAGCAGGACCGTCCGGGCAAGCATGAGCTGGACCGAGGCCTCTGCATGGAGCGTGCCTTATACGGACCTGTTTAGCCTCATAATCCCCTACTTTAATGACCTATCATGTTACTATCAGCACTACTGGGTAAGGCAGAGCTGGCTCGACAACTACTATGTCGGTATAACCACGATCATGCTCGCGGGCTTTGCGCTGCGTTTCGGCCTGCGGAAACGCCTGGTGCAGTTTCTGCTTGCGATAGGACTCTTGTCTGTAGCCATATGCCTCGGCAGGCATTTTGTATTATATCCCGCACTCTACAAGATATTACCTATAGTCAGGATAATACGCTACCCTGTCAGGTTTTTCTTTATCTTTACATTTGCTGCCTGTGCGCTTGCAGGGATAGGCTATGATTATTTGAAGGGCATGATATCTTCCGGCGGCCTAAAGCGCCTTGCCAGGGTCTTTCTGGCAACGGCCTTTGCCTCATCTCTTGCGGCGGTTGCCATAACCGTCTTCTCCGAAAGAATAGGCCTCATGGTAATGCATAAGGCAGTAGAGCTCTATCAGAAGAACCCGAGTTTTAATATCTGGCAGTTCCCTTCCCTGATATATGCGGATATGTTTAATCTGAGAAGAACATTTCTGTATATCGCGTGTTTTGGCATGTTTATATTCCTGTGGCAGAAGGCAAACAGAAATAAGCTTATCTCTTTTGGTATATTTCTCCTTGTAGGTTTTGACCTTATGCTTACAAACACAAGTTATGAACCCGTGGTCGAGGAGGCATACTTTAAAGAACCGACACCCAACATCAGTTATGTCATGGAGGATAAGTCGCTCTTCAGGATATATGCATCCCCGTATTCGTTTGATAAGTTTACCAACCTCTATGACGGGTCATACCGCGAGGGCATAAAGACCACCAAGGACCGCTTTGTCAACAACCGCATGATGGAGTTCGGGCTGTACGATATGTGGGGTTATGATTCAACGGTTTTTGACAGGAGCCACAAGCTTGTAGGATATGTCTACAGGTCTATGTTTCCGACAGACACAAACCTGCTCGATCTGCTCAACGTGAAGTATGTTTCTTCGCACGGTAAAATGCGTGCCCGTGGATATAGGAAGGTCAATGAGACTGAATATGCAGCGGTATACCTCAATACCAGATGCCTGCCAAGGGCGATGCTTCTCAGGAGGCCGATAGTAATAGACAATGATGAGGAGATATTGGAATATATGTCATCTAAGAAGTTTGATCCGAGAAAAGAGATAGTGCTGGAGGAGGAGATAAGTCTGCCTGAGAGGCTTGCACCCGGAAGCCGTAAGCGCATAAGAAAAGACAGGGTGGACATCACGATGTATGCCCCGGAGATGGTCGAGATATCTGTTGCGGCAAAGGAGCCGGCATTTCTGCTTCTTAGCGATACCTACTATCCCGGATGGAAGGCATATGTAGATGGAAAAGAGGTAAGGATCCACAGGGCGGACTTTTTCTTGAGGGCGGTACAGGTGCCTGAAGGGGAGCACATGGTCAGCTTTGTCTTTGATCCTTTGAGCTTTAAGATAGGCGCAGCCATAAGTATAATAGCTATACTTCTTTTATTGCTGTATCCTGTTATTAAACGTTGACCACAGTTTAGTTTTTGAGTATAATGAAGCCAGAAAGAGAGGTATGCCATGAGTTTTCTTATCTTTGCAGGCTGCCTGGCCTTTTTAACAGGCATAATGCTTATTTTGTTCCCAGGGGCACTGAGAGGTGTCAGCGTATTGACCAATAAGGTGCTTCAGGACATTGATAAGTCAGCTTTTGAGCTGCGCTTAGGCCTGGGCATCTCCCTTATTTTGACAGCAGCTTGTCTGTGGTTTATCGCCTATTATATGAAGGTTATACCCCTTCTCAGGACCTTGAGTTAACAGATACGGTACTTTCCGATCCAACTATTATGCTGAAAACAGAAGACATAGAGAAGATAATAAAGAGCCTCCTTTCACGTTTTATGCCCATCCCCCTGTCTCTAGGCGTAGATACGAGCAAGGACTGTGTCAAACTTGCTCTTACGAGAGAAGAGCCACAAGGCGCTATCACGCTCCTCGACTACAGGATCGTGCCTCTTACCCCGGACATAAAGGGTGCACCCGATCCAACTGCCGTTATCAGCGATATATTAAGAGAGGATAGGCTCTCTTCCGGTTGCAAGGTAAAGTTTGTGGTCTCTGGGCGCGAGGTGGATGCGAAGAGAATATCCCTGCCCATGATGCCCAAAGAAGAGGTAGCCCAGGCCCTTCGATGGGAAGCAAAGGACCATTTCCTGCTTAATATAGAAGAGTCCATGCTGGATTTTGAGGTCTTGCAGGAGGTGACTGCCGATGACGGGACCAAGAGTCTAGAGGTAATAGCGACCATAGCCAATAACAGGCTTATAGATGAGAAGATTTCTCTCTTTAAGGATCTGCAGGTTTCACTCTCCGTCGTTGTGCCAAAGGCCTATGCGTTGCGTAATCTATACAGGCTCACCAAGGAAGATTCCAAAGAACCTGTGGCCCTGATAGATATCGGTTCTTCTACCACCACTATAGTCGTAATAAAGAATAAGAAGATAAGGTTTATACGGCAGGTCGGATGCGCCGGCAAAGATTTTACCAATGCCCTAAGCGGAACCCTGGTATCTGATAAAGGAAAGATAGAGCTTACCATTGAGCAGGCAGAGGAGATAAAGAAAAACACAGGTATCCCGGATGAGTCGGTGCAAGGGTCGGAGGAAGGTATCTCTCCACAACAAGTCAGGGTTATGCTCAGGCCCATAGTGGAAAAATTGGCCAGTGAGATCAAGCGCTCTTTTGACTATTATACTTCTCAGTTTAGCGAAGGTGCAGTGGCAAAGGTGTTTTTGAGCGGCGGAACCTCGAAGCTCAAGAATATAAGAGGAGAACTTTTCCAGAAACTATCTGTCGCTGTTGAGCCCCTGGATGTTTCCGCAGCGTTAAATGTGAAGATCACGGGCAAGGCCCCGGAGAGCCTTAGGGAAGATTTTCCGTTTATTGCCGCAGCGATCGGCGCCGCCATAAGTAATTCTCAAGGGCTAAACCTCATACCCATCTCTTATAAGACGCAGAAGACGCAGAGGATAAAAAGCCAGTCCATAAGGGCCGTCCTTATCGTCCCCGCTCTTATATTGGCCGCAGTCTATCTTTTTAATTCAGCGCATGAAGGGGTTTTGCGCAAACTCCTGGCTGCCAGGGAACCGCAGTGGCAGAAACTCCAGGAGCTTCAGGATCTCCATGCAAGGATAGTACAGAAGGATGCCATAATAGACCATACGCTCAAGAACCAGGCGCCTCTCTATTATATATTTAAGGCCCTCAGTAATTCTCTGCTTAAACCAATCTATTTAAAGAGCCTTATTGTAAGCGATAAGGCGAGTACCCTGGCGGTAAAAGGCGTTGTTTTTGAAACGGCCCAGGGCGCGGAGACCACTCTCGCTGAATTTATGAAGGCCCTGGAGCGTTCGCCATTCTTCAACGATGTAACCCTTGATTCGAGCAGGGATACGAACATGTCAGGCAGGAAGGCCATGGAATTTAGACTAAGCTGCCAGCTGGAAAAACTATAATATGAAAGATCTGATACGCGAAAATAAGAAGATATTAGTATTCAGCATTGCTGCTATAGCGTTGTTTATGCTGTTCCTTGTGTTTATTCATCTTCCAAAGCACAGATCTGTCCAGGGGATGAAGACACGTATAAAACATATAGAGACGCAGACTGAAAAGACCCACGCCATGCTGGGTGATCTTAACAAGCTGGGCGAGGTCTTGGCCAGCATGCAGACCGAGCTTGCCGCATTTGAGAGCAGGATACCCGCTAAAGAAAATATTTCCTCAGTACTGTCTGAACTTTCAAATATTGCAAAGACCTGTTCCGTAGATGTTTTGAGCATAAAGCCCGAGAAGCCGAAGCCGTTTCTCGATGATAACGCGCAGGTGGTGAAACTGGACAAGAGGCATCTGGAGAGTATCAAGGTCGAGCTTATGGTGCGCGCACACTATAAGGCAGTAGCAAAATATATCAAGAATATACAGGAGAGCCTCAATATACTCGCCACTATAGACAGGGTCGTTATTGTCAGGGATGAGCTGATATTTCCTAAGATAGACGCCGAGCTTGTATTTACAGTCTATGTTGTGGGAGAGGATTAGTTGTGGAAAAAATAGATTTTAAGAACCTGGATAATAAATCAAAGATGGAAATAGCCATTACCTCTGTTATGGTGATAGCCCTGGTTATTATCCTGTTCAACAGCGCAAAGACCCTGTTTCGATCAAAAAACCCCGCAGTGCCCGAGGCTATTGCACCGGCTGTTTTTGAAGATGCCGCAAAGCGAAAAGATGGCCCCGCATTATCAAAGATTGACAAGGCCAGGAAGGCGTCCAGTAGGTCAGCGGATGAGATAGCAGGGGATGGTGGGGAATGGGGAAGAGATCCCTTTGCCATAAGAAGTGATTCTCCCAGCAGTGACGCGACCATATCAGGCCTTAAGCTGGAAGGCATCATCTGCGATGAGAAGGAGTCCTACGCGATAATAAACGGCGAAGTGGTAAAAGAGGGTGGTAAGGTGGGTGGAAATACGGTTGTCAGGATAGAAAAGAAGGCAGTAATAGTCAACGACGGGACAAAGGATTATAACCTGCGTTTTTGGCAGTAAGTAAGACAAAAGAAGGAGAGAGCACAGATATGACAGAAGAAAAGAAAGATCAGGGAGCAGGAGCCGCCGGCGGCGAGGAAAAGCCTGAAGTAAAGCCCGAGGTAAAGCCTGAGGAAGTTAAACAGGAAGCTAAGCTCGAGCCTAAGGTAGAAGCACCGAAGGCAGAAGAGCCAAAGGCAGACGAAGCAAAGCCCAAACCTGAGGCAGAAGCACCGAAGGCAGAAGAGCCAAAGGCAGACGAAGCAAAGCCTGAGGCACCGAAGACAGAAGAAGCAAAGCCCGAGCCCCCTAAGGC
>JABMQS010000113.1 GCA_013202525.1 Candidatus Omnitrophota bacterium
CCGGTCTCCAGTTCGTCTATGTCACAGACATCGGCTACCATGGAGCTGACCAATGTGAAAAGTGACCCCAGGCCAAATGCTATAAAAGGAGCGGCGATCAGCAGTAGATACGGCTGATCGGGGTTGTACCCTATCCATTTCAAGGCGTAACCGATGATCGAAAGCGAGATACAGATCAAAAAGGCCTTTCGCTTTCCGATCTTTGTGGAGAGCCATGTGCAGAAAAATATAACGACAAAAGTACAAACAGAACTGATAGAACCAAACCAGCCAAGCAATGTACCGCCTTTTGAATAATCGCCGCCATAAAGATAGAAGAATATGACGTAGGCCGAGAATGCGGAAGCGAGCATAAATCCGTTAAAGATAAGGAATGTTGCTACGCAAAGCTTGACAAATGGGCGGCATCTGAAAGTAATCGCAAAATTTTTGAAGAAGTCTTTTGCCACATTCAAAGCACCCTTTCCTCTGTCAGGTGGCGGCAGGTAAGTAACACGCTCTTTGATAAAAATGGCCGGTACCAGGCCACCGATTACTATAAAGGCGCCGATTACTATTGCAATGGTCCGCGCTCCATGGACAATATCCGTAAAGAAGGTCTTGTTGTTCATGATCTTGAACAGCCAGGGAGCGATCACCCAGGAAAATTGAGCAACAAAATTGCTGACTCCCTGCAGCCGGGTCCGCTCATGATAATCCGGTGTCAATTCATAGCCTAAGGCAATCCATGGAATAGAAAAACAGGTAAATCCCAGGAAAAAGAGGCACTGGAACAACAGGAAATACCAGAAATAGAAGGTTTCGCTATGCCCTGCATGCAGTTGAAACATCAATGCAAAAAATACCCCGCCAAAAATTGCTCCAATGGCTATGATAGGCCTGCGGCGTCCCCACGGGGTCCGGATATTATCTGAAATATAACCGGTCATGGGATCTGTTATGGCATCGAAAATACGGGGAACAAATCCAACAAGGCCGACTAAAGCTGGATTTACTTTTAATCCGAGATTTAAGACAATGACCATCGCTCCAATAGCAGCGGCCTGAAAAGTATTGACCAGTGCTCCTGTACTATAGATGGCTTTTTGAAAGACGGGGATGCGGTCTTGATGGGCTGTAACATGATGCTCTGGCCTATTCTTTACTTGCTCCATTCACTGCCTCCTTAGATATTTGGTTTTATCTGATTAACAGCAAAGAATGTGTATTATAACAGATATATATAATATATGCAATTGGAAAACAAGAATTTAAGCCTTATATACTTCCTGCGTTTGTCGTGCGTCATATGTGTCGTGTTCCTGTCCCGGTTTCACCATGCGGGGTTAAAAACCCCGCCTATCCATCTCTGGGATATATCCACGACCGGGATAGCCGGGACATTCCTGTCCCGGCTTTAAAGATCCGAACAGCATTATTCGTAGCGGATGTCGTCTATATAGAAAGTGGCACCGTCTGGATTGACATCCAGGTTAGTGGCCCAGCAGAATCCCCCGCTTATATAGGAGAGATCCAGGCCTTTTAGATTGACCTCATGCTGCTGCCACTCCTTGGTCAACACTATCGGACCAACACTCGCTGAATCAGAGTCAGGATAGGTGCCGCTCATACCACCTATCTTTATCTCCTCTACCCTCTCTCCGCCTTCTTCGCCGCGGATCCAGAATGTGAGTTTCTTCGCGCCGGTCAGATCGTAACCGCCTTTCCTATTTCCCCAGTTGTTGGGCGGGTTCTGCCAGTACATACCTGCCCAGCGTGCGCCCTGCGATACATTGGAACGATATGCCACCTTTATACAGGTATTGCCTGTATGCGGGTTGTCTGTACAGGCATCGGTAAAGGCTACATCGCTGTAGTCACCCATCCATCCTGAAGGAACATAGTGGTTACCGCGGGCGTTCTTGTCGGTGTAGACATTGAACGGTTCAAAGATCTCAATATCCTGTGCCTTGATGGCCATTGCGGCAAAAAGCATTGCTACAAAGACCACAAATCCTAAGAATCTCTTTTTACCCATCGTCTTGTTTCCTCCTTTCAAGGAAAATGTCACCTAATTCATGTATATATCGATACGCTCAATATTGCCCCTACGCACCTCATAAGAATACGGGGCAGCTATCACCGGTGACTTAAGTTTTATCTCTCTGCCCTTTTTGGGCTTAAGCCTTATCTCTTTTATCCCGGCAGCATTCTTGCCAAATGTATCTTTGCGCTTCGGATTATGATAGACAACCAATGTATCTCCCAAAAACTTAAATGCAAAGCTGCCTTCAGGGAAACCCTCACCAGCATGGCTTGAAAAAAGCCAACCCGGTAAAACAGGTTTAAGCTCAAGGCAGAGCCTCTCATCCCCGGCAAGATAAAAAGGCCTGATGCCTGCACACATAATAAGCCAGATATTGATAAACTCCGCTGTCGCGCCGCTTAAACGTGCCACAAAACCGTTTCCCTGTAAGTCTGGGTGAGGA
>JABMQS010000114.1 GCA_013202525.1 Candidatus Omnitrophota bacterium
GTATATGCGTGATGCCAAGATCACCCAGATATACGAAGGTACAAACCAGATACAGCGCAGTGTCATCGCCTCCGCGCTTATCAAGGAAACAATTAAATAAATGAGCACATAATTTACGCGACCAGCAGGAAGCGTAAATTATAAGTGCGAATTTATCCTGAGGCTGTGACATAAGGAGCAGCCGAAGGATCTAAACTTATGAACATTATAGTCTGCATAAAACAGGTGCCGGATACGGCCAACGTAAATATAGACCCGGAGACAAACACACTCATCCGTGAAGGGGTGGAGTCTATAATAAACCCCTTTGATATGTATGCGATCGAGGAGGCTGTTCGGACGAAAGAGAAGCTTGAAGGCAAGGTCACCGTGGTCTCCATGGGGCCCCCGCAGGCAGAGTCAGCTCTTCGTGAGGCGATTTCGATGGGCGCTGATGAGGCTGTGCTGGTCTCAGACAGGGCATTCGCAGGAAGCGATACCTGGGCGACAAGTTATACCCTAGCAGCTGCAATAAGAAAGATCGGTTCCTTTGATATCATCTTCTGTGGTAAGCAGGCAGCAGACGGTGATACTGCTCAGGTAGGGCCCGGCATATCGGTACATCTCGATATACCACAGGTCACATACGTAAAGAAGATAGAGGAGATAAAGGAAGGTTCTGCGCGCGTTGAGCGTATGACAGAAGAAGGCTTTGATGTGATAGAGACGCCTTTGCCTGCGATATTTACGGTTGTAAAGGAGATCAATGAGCCGCGCATACCGTCATTAAAGGGTAAGATGAAGGCAAGGAGTGCGCAGATCAAGACATTGACAGCAAAGGATCTTGAAGTCGATGAGAAGCACCTCGGCTTAAATGGTTCCCCCACACAGGTTATTAAGATATTTACACCGCCGCCGCGCGCAGGCGGTGAAATGCTTACAGGTGAACCTGAAGAGATAGCTGAGAAACTGTTTGAAGTCTTAAAGGATGAATGCAAGCCTAAGTTTTGATTAAAGGTATAAGAGACGATGGGTATAGAGATAATTACAGATAAATGTGTCGGTTGCCAGCTTTGTTTAAAGGCCTGTCCATACGATGCTATACGTATGGAGGAGAAGCTGGCTGTAATCGACTATGATAAGTGCACGCTCTGCGGCGCATGTGTTGAGCCATGTAAATTTGACGCCGTTATACTACGCAAGGAAGAAGAGGTCCAGGAGGATATCGACTCTTACAAAGGCGTATGGGTTATCGCAGAGCAGAAGAAAGGCGAAATACAGAGCGTTACTTATGAGCTCCTGGGCAAGGGCAGGGAGCTGGCCGATAAACTCGGCGTTGAACTATGCGCGGTTCTCCTGGGCGATAATATCTCTTCTAAATGTAATGAGCTTATCTCCCGCGGCGCGCAAAAAGTCTATCTCGTAGAATCCCCGGAGCTGGCACAGTACAGGAGCGAACCTTATACCAATGTCATAGTCGAACTTATAAAAGAGTATAAACCCGAGATAGCATTGTGTGGCGCTACATCCATAGGCCGTTCACTGGTGTCGAGGGTCGCGGTAAAGATAAATACCGGCCTTACCGCCGACTGCACAGGCCTTGACATAGATGAGGAGAAAGGCTTACTTCTTCAGACCCGCCCTGCCTTTGGCGGAAATATAATGGCGACCATCATCTGCCCCAATCACCGCCCGCAGATGGCGACTGTCAGGCACAAGGTGATGAAAGAGGCAGAGGTTGACAACTCCAGAAAAGGCGAGGTCATAAAGAGGGAGTTTGGCGAGGGCACACTTTCTTCAAGGACAAAGGTCTTAAAGGTAGTAGACGAGGAAGGCCAGGCCGTAAACCTATCTGAGGCAGATATCATAGTCTCAGGCGGGAGAGGTTTAGGAAAGCCTGAAAGCTTCGCGCTCTTACATGAGTTTGCCGATGTGATCGGAGGCGCGGTGGGCGCTTCTCGCGCTGCTGTTGATGCAGACTGGATAGCATATTCACATCAGGTCGGACAGACAGGAAAGACGGTCTGCCCAAAGATATATATTGCATGCGGTATCTCCGGCCAGATCCAGCACCTGGCAGGCATGTCCTCATCTGATATCATAATCGCCATCAATAAGGACCCCGATGCCCCGATCTTTAAGACCGCAAACTACGGTATAGTAGGCGACCTCTTTGAGATCATCCCCGCCCTCACCAAAAAACTCAAACAGATATAGGGACCGTTTCACCCCTTCAAGAGCTCTTATATATCAACGAGTTATGGCGTGACCATTCAAGTTTTCTCGCAAAATCAAAATTTACAAATTGCCCAAAAAACTTAATGCCAAAGTCATAACCCTATATGGCACAATGTCCCCGGGATGGGTGAAACGGTCCCATATTAAAGTTAGTATAAGTGGGTTTTTGGCCTTGACAACCCGTCGAGTTTTTGCAATAATGAAATTGTACTCGGTGGGTTTCTTTATGCCCATTTTAGACGAGAGCGCCCTACTGAAGCCACACTTGAAATGGGAGGAATCATTAATTGTATCTTAAAAAATTAGAGCTCTTCGGTTTTAAATCCTTTGCCAACAAGACAGAGCTCGTCTTTGAGCCTGGCGTTACAGCTGTTGTAGGACCAAACGGCTGCGGCAAGAGCAATATCAGCGATGGTATCAAGTGGGTCCTCGGCGAACAGAGCGCCAAGGAGCTGCGCGGCTCAAGGATGGAAGACATCGTCTTCAACGGCACAGATGATACCCAGCCCGTAAATCTCGCAGAAGTATCCTTAACACTTTCAAACAAAGACCATATACTGCCTCTGGATTATGATGAGGTCATTATCACACGGAGGGTCTTTCGCTCAGGCGAGAGTGAATATCTCCTGAATAAGACCCCTGTGAGATTGAAAGATATAATGCAGCTTTTGGCCGGTACAGGCATAGGCGTCAGTTCTTATTCCATAGCCGAGCAGGGAAAGATGGACCGCGTTCTCAGCGCGCGGCCCGAAGACCGCAGGGAGATATTTGAAGAGGCGAGCGGCATAACCAAATACAAGAGTAAAAAGAGAGAGGCCCTGCTCAAGCTCGATCACACAGAGAACAACCTTACCAGGCTTGCCGACATCGTAAACGAGGTAAAGCGCCAGATAGGTTCTATAGAGAGGCAGGCCCGCAAGGCCGAGAAGTTCCGCATAGAGTTTGATAAACTAAAGGACCTCGACACCAAGCTTGCGTTTCATGAGTACAGCGGTATCCAGCAGAAGTCAAGCACCACTAAGCAGGAGAATGAGGCCTTAAGGCAGAAGGAGGCCCATTTTTCTTTAGAGCTCAATGTGCAGACAGACGAACTGCGCATACACCGCGAAAAGGTGACCAGTTTCGA
>JABMQS010000115.1 GCA_013202525.1 Candidatus Omnitrophota bacterium
AACTTTTCGATCTCGGAGAATGCGACTATCTCATCGAACTTGCTGTCTATTTCGTGCTTCCGCATGCCGAGGATGGTACCATTTAGGTATATGTTCTCTCTCCCGGTCAGCTCAGGATGAAAGCCTGTCCCCACTTCAAGCAGAGAAGATATCCTGCCACGTATAATAGCAGTACCTTCGGTAGGCTCTGTGATCCTGGAGAGTATCTTGAGCAGTGTGGATTTTCCCGCGCCGTTTTTGCCAACAACGCCCAGGATCTCTCCTTTCTTGACCGAAAGCGAGACATCCTTTAGCGCCCATATGCTGTCAAGCTCTGGGCCGGCCTGCGGATCGTCCGGGGAGACCATCTGCCTTTTTGAGATAAGCGCCTGGTTGAGCTCTTCCCTGCCGCGCGCCTTATTCCACCAGCGCTCCGCAGAATCTCTTAGGGTAGTCATCCCTATAACGCCGAGTCGGTAGAGCTTCGACAGACCTTCTGTTTCTATAATAGGGTTTTTCATTTTTACACCGTATCGATAAAGGTCCTTTCCGCCCTGTTAAAAACCATGACCCCCGTAATCAACAAAAAGAGGGTTGTGCCTATTGAGATCAATGAATAGCTAAGGTTGATAGTCCCTGTCCCGAAAAAGGCGTACCTAAAAAACTCTACAACCGAAGACATGGGGTTTAAGGCCATGAAGATCCTGTACTTCTCCGGGATTATCGACATAGGATATATGATAGGCGTAGCATACATCCAGAGCTGCGTAAGAAAACCCGTCAGGAAAGCAAAATCATGATATTTGACAGACAGAGCAGAGATCCACAGCCCGACACCCATGCTTATAGCCATCACCTGCAGGAGCATCAAAGGCAGCATGAGAATATAGATATTTGGGTTTATGTGTACCCCGAGTTGAGTAAAATACTTAAAGTAAAAGTAGAACCCCAAAAACATTACCAGCTGTATCGCAGAGGCGAGCAGATTGGATACGATAACAGCTAAAGGTATTATCAGCCTCGGGAAGTAGACCTTCTCAAAAAGGCGGGCGTTTGATGTAAGGGTAGTCGAAATAGAACTCATGCAGCTTGCGAAATACCGCCATATCAAAAGCCCGCAGAGATAGAAGAGTATGGGCGGCAGGCCGTCGGTCGATATCTTCGCCACCTTTCCGAAAACAACCGTAAAGACCAGGGTTGTAGCAAGCGGCTGCACAACAAACCACGTTGGCCCGAGAATCGTCTGCTTATACTTTGAGATAAAATCCCGCCTGACCAGGAAGAATAAAAGATCCCTGTAGCAGACCAGGCTGCGCCAGTCGATATAGAACCAGCTCCTGTTTGGCTTTATTACGACCTCGTAGCTATCCCCCATTACATTCTCCTCATCTTAGCTATTACCTTCTGCGGAGCAAGCGATTAAATCTATAATGCGCTCAGTTGCATGACCATCTATTTTATATACATACCTTTCCAGGAAGGTTTGCTGGCGCTTCAACAACTTCTGCTTAAAATCTGCATTGTGTAGTATTTTTTTAACAGTAGGCACAATATCGTCATCCTTGTAGAGACACTCTGCCCCACCCCATTTGACAATTGGGATCTCTTCTGCAGTGTAAGGCGAGCGGGCACTCAAGACCATAATGGCCGGCTTCTTATAAAAGAGCGTCTCGATGCATGCACTCGTACCGGAATTTACTGACACTACAATATCGGCTTTACACAAAAGATCTCCTAGCGGTATATCCGGCGGGCAAAAACTGCAGCTGCCTTCTGTATTCTTTTTGCAGATATACTCAACCATCTTTGGAAAATCGAAACGCGGATGCGGTTTAAAGAAAAGTTTAATGCCTGGCATGAGCTGCGGCAATGATGCAACCAGCTCCATGGTCCTTTTATGGGAGCTTATATCCCAATATACCGGTATGGTGTTAAGAAAACCACCTGTTACAACCAATATATTGGCATCCTCCTTCCCCTTGCTGTCAATTGGGGCAGGTTGAGGCTCTAGTTTTGAAAATCTATCATATTCCTGGAAACCGGTTATTACACATCTATCAGCAGGGACCTTCTTCTCCCCCAGTATCAGATTCATTATTTCGCCACCCGAGGCAACCTTATCTACCTTGGCAAAGGCATAGTCCTTAAAGAAGATACTATTGTACATGCCAGCAGATCCATGCGGTATATACAGAATTTTTGTCTTTGAATGCAGTTTGTCGATAGTCCTTCTAAAGGCATCTGTCTCAAAATCCATCGGCCACCGGACTACCACAACCTCAGGCCTTATCAGCTCCATGACCCTACATGTCATATAATCCCACCACGCTACATTATAGCGGCCTAAAAATGCCTCGAAGTACTCCTTCAGAAAGGGATCTCCGAAAAATTGTCTTCCACCCTTCTCTTGGGCCTCCTTATAAGATCTGGAAAATGCCTTCCTAAGCCTCTCCTGGAATTTCAACCAGTCCTTCTTCTCCCGGGGTAACATCAACCCCAGCTGACGATATCTCAACCAGTTATTGGGATATTCCACAGAACTCCCCGATGTCTTCGTGGGAACTCCTGACACCCAGGCCTTAAGACTTGAGTTCTTCTCTTCTAATCTGTTCGCCAGATTGGCAGTTCTTGTAAAATCTACCCCACTGCCCCCAAAGAAAAACACATGCTTTTTGGCTAAGTTTTTTTCTGCGTTTGCAAAATCAGGCTTTTCATCTCTGGGCCTGCCTGATCCTTTTCGAATCCGTCTAAAAAGGCCTTTCAGCCCTGAAAGGCCAAGGCCTAGCCAATACACAAAGTCTCTGCAGCAGTGGCCTGAAACAGGCCGCATGGTTATGCCCCTCTTAGAGGCTGTTGAAGCTATCACAGCATAGATAACGCTGTTTGCGCAGGAAGGCCTGTTCTCCTTTAAAATAGCCGACCGCCTCTCATCTGAATCGAAGATAACAATAGAAGGCTCTTCCTTATCAAAGACCTTCTCCGCTGCTATAGATGCAGTGATAACCTCTTTGAAGAAAAATTCCACGTGCCAACTGGCGGGTTCGCCCAGAGCGACGCCGTGGTACTGAAATGCCTCCTCAAAAGGCCTATACCACTCCTTGGCCAGCCGGACTGCTTCATCGTCTACATCGCGAAAATCCTCAGTCTTTAAATAATTCCAGATATATTCATGCCTATAACCATTCGCCTCAAGGAAGGCAACTACATCTAGGTCTATGGCTATTATCAAAGAATCCTTTATAAGACGTCCTAACCTTTTTTCAAAAAGGACTACATCTTCTTTGGTTCTAACAAATGTAATTATCTTTTCCATTCTTATCTATCAGTCCAAGCAGGGCTGGGGAGCCTTATAGCTAAAGTCATAGTTCCTTAACCATGGCGTAATAGCTTCTTTGGCCTCATTAAAACCTGCTATCTTTTTTGGCCCTAAATCTCCTGTTTTGGCCTTATACCTCAAATACTCCATCTCCGACTGGCAAAAATATTCAACCAGCTCAATCTCATCGGTCGATAGAACCTCTTGCCATTTATTGACAGAGGATGTGCTTATATCCCCTGAGACCTCGAAAGAGCTGTTCTGTTCCCACTGCCATCCTTTGCTATCTTTATATCTACCAGGATCCAGGATATCCTCAGAAAACTGAACCTGCAATATCCCGCAGATCTCTTTAAATATCTCACCGGGCCTTTCCACAAGATCCTCATATCTGAGCATCATGTAGTTCTTCTTGCCCTGGTTTAGAATATAGCTCTCTACCGCCTTGCGCCAGGCCCTGATGATAAGAAAGACAGGATACCTTCCTTTAGTCGTCTCCATATACTTACCGTAATTCCTGGAGGCCAAAACACTCCTGGGATCCCTTATTATATGAAGGATGACCGGCTCAAGGCCTTTGTAGTTTAAGATAGGTCCTATATATCCGTCGCAGAACGGTTCCTTTATGCCTACCCACTTAACATCTTCTTTGCCAGCACTGCAAAGGCGCAGCCTCTCCATAAGCTGGGATAATATATAGCCTGCGTCTCCAGGATCAAGGCCATCGAGCTGGCTGACAAGTGCAAACGGCTTCATCCGTTTGTTTATCGCCTCATCATGAGAAAGATACTCCTTGATCTTAGAGACAAGAGCATCCAATTCCGCGCGATTAAACGCGACCTTTTCAAAGAGCTCTAAAAATAGGCGCCTCTCTTCTGGCCCGTCGAGCTGGAGCATACCCATCGGGCAATCTGCATCGAACTCCCTCTTGAGCACATCTTTAAAGAACTTATTCCTGCATGCCTTAAAGAATAGCCAGTATGGCTGCCAGCAGACCAGTATATCCTTATGTGTATTCAGGGCCGTTGACAGGAGTGAGGTTCCGGACCTGAAGATGCCTGTTACAAAAATATTTTTCATCTTGTGAAGGTTAAATTGCTGCGCCGTAGCGGCTACGCATACAATCCCTGCACACAGGGATCCTGCGCCAGTCGTTATTAAGAAGAGCTGCGCGCAGCCTCCTCATCTTTGCTGAGTTCCAGATATCGTATATAGAATCCTTAATCACATTACCAACTATTGGCCCATAGACAACGGAGCAACACGCATAGGCATCACCATTGCCTCGTATATATAACCTCTCAAAGGGCTGGCTGCATATGGTATCTTTGAATCTGCTTCTTTCCTCAGGCATCAGCTTTAGCCTTCTCTTTGTGAGCATGTGAGGTATATATCTCTGTATGGAGACATAGTCAGCAACTGGCTTCCAGAAATCTATAAATCCTTTGATCTCTTTATCGTTTTCTGAAAGATGCACACAGTTGATACGCACAACCGGCAGCCTGGAATTCATCTTGTCTCTTAGCTTTATAAAATTAACGATGTTATCCTTAACCTTCTCGTAATCTGCCCCTACCCTGATCTTCTCATAGGTCGCCTTTGTCAATCCGTCAAAACCAACCCTGAGCCGCGTCAAGCCACTCCTTATCAACCGCCTGCTTACAAAGGGCGTAAGGAGTGTGCCATTCGTGTTTAGCATAATATCTATAAAACCTTTTCTGCTTGCCAGCTTGATCATATCGGCAAGACGCCCATCGAGAAGCGGCTCGCCATTGCCGCCCATTGTCATAGACGGACAATAATATCGGCTAGCCTCATCTAATATAGCCTTGTAGGTTTTAAGAGGCAGTCTACTTTTATAATCATATCTAGGCGTCCCTTTACTTGAGTGCATGCACATTATGCATCTCAGATTACACTTGAATGTAGGCTCAAGCACCAGAAAGAGTGGAAAATTGACCCTTCTTTTAAGGTTTACAACCTCCTTCCATCTCTTTCGGTACTGTCTGAATTCCTTACCAATAACACCGGCAAGATATTGATTTATGGCGCCGTGCCTGGAATAATCGCAAACCTTAAGATCCGTACTGCTTGATATCCTTTTTGAGGCATCCATTATCTCAGGAATCCCTCCTTAATTCTTGTCTTTCGGCAGCAGTTCTTTCGGATCCCATTTGCTCCAATCGCGGCCTTTCCATCTCTTTTCATAATTGACGCCATAACTGCATTCCATGCATGGAAATATCTCTAATCTTCTGCCCTCGAGGTGCATCCTTCTCAATTCATTCATCTTCTGGTTATGCCATATCGCTTTAACGGTATCCTTCTTTACATCTCCAATAATAAACTCATCCTTTGTATTGCTGCATGGATGAGCAAGACCATCAAAACTTATGAAGAGCCTCTCCCACAAAAACTGGCATATGGTAAACCCCTCCCTGTCCTGTTCTGTAATCGCGTAATCCTTCAGGGGGTTATATACGATCTTGTCGCAGACCTTACTCATCCTTTTGTAATAGGCGTCTGGATCTGCCCCAATGGCAGGCCATAGTGTAGAGATACGCACGAGGGGTTTCTTCTTGCCCATGCTTTTCCTTAGTTCTATAAATTCAGAGAGGTTTCGGTAGATATCCTTAAACCTTGCGGGATAGCGTATCTTCTCATATATATCATCCATCCCGTCAACAGAGACTGAGATATAGTCAACACTCAGGTCTATCATCGACTTTGCAACATCGCCTTTCAGGCCTATCCCGTTTGTCAAAAATGAGATCTGCGGTATCTTCTTCTTGATCTTAGCATACCTGACATATTCGGTGAATCTCGGGTTGGCAAAAACCTCACCGCGCCAGCTCAGGCGGATCGAAAAGAGATTGTTTTCGGCGCATTCATCGACTATCTTCTTAAAGAGTGTCAGGTCCATATCACCGTAGTTTCTGTATTTCTCATCGGTCACATAACGGTTGGCACACATAGGGCATCTCAAATTACAGCGTGCCGTTGTTTCGATGTCAAGATGTATGGGGAAGGCCGAAACCTTTTTCAGGTTCGGGTACAGACGCCACTGTATACGGTTTTTAAGATGCTTCCACCGGCTGCCCTGATTCCAATAAAAGAGAAAACCTCGATAGATAGAGTCGAATCTTTTCTGGAAGAAATTGACTAACACAAATTTAAACACGGCCTACCTGTTTCTAATTATTAAATGCGGTGATAATCGAAGTTGCATTATAGACATAGTCCTTATCCACTTCATGGTTTACCCATAGGTTAAGGATCCTGTCCCCGATATAATCGCTGGTTTCAAAGAGCGCTTCTTCGCCGGGGGCCCTCTTTTTAAAGAATCTATCCACAGAAGGAAACCAACTGCTCGCATAAAGGCCCTTGCTGTGCAAGCTCCTGAGCAAGGCATTCCTTGTCTTGGCCGCATAGAGTATATTAAATCTCCAGTAGGCAGAACCCTCGGGGTGCCTTATATAATCTATGCCTGAATTATCAAACTCCTGCCTGAATAATATAGCATTCTCCATGCGCTCTTTTAAATTTTCAGTTATGCCTGATAGGCCGCTCCTTATCCTGTCGAAGGGAAGCTCATCGGCTCTATAGATAAATGCCCCTTTAAACACATTAAGGAGTGCCAAGAATGGCTTCGATAAGTCAATATTGCGGCGACTCTCTCCTATCGCATACAGGGCCTTAAAGGCCTTTGTGTATGTTCGCTCTTTGACCCTTGGACTCACGCCTCCTGAACCGATCTTAGAATATATCTTGTTTAATTCATCTACCAATTGTTTATCGTCTGTTGCTATTGCGCCGCCGTATCCACAGTCTACTATCTTCCCGGCGCCAAAGCTGAATACGGCTGCATCTCCGAAGGAGCCAGCTCTTTCGCCGGCTACGCTTGCCCCAGGGGATTGGGCACAATCCTCTATTAGAAACCAGCCCCTCTCCCGGCAGATATCCTTGATCTTTAGGATATTCTGGTGACAGATCCCGTACATGTGGGGGTATATCACAACACTCTTCTTCGATCTATCTACTGAGGTTAATCCTTCAGGCGAGATAGATTGTGAACCGAGTTCAATATCTATCAGATGCAATGAGTTTCCGCTAAAAAGAATAGCCGCCACAACCGAGAGGCAGATGTTGCTTGGAATGATAACCTGGACACCAGTGGCGGAGAGCGCCTTTAAGACAACATAGATAGCGGTTGCTCCCCGGCTCATCCAAGAGAGATGGCTTTTGCCAGCGCAATTCAGCAATAGATCTATGGTTTCAGAAATTGACTTCATAAGAAATGCTACGGTTACCTACTGCATTAGATAACGCACGGTTTCAAAACATTCGGCGTATTCGGTATCCATCTCCTGCCCGTGGTTCGCATTTACCTTTTTGAAAAAATCGACCCACCTGTTTCCCCTCATGCGGCACTCCGTCTTATGGGCCCTTACTGCCTCGATCTTCCTATCGATATATCTTGATATATCTACATAGAAAGTACCTCTAAATTCTTTTGTTGTTTGGTACCAGTTGCTCCTATACATCAGGATACGCGGCACACGCCTGCCTGCATTGAGTATAGCCTTTCCTATCGCGGAATGGTCCTGATGGACATCGTGGTCCCAGTGGCCGTAGATCAGATCGACTCCCAGCTTATCGATCCATTTGTTTAAGAATTCTATCAGCTCGTAACTATACGCCAGGGTCTTTGTCTTTCGCTTTCCGCATATCAGCCTTGCGCCGATAATCTTGGCCGCTGCCTTACCCTCCTTAAGCGACTGGGTCTTTGTCCTGAGCAGTTTTCCATCGTAAGTAGAATACCCGCTGTGCGCAACCACCAGCATTGTCACCTCATCACCCTTATCAATATGCCTCATCAGGCTCCCCGCGCAACCGAGCTCTATATCATCAAAATGGGCACCAATGGCCAACACCTTCATCTATTACCTCCTTGCTTTTCCAATATGATCTCTACGATTCTCTCTGCCCCTAAACCATCGATGGCCTTCCTTGAGGCCGCGGATATACTTTTTCGTAAACCGTAATCCTTAATCAGCCCTGCAACTGAGTTGTGGATCCGCTCCTCCGATATATCTTCACTCAAACCCAGGTTTATAATAAGGTTCTTTTCTCCAAACCTGTCAGCAGTCTCTATCTCCTTGTATTCCTGAGTCAAGACAATAGACGGAACGCCGATGGCCGCAAGCTCGCACATCGTCTGCCCTGCCGCAGTAACCGCTATATCGCACGTAGAAAATAGTCCGACTACATCTTCGATATCCTCATCCACCTTAAACTCTCTGCCGGACTTCCGCAAAACAGCTTCTAGTTCATCCTTATGCTTAAAGGCTGAGCCGAGCAACAGTATAATCTCAACACCTGCATCGATACCTTCCAGGGCCCTTGCTATCTTTGTTGTCACGCCATAGGTATCACTGCCGCCTTGCGCAACCAAGATGCGTTTGACACCGGGCCTTATCTTTATATCGGGCCTGTTATCAACGCTGCAGGCTTTGCGCAAAATAAGGTACTCCGGGCCTATCAACTCCAGCTGGCCCTCTTTCTTTTCCGATGGGTAGTAGAGACCATTGATAGCAATATCTGCAAGTAATCTTCCCTCCTTAGTATCATCTATACTTACAAGATAGCTTGAGGAATCCTTAAATAATGCCATCTTATCAGGCCTGACCCCTAAGGCATCTGCGATGAAGATATCGGGCCTTTCCTTGCTAAGAATATTCGAGCAACGTGCAATCCCCTCCTCTTCAGACAGGCCCAGAGGTATTTTGTGAACACAATAGCCAAAGCCCTGGATCCTTTTAATGCCTTCCTCATGATCCAGGGATAAAAATTCTATTGCTGCGCTCTTTTCTAACCTCTGCTTGAAAAGATCAGCAAGCACCCTGCATCGCTCAACATGGCCCATGCCCATCTGGTGGTCTCCAAAGGTGTAGAATATGATCTTCATAAGCTATGCCTTATTGCGGCCAGAGCCCAAAAGATAGTTGATAGCCTCCTCGACCGCTATAATCTTACTTGGAACATAAAAGCGTTTGTATATATCATTCATAAGGCCAAAGTCCGCATCGGTATCAACCGTCAATCTCAACTCCGGAGCCTGCTTTCCTGCAGGAGCCTTTAGTGCCCTCGTATTGAAATTATCGGGGTTATGCAGGATATACTCATCTATATGCTCTCTGTCCCCCGCTTCCTTCGCCTCAGCCCACAACCTCTCTAATGCCTCAAAAGAGAACGCCTCAACCCCTACGCCTACAGGTAGGCCGCTGCCCGCCTCTGTCTTGTTACTTGAATAATCAAGGGCCTCTTTTATATGAAAACCTATGAGTCTGTCAGCCTCTTCCGGGTCAACCAGCGGGTTATCCCCGGTTGCCCTTATTATGTGTCTTAGCCCGAATTCTCCTGCTGCCTGGTAAAATCTGTCCAGGACATCCTCTTCTGAGCCGCTAAATACTTTAACTCCGCATGAGGTGGCCAGCTCCAGTATATCCTGATCTTCCACGTTGGTTGTAGTTGCAATAATCAGCTCTTCTGATTCACGAACCCTCTTTAATCTTTCTATAATATGCCACAGCATGGGCTTTCCGCTGAGCTCTCCCAAGGTCTTGCCAGGCAGCCTGCTAGAGCCCATGCGCGCCTGAAGGATTATTCCTGCACGCTTATTCAAATGTCCTCCGGAGTAATCAGTTCATCTTGTACAATGGCCCTACGGGCCGTCTTTCCGATAACGGATCCTATATCTTTTGCTGGGATGCCTGACCCGGGCCTTTTTGCAGTCACCATATCTTCTTTTATAGCCGCGCCCTTAGCTATATCACAGGCTGCCACTACACTTTTTCTAAAAGATATGATTCTCTCTTTCTCAATCTCGCTCGGTTCTTTGATAGACGAGCCTAAGGCCTTTTCAACCTCTCTTATTGCAGAAATCATGCTCTTAAGCTCATCGGGATCGGCTGATAAGCAGTGATCCGGCCCGTGCGCTTTCTTATCATATGTAAAATGTTTCTCAACGATCACCGCACCTAATGCCACCGCAGCCACAGCGGCTGCGGTTCCTATGGTGTGGTCTGAGTAACCTACCAGCACATTCAGGGAATCGCGCATACTAACCATTGCCCGCAGGTTCGCATACTGCACATCTGCAGGGTAACTTGTTGTGCACTGAAGAATAATCAGGTCTTTATTGCCTGTGGAGCGGATCATCTCAACCGCCTCTTTTACCTCCTCCATTGTGCATAGCCCTGTCGATACAATAAGAGGCTGCTTCTTTTCCGCAATATAACTCAAGAACGGGTAGTTTACCGTATCGTCTGAACCGACCTTGAACGCCGCAACCCCTAATTTTTTCAGAAAGTCCACATCATCTCTATCGCTTGGAGTAGACATAAATACACAGCCGCGTTCTTCTACGTGCTTCTTTAATTCCGCGTGTTCCTCGTAAGGGAGTTCGTGCTTTTTCATAAGCTCCCACTGCTTTTTACTCTTTTTGCGCGAAAGATGTCCACTCGCTGTAAAGGTTTGAAACTTGATCACATCCGAACCAGCGTCGGCCGCAAGGTCTATTAACTGATGCGCCTTTTTGATATCGCTGTCGTAGTTTATGCCTATCTCGGCGATGATGAGCGTCGGATGGCCTTCTCCAATGAGCTTATTACCTATCTTTATATCATCCACGGTTATTTGCCTCCCTTATTATATTGATAGCACTGTCACCTTCATTAAACAAAAGATCTATGCAGGACATCTCCGGCGCAAAAGGTTCATACAGCTGTCTATACACGGGGTGGTGAAACTCCTGATATCTTACAGATACTCCTCCTGCTTTAAATACATCCTCATCGAGATAGTCTTTGCCGAAGGCGCCTGACATATACTCTGTAGCCTTTAGATGTTTGCAGATATTAAAAGTTACCATTGTGCCACCCTTACTTCCTTCTCCTGTACCGAGCTGTGAAGCAACAAGAACCTCCGTATTTATGCCAAGCAACTTTTGCATCGCAGATATCAGCTCTATATTAAGAGGGGCGAGGTTTGAATGCTCCTTCTCATAGATAGACATAAGGACATCTATGTATCTTTTAAAAAAGGGGGCTTTGTCATACGATAATCTGATCAAAGCTAAATGCTTCTTACGCCAATCCCTGTCACTGGAGATCTTGACATCCCTGATAAGCTGGGTGTGGCTCCCTTTTACTATGGGAACCGTAAGCCATGCCCACGTCTTCTCGCCTGATGCAACGCGTATTTTGTTTCTATTCTGAAAATAGTTCTTGCGATATTGCACAGTATCCAAGATCACAAATATATCGCACTGATCCATCTTATCGAAAAACCCGAGCCAGGGCAGATGTTCGGGCTGGTGTACGCCAACGATCATAAAATGTACCACTCCTTAATATAAATTTTTCGGCAAAAAGCCTTAACTCTTCTCTGTCTGTTCCACATGCCATTCAAGCGGCAGGGCCAATACCCCATCACGCTCAAACGGAAAAGAAACGAAGCTTCCCTTTATATCGGTTACCTCGACGAATATCTCATCCTGAAAATCCACTCTTCCAACGTTGGGGATATTTAGAAGACATATCAACTCATAAATGCCGGGGTGGAGTAGTGGAGCAGGCAAAGTCACCGAGGCCTTATAAGAGCCCGGTTCTTTTGGAAAAACACCTTTCATCTTGGGTGTCTTGTAGTTGACCCAATCCATATCATTAGTTGCGTAGACGACCTGTCCTATGCTGTTACGTATGGTACAGCCTACAAATATGTTTGGGAAATGTTTACGGAGCGTGAACCCTATATTTACACGAATGGTATCATATATATCAAACTTCGAAGAGGGTTTGCCTTCAGCGCGTGAGATACGAATAGATGTGATCTGAGCCTTCTTCCTGAGAATGTCTTTAAAGAAGAGTTCGGCCTCTTTTGATATAGCTGGCCTGCCCAACGGCGAGATATACTTATCTATCACCTTTAAGGGCCTGTCCGAACTCGTTATCCTGCCCTGTTCCAGCAATATAGCCCTTGTACAAAGCATAGATATCGCTGCCATGCTATGGCTTACAAAGAGTACCGTTCGCCCCTGCTTGGCCACATCCTGCATCTTGCGCATACACTTCTGCTGGAATGCCACATCACCAACTGCGAGCACCTCATCTACCAGAAGGATCTCTGGCTCAAGGTGGGCTGCTACAGCAAAAGCCAGGCGTACATACATGCCGCTGGAGTATCTCTTTGCCGGGGTATCGATAAACTTTTCGATCTCGGAGAATGCGACTATCTCATCGAACTTGCGG
>JABMQS010000116.1 GCA_013202525.1 Candidatus Omnitrophota bacterium
ACCCTTTTAAAAATATATCTATTGCCCTTTCGTCTATTGTCTTTCTTATGGCGTCAAAGAGCACCCTCCCTGTCTTGGATACGCCGCCGCCAATGACTATTATCTCGGGATTCAGGATATTGATTACACTTGTCAGGAATATGCCTATATTGGATCCTGCTTCCTTCCATATGCCTTTGGCAAAACTATCGCCTTTGCGCGATGCCTCATCAATAACCTTGGGTGTTATATTTGAATATTTTCCGCCGGCAAGCTTTAAGATGATGGATCGCTTACCCTTCTTTAGCCTCTTGACCACTTCCCGCACAATATAGGTATTGCCGACAAAGGCCTCTATGCAGCCCCTGCCTCCGCAGTTACAGCTGGGGCCTTCCCTCTCTATGCATATATGGCCTATCTCTCCTGCTGAATAGCTCCTTCCGTGATAGACCTTACCATCTATGATAATGCCTCCGCCTACGCCTGAGCCCAATGTTATACATATGATATTGCGGCAGTTGACTGCGGCGCCCCACTCTGCCTCACCCAATGCCGCGACATTTGCATCATTGTCCACATATACGGGCAGGCCTAAACCCTTCTTAAGGATCGCTTTGAGTGGCACCCGCTTCCAGCCCTTGACATTGGTCAGGTTATATATCAGGCCCTTCTTGTAATCGACCTGTCCGGGCACGCCGACGCCGACCCCCAATACCCTGGACTTGTCTTTTCCTATAAGTGACTGGGTCTCCTTCAGTATCTCCTTGATCAGGCCGTCTCTTGAGGTAAAGGCCTTTGTTTTGAAAGAGCGCTTCTCTATCATCTTGCCTTTAAGGTCAAGCTTGGCCAGCTTTATAAACGTAGCGCCAAAATCTATACCTATGACCCTGTCCTTCTTACTCATACACCTTTACCCCGTTTCTGCCTGCACCCTTGGCCTTGTACAGCATCTGGTCTGCCTTGTCTATCAATTGGTTAAGATCACCTGTATCATGAGGGAATGTGCTTACACCAATGCTGACGGTCAACATTATCTTCTCATCGTAAGCCTTGATCTCCGATGCCTCGACAGCGCTGCGCAGCCTCTCTCCGGCCACAGCAGCCGCCTCCTTGGCAGTATCCGGCATTATCACGGAAAATTCCTCGCCGCCGTATCGGCCGATAAAATCTATCTCGCGGAGGTTCCTCTTAAGTGTCTGCGCAATCTCTTTAAGCACAACATCACCGACCAGGTGGCCGTACTTGTCATTTATTCTCTTAAAATTGTCTATATCTATCATGAGAAATGAGACCTGCGTATTAAAATATCTGGCCCTCTCCAGCTCCCCGGTAAACCTCTCCATGAAATAACGCCTTACAAATACGCCTGTCAGGCCGTCTGTAATAGCCAGTTCCTGCACCAGCTCATAGAGCCTTATCCTCTCCAGCACCATCGAAAACTGGTTGGCCAGGATAGTAAACCTTATGATATCATCGAGCAGGACACCTTCTGCGGCAAATACCCCGTTGAATCTGTTTCCGGCATTTAGCGCCACAGCGACAAAGTTTTCTACATCGTCGGCCAGCTCGAGTCCCTCCGGCGGCGGTATACCCGATGCCTTATCCACTACCAGGGGCCCCTTCTGTACCTTCATTATATTGGCAAGCAGTTCCTCGTAGCCGTCGAAGGCTTCCTCTTGCGGCCTCTTCGGTATATTGTATACCTTCTCTACCTTCGGTTCCTCATCCTTAAAGGTGAGTATTATCAGTTTGCAGTTCTTGTATGTAAAATACCCCTCGAGCGAACTTCTCAGGCAGCCGACGAGATCCTCCAGGTTAGTCGATGAGGTCATCTTCTTCGGCGCCTGGTAGAGGCTGCTTATATCATAGACCATCTTTTCGAGGTAGAGCTTGCTTTCACGGGCCTTTCTGTCGAGCTCCTTTGCCAAACGGCTCTCATTTTTGATGACCTCAAGCCTTTTCTGTCTCAGGCCCAGGATGCGCCGCGTAAGCAGATTCAGGTAATAGCCGAAGGATCCAACTGCCGCAAGAAACGAAAGCGTCTGTATGATCTTATCCGCATTGACACCGAGCAAGAAAAAGGAACCCGCGAGAGCGGCCGAGACCCCAAAGACGATGACCGCCTCATATCGCTTAAGGAAGAATACCGCCACCAAAAGTGGTATCGCGGAGAAATTGAATATATAGCTATACCCGCCGCCAGCTACCGTTGCAAGTACAGATACGATAAAGATGCCAACTACTATAACAAGCAATACAAGGCAACGCACCCTGCTCTATCCCTCCTGATCTAACCGACACATACCTTGTTGCGCCCCTCTTTCTTGGCCCTGTAGAGATGAAAATCAGCGGCCTTAAGCAGGCCCTCGCTGTCCTTCATCTCCTCAATGTAGGAAACGACGCCTGCGGATATGGTCACATGCGTCTCCTGGCGCCTCAATATAAATGGGTGTGAAGATATGCCCTCACGTATACTCTCTGTCAGCGCCTGCGCCCTCTCTTTATCGGTATTCGGCAGTATCATCACAAACTCTTCCCCGCCATAGCGCGCAACCACATAACCGCTCTTTGTATTATCACGTATGATATCCGATATCTCCAGCAGGACCTTGTCGCCTGCCGAATGGCCGTACCTGTCGTTATAATCCTTGAAATGATCTATATCCATTACCACTATCGAAAGCGGCTGGTGCTGGACCTTTGCCTGCTCCGTCTCCTCTGCCAAGCGCTCCTTGAGATAGCGGTGTATGTAAAATCCTGTAAGCGAGTCCTTAACGGAGAGCTCACGCGTCCTGTCGTAGAGGCGGGCATTATTTACGGCGCTTGAAACAAGGTCTGAGGTAAAATCGAGCAGTCTCAGGTCATCAAAGCTATAGGCATTCTTCTCTTTGGAGTTGAGACGCAAAAGACCTACTATGCGAAATTGGCTTATCAGCGGCACGCTTATCAGGGAACCGAACTCCCTTTCACCCGGCAGAGGCTTGTAGTCAAACCTGAAATCACTGTTTATGTCTGAGACGTTCAAGGGCTGCCTCTCTTTAAATACCCACTGATCGAAGATGTCGCCGTTCTTGGACTTTATCTTAGGCAGGTCGCTCTTCTTCCTTGACGCCATAAGCTCAAGCCTCATCTTCTTCTCATCCACCATAAACAGAAGCGCTGCGTCAGAGCCGGGTATGGCATTATAGGCCGTATCCACCGCCAGCTGGCCTATCTCCTGGAGTGAGAGCCCAGCGCTAAAGGTCTCCCCTATCTCCCTGAGGCTGCGGTACCTGGTGAGCCTCTCTGACAAGGCGTCGTTTAGATTCTCTGTCCTGATGCGCTCTGACTCCAGCATATTGGTCGACTCCTCTATCCTTTCTATCGCAGAAGACTTCCTGCTCAACAGGGCTATCTCCTTTTTGGAAAAGGTATTGACCACTATGCATAGCCCAAGAAGAACGAGGGTCTGAAAGATATAGATGTGGCGGCCTGTGCCCAGTGAAAAGATCGATACGAGCACTGCCGATATAAAAAATGTCAACCAGTGGCCGTTTGCCTCAAGGATTATAGGAGCTGTGATTATCACAGCGGCGCAAAGGGCAAACAGGTAGGGGGCGACCTGGTAGAAAAAACGCTCATCGTTGGGAAAGTCCGAGAGCGCATGAAAGATAAGAACCCCTAAAAGGAGTGCGGCCGCTATAAGAAACGCGCCTATGCTGATCTTGTGTTTTAACGGATACATAATTTTGGAGAAGGTTTTAAAATCTATGCGATCGTATGTTCTGCCTTTGGATCGAAGAAATGGGCCTTGGTCATATCAAAGACTACCTCGAGTTCATGATTGACAGCCGGCTTATTATGACCTTCGACCCTGGCAATAAAAGAGTGTTTACCGGTGTTCAGGTAAAGAAAGACCTCCGCGCCCATGGGTTCAACAACCTCACAGTCTGCGCTGATCGTGTTATCAGCGGAGGCGTACTGGACAAAGAGTTTATCAAAGACATCCTCCGGCCTTATGCCGAATACTACCTCCTTGTCACAATAGGGAAGGAGCTTCTCTCTCATCTCATCGGCTATCTTTACCATGAAATTGCCTTCATTAAAGAAGAACTTATCATCCTTCTTTACTACGATACCGTTCATAAAGTTCATTGGGGGTGAACCTATAAAACCCGCCACAAACTTATTTACAGGTTTATCATAGAGGGAGATTGGGTCTGCTACCTGCTGTATAATGCCGTCCTTCATAACGGCTATGCGGTTGCCCATGGTCATGGCCTCTACCTGGTCGTGGGTAACATATATCATCGTGGTCTGAAGCCTGGTATGCAGCTTGTTTATCTCTGTCCTCATCTGCACGCGCAGGTTCGCGTCGAGGTTGCTTAAGGGTTCGTCAAAGAGAAAGACGAGTGGCTTTCTGACGATGGCCCTGCCTACCGCCACCCTCTGGCGCTCGCCGCCTGAGAGGGCCTTTGGCCGCTTGTTGAGATGCTTTTTGATACTCAGGATATCGGCCGTATCCCTGACCCTTGTGTCTATCTCGTGCCTTGAGTAGCGCCTCAACCTCAATGCAAATGCCATATTCTCATAGACCGTCATATGCGGATACAGGGCGTAGTTCTGAAATACCATCGCGATATTTCTGTCCTTTGGCGGGACATTATTGACAAGCTTATCGCCGATATAAATATCGCCTTTCGTAATATCTTCAAGGCCCGCGATCATCCTTAAGGTAGTCGACTTTCCGCATCCGGAAGGCCCTACCAGCACGACAAACTCCCTGTTCTCAACGCCCAGGCTCACATCCCTTACAGCGGTTACATTGCCTGGAAATGTCTTCCATACATTTCGTAAACTCACCTGCGCCATAGCTTATACGCCTTCAGTCGGTTTATTGCTTGTGATTATAGGTAATCGATGATCTTGGAAAGGGTGGACTTCATGTCCTTCCTGTTAACGATAAGATCCACAAGGCCATGCTCCAGGAGAAACTCCGACTTTTGAAAGCCCTCCGGAAGTTTCTGTCGTATGGTCTGCTCTATAACACGCGGCCCGGTAAAACCTATAAGGGCCTCGGGTTCTGCAATGATGATATCGCCTAAAGAGGCAAAGCTGGCCAGCACACCGGCCATGGTAGGGTTTGTAAGCACTGAGATAAAGAGCCCGCCGGCCCCATGAAAACGGGACAGGGCTGCTGAGGTCTTGGCCATCTGCATGAGTGAGAGCATGCCTTCATACATCCTCGCGCCGCCGCCTGAACCGGATACGATTATAAGCGGGAGCTCCTCAGCCTGGGCAAGTTCTATGGCACAGGTTATCTTCTCTCCAACCACCGAACCCATGGACCCCATTATGAAGCGTGAGTCTGTCACGGCCATGATAATACTTCTGCCGCCTATCCTGCCCCTGCCGTATATGGCAGCCTCTTTCAGGCCGGTCTTCTCTTCATCGAGCCTGAGTTTCTCTTTATATGTCTTTGGGCCCTTGAAACCGATCGGATCTATGGTAAAGATGCCGTTGTCTATCTCCTCGAAGGTGCCCTCATCCAGCATGACCTCTATGCGCTTGGGTGCGCCTAATATAAAATGGTAGTTGCACTTAGGGCATACCATGAGGTTTTCTTCCAGCGCCTTATTGAAGATGATCTCCCCGCAGCCTTCGCATTTAGTCCAGAGCCCTTCGGGGATCTCCTTCTTCCTGCTCTTTGGGGTTACCTTATCATATTTTGGTTTCTTGCCGAATAATGCCATTGTTTCAGCTTTCAGTTTTTGGCTAAAAAGCTAATAAGCTAACGAGCTAAAAAGCTACAA
>JABMQS010000003.1 GCA_013202525.1 Candidatus Omnitrophota bacterium
GTTTTAAGCGCGGGCATTAGCAAAAAACTAAAAAGGCAGGATAGATTACTATCCTGCCTTTTTTATAAAAGTTGTTGATATTTTTCAATTTCTATGTACAATATAAGAACCGATTTATTGAGCCCTTCGGAGTTTTTTTTACCGAGGGCTCATCCTGAAGCCCGAAGGGCTGAAGGATCTATGAGATCCTTCGTCGCTTCGCTCCTCAGGATGAGGGGTCGAAAAAGATAAAAAACACCCCAACCCCTCATTTATTTTGTGGCCTTATCGTCTAGCTCGGTTCAGGACATCGCCCTCTCACGGCGAAGACAGGGGTTCAAATCCCCTTAAGGCTACCATTCTTTTTCGCCCTTCAAAAACTCATTCTGTGGTCGGGCTACGCAGAAACAGGTCCTGCGAAGCTCATACTATGATTCACGCATTGCAGAGCGAAGCAGACCCCTTAAGGCTACCATTTTTAACTACGGCAATTCTCCCCCAAAAATAGTTCTTGACAAAAGACCGTTTTTTTGGTATCGTTTCTAAAGAGTTTTTAAACTTTCCTTAAATTGTGGATAACTTTGTAAAGACTTATTACACCGGTAGAAGAAAAGCAAAGCCCCTTGCTTTGCTCGGGACAATCTGTAAAAAGTTTAGATTAACTCGTGCAGTGGTGAGAGGGCAGATTGGAGGAGAAGTAAAATGGTAATAAGGCAGACACTTTTCAGGGACCAGGTCCTCTCTGATAGAGAGAGAAAGAACCTGGCAATACTAGATGTGGTCAGAAAGAGCGGGCCTGTGACCAGGACCGAGATCTCTAAGATCACGAAACTCAATATTGTAACCGTCTCAAACTATGTAAACAACTACATAGACAAGGGCCTGGTAGTAGAGAAGGGTTTTGATGTCTCAACAGGTGGAAGAAAACCTACCCTGGTTGAACTTAGTGCCAAGATGGGCTATGTCATTGGTGTCGATATCGGACCCCTGAATATGATAGCCATCATAACCGACCTGGCCAATAATGTGGTCGGTAAGGCAAAGAGGGAGCGTCCGAAAGGCCCTATGAATGAGGTCATAACAAGTTCTATTGAAATGGTTTATGAAATAATAGAGAAGTCCAAGGCCGACAAGAACAAGATCAAGGGAGTGGGCCTCGGGATCTCAGGCGTAATCGATGCAATAGCAGGCACAGTAAGGGATACAGACCCCCACAGGGGCAGGACCACGGGAAGTTATGCCTCTGTCAAGTCGCTCGTTCAGAAGGAGTTTAATATACCAACATTTGTCGGAAATGACGCGACTGTAGCCGCCTTTGGCGAGAAGAGACTGGGCCTTGAGCAGGATATAAATGACATGCTCTATGTCTACTCCGATGTAGGCTGCGGTATCATAATCAAGGGTGAGATATACTGCGGCGCCGGCGGCAGCGCCGGAGAGATGCAGCTTATGGTGGATAATGCCGAATTTCCTATACAGGAAAAGGGCCCCTCTTATCTGCGTCCATGGGGAGTAGATCTCGGTATAACCGAGGCAGCAAAGCGCGTCCTTTCCAAGGAGAAGGCAGATTCCAAGATGATGGAGCTGGCAGGCGGCGATCTCGAGAACCTGACAGCGGATATCGTAATAGAGGCTGCCAAGGCAAAGGATAAGACAGCCATAGAGATAATCGAAGATGCCGGCATCAACCTGGGAGTGCGCATAGCCTACCTTATCAACCTCTTCAACCCGGAAGTGGTAGTCATAGGCGGCGGCATAGAACAGGCAGGAGAGCTTCTCCTCGGACCTACCAGAAAGACCGTGAGGCAGCTTGCATTCGAGGAGCCTGCCAACACAGTCAAGATAGTTCCTTCAAGGCTTGGTGATAGCGCAGTGGCATTAGGCGCTGCCGGCCTTGTTCTACGCGAAATCTTCGCGCGCATTTAAAAAAACTTTAGAAACTTTAGGGTCAGACCCTGAGCACGAACCTTCGTGCTCAGGGTCTGACCCTAAAGGGTATCAAGGGGTCAACCGTATCAAGCGTATGGTTAGCCCCTTTTTTTGATGATACGGTTAATTCTCCGCTAAAATACTTACCCTTTTTAAAAATTATCCCTTGACACAGCCTGCTGTACATGTTAAATTAAATTTATTAACGTGGAAAAACCTATCGATAAGAAGGGAAATGATATGAGACGGTGGGCGTTTCTCTTTATTTTTTGCCTGACCTCAACATTATTAGTCTTAGGCTATAATGATACGGTCCTTGGGCAGGACCAGGACCCGCCTTTTTTGCTGGCAGATCTGCGCTATGAGGTTTACCCTGAATTCTCCCGCATTATCCTTGCTTCTAATGAGAAGATAGATTACGTCACTTACGAACTCGAAGATCCGCACCGGATCGTTATTGATCTTATCGGTGTCTCCTTCTGCGAATTGCAGGATCATATAAGCCTGGAGCAAGGACTGGTCAAGTCCGTTGATGTCGTACCAACCCCTTATGCAAAAACCCCCAAAGGCCTGGATGAATTTTTCTATGCAGCGGACTATATCGTCATAACGCCGCTGGCAAAAATCCCTTATATGATATCGACTGCAGAGGGGGGCAGGGTAGTGGCGATCGATATCGGCAGAAGTCAGCTTGCAGGGGATGAGACGCCCGGGCCCCAGCAGGCCGCAACCGCAGTTGCAGCAGAGATGCCCGCAGGGGGACCAGCGGTAATAGATTTTATCAACTACGAGGTATTAGACGAGATATCGTTGTTGGTAATAAGCTCTAGCAATCGGGCAGACTTTGAAGCAGCCAGGAATCTGTATAGCCCGGCTGAGATATTATTAACGCCGAAAGGTCCTGTATTCACTGACCTGCAGGAGACAGCAGATTTTGAAGAAGGCCTCATAAAAAGGATAGAGATATTAAGGGGTGAAGCAGGAGAGAGGCCTTTGGGCCTCGATAAGTACGCCTATCCTGTAGCAGGGATATTGATAGAGGCTACTGATGATTTGATCTTCGATTTTTATACAAATGATGATGGCACTATATCTATCTTCGAGGTATTTACCGAAGAATTAGACAATAGTATAATAGAAGAGGCTATCGTTCAGGATCTTAAGAAGGAGTTGGAGCAAGAGGGGATTTCCCTGGAGGAGGGGTCTGACGATTCAGCGCCTCCCGCGACAGAAGATATGAAGAGACAGCTGATGAAAGAGCTGGAGAAGGAGGGCCTATCGATCAAGGCCCAGAAGTCTAAGCCCGCGTCCATTATAGAACCTGAGCAGGCAGCGCCGGCTGAAACAGAGCCAGCCGCAGAAGAAGAGGCTGCTGCGCTGGAAGAGGAAAAGGCTATGCCCGATGAAGAAGAGGCTATGCCCGATGAAGAGGAAGATGCGCAGGAAGAGAGGGGGCAAGAACCGCAGAAGGAGACACCGGTAAGTGAGGCTGCAGCCGTAGCAGAACCGGCTATAGAAGGACCAGCGGTAATAGATTTTATCAACTACGAGTCCCTGGATGATGTGTCGTTGCTGGTAATAAGTTCTAGCAGCCGGGTAGATTTTAAGGCAGTCAGGAATATATACCGCCCGACTGAGATATTACTGACACCAGAAGAGTACCTATTCTGCGACCTGCAGGAGACCGTAGACTTTGAAGAAGGCCTCATAGAAAGGCTGGAGATCTTAAGGGGTAAAGCGGGAGAGAGGCCTTTGGGCCTCGATGAGTATTCTTATTCTGTAGCAGGGATATTGATAGAGGTTACTGATGATTTAATTTTTGATTTTTATACAAATGACGATGGCACTATATCTATCTTTGAGGTATTCACCGAAGATTTAGACAGTATTGCTATAGAAGAGGCTATTAAGCTGGATATGAGGAAGGAGCTAGCGAAAGAGGGAATTTTGACGGCAGTGGAAATACCCGAGGAATCAGAGCTTCCTGCGACAGAGGGGATGAAAAGAGAACTACTGAAGGAGTTAAAGAAGGAGAGCTTATTTGGCAAGGTTCCGAAGGCAGGGCCTGAACCTGTCTCAGAAACCGAGACTGAACCAATAGCTGAATTTGAGGAGGATGTTTTTGAAGAAGACGTCTTTATCTTAGAAGGGGAAGATATCATATTTGAACTGAAAGAGCAGTTAAAGCAGGAGATGCTGCAGGTCAGCGAACCTGAGCCCGAGAAGCCGTTTACAAAAGAAGAGATCATAAGGGCAATAAGGCAGCAGCTCAAAGAAGAAGGGCTGTTGCGAAAAGAAAAGACCGCGCATGATAAATTCGCAGAGCAGGAGGCAAGAAAGAAGAAGGCCGCGCAGATGGCGGCGCTCTTCGGCAGAGAGACGATAGCGGACATGATCGTCAAGGGCAAGGGCATGTTGACCTTGCAGGATGCGCAGAGTGAGGCCATAAAGACCAGTCCCCTTGCCAAGACTGTCAAGGAAGAGGCAAGCCTGGCCACGTTAAAGATGAAGGAGGCCTTCAGGGCCCTGTGGCCCGGGGTAAAGATACAAGGCACCCATACCACCGGTGACGTTTTAACTGTGGATTTTATAGAAGAGACGTACGGCGTGCAGGGTGAGCAGGCGATATATCAGGGCGGCAGGCTCTTTAATACATACAAGCAGACCAAGGTAAACCTGAAGCTTGCAAATATAAGGTATGATAAGATAAAGACAGACCTTGACTACAAGGTAGCCGAGGCCTATTTCAGCGCTGTCACAGCGGTTATGAATATCAGTCTGCAGGAGCAGCTCATGAAAGAGGCTGGGAAGGTCCTGCATATTGCGCGCATCAGGTATAAGTCCGGCCTCAGCACGAAGCTTGAGATACTAAACGTAGAATCCCGTTATACCCAGATAAAATTTCAGCTTGCCACCGCAGAAAGGGACCTCGCGCTGGCCAGGTTTAAGCTGCGGCAGGCCATGAATCTGGATTTGGCTGATGAAGCCATGGATTTAAGCGAGATAGATACAGAGCTCCAGTTTAAGATACTGGATGTGAATCTGGATAAGTGCCTCGGCCTTGCTTACAAGAACCAGCCGGATATAGCCGTAAATAAGCTGCTGGTGGAGGCGGGCGAATACGGCGAGAAGATAGCAAAGGGCAAGGATAATTTTAAGATAGATCTGACAGGTTTTTACGGAAAGTCGGGTTCACATTATGATACCGAGCCTGATAATCTGCAGGATGCCTGGAATATAGGTGTCAAGGTAAGCAAACCGTTCTGGGGCAATACAGCTTCTTACGCGTTTACACAGGACAAGACAAGCGTAAAGGTGGGTGAGACGGACAGGACCGCGGCAAAGTCCCATGAAGGTTCATTTGCGATTCTTGACGGCATGGCCATAGCCGCGGACGTCCAGGAAGCAAAGGTAAACAAGCAGAGGGCGGAGAACGACCTGATAGAGGCCAGGCGGCAGATAGCGCTTGAGGTCAAAGAGGCATATTATACCTATCAAGAAGCGATTATTCAGGTCAGGAACTCCCTTGAAAAGGTAAAGTTTCAGGAAGAGAGCCTGAAGGTAGCAAGGGCACGGGCAGGCTTAAACGAGGCGCTTCAGTCGCAACTACTTGAGGCCATGATAAAACTTGCAGACGAGAGGTCTGTGTATATCAAGGCCCTTTCCGATTATAATCTCTCTTTAGCCAAGCTGAACAAGGCTGTCGGTATTAAAGATTACTTTAATATAGAATAAATGCGAGGAGGAAACTAATGAGTGCTTTCGGTTTTGGATTTAAGAAAAAACCGGTGGGGTTCTCTAAGATGAAAGAGAGCCTCGATCCCAAAAACGGCAAGGCAAAAGATCCGGCTAATGGCCAGCCTAAGGAAGACGCCAGGCAGGAGCCGGAAGAAAAGGTTGCTGCCAAAAAACCAAACCCGCTGCAGCCACTTATGGACATGCTGGCTTCCCTTGGGAAAAAGAAACAAAAGGAGGAGTCTGCGCCGCCGGAGGGTGAAACAACAGCCCCGGAGGCCGAGACGCCTGCGTCAGGGCCTGAGGAAGATGCACCCAGGATATCTTCTGCCCAAAAGCCTGCAACAGCAAAGAAGCCCAACATACTACAGGCACTTGGCAGCCTGCTGCCTTTCTCTGAGAAGAAGAAAGAAAGCCCCGCATCTCCGGCAGGGCCCGGAGATATTGAGCCGCCTCCGGAAGAACCGGCCGGCGAAGGCCCATCCGAGCCGACCCCGCCTCCCAGGAAACCAGCCATCAAGAAGCGTTACCAGAAGAGGCTTATATCAAAGCGCCTTATTATACTTATTTTGTTGTTGATCTTTATTGCAGCCGTTGTCTTTGGCCTGGGCCCGAGGTTTAGTCCGAAGCTCGCTGACAGCATAGACAAGATCAGCAAGTCAAAGATTATGGAAAAACTGAAACTCGGAAAGCCCAAAGAGGAGGATCTCATAACGCCGGAGGAGACCGCGATCGAGGAGCTGGTAACCGTCAGGACATATCGCGTGGCAAGGGGCGATTTTGTAGATATCCTGCCGGGTATGGGTACGATCAGAGGGGATCGCGAGATCGAATTGCGGTTCCAGGTAAACGGCATTGTCGATTCCATAAACTTCTTCGAGGGTGACCTTATCAGAAAAGGTGACATCCTGGCAACGCTCAACCAGAAGGATGCCCTTCTCAAGCTCGAATACGCCAAGAGTAAAATGAAGACCCAGGAGGTGGCAAAGATGGCCGCCAGGAAGAAGCTTGAGATGCACCAGCAGCTTTATGACCAGGGTATTATCATAGAGCCAAAGCTGGAAGAGGTGCGCATAGAGTTTGAGAGCGTAAAGACGCAGGTCGCCTCGGCGAAGAAAGAGGTTGAGTTTGCTTTGTCTGAGCTCGATAAGACCTATCTCTATTCACCCACAGATGCTGTTATGGGGACCAGGGATGTCGAGGTGGGCGAGTTTGTAAACTCCAACATAAAGGTGACCTCGCTCTACGACGTAGGCACCGTGATGGTGGAGATGGGTATTATAGAGAAGGATATAAGCAGGGTGGCGCTGGGACAGAAGGTCAAGGTCAATGTCGATGCCTATCCGGGCGTCGATTTTGAGGGAAAGATCAATAATGTGGCGCCGATCATTGAGGGAAAATCACGCACCCTTACGGTCAAGGTAAGGATAAAGAACGATAACCCCAAGGGCACACTCCTTCCGGGCATGTTTGCCAGGATCTGGATCTCGGTCTACGAGAAGAAGAATACCATCAAGGTGCCCTCTTCCTGCGTATATGATATAAATAACGACGGAGTGCTCGATTCCGTCTACATAGTGACAGGGGACAACATCGCAAAGATAAGGCCTGTCAAGATAGGCTATGTCTCCACAGACTATACAGAGATAACAGACGGCCTGCGCGAAGGCGAGCAATCGGTCTCGGAGGCTATGGCAGAACTTAAGGACAATGTAAAGGTCGACGTTATTGAGGTCCAAGAAGCAGCATTCTAGAAAACCATGTTACCAAATTTTTCAGTAAAAAGGCCGGTTACGGTCATAATGTTTCTTTTGGGTATAGTGCTGTTTGGTTTTATATCCTGGACCAGACTGCCGCAGGAGTTATACCCTCCCATAACCTATCCCCAGCTTAGCGTCGTTACCTTCTATAAAGACGCCGCCCCCGAGGAGATGGAGATCCTCGTTACCAAGCCGGTCGAGGAGGCGGTAGGTACTGTAAGCGGTGTCCGGCGCATAAGCTCAAGCTCCAAGGAAGAGACCTCCCTGGTCATCGCGGAATTTACCTGGGGCACCAACATGGATTTTGCGGCCCTCGGTGTCCGCGAAAAGATAGACCTTATAAAAGAGAGCCTCCCCCGCGGTTCAGACGACCCCATCGTCATGAAGTTCAATCCGTTTGAACTGCCCCTTATGGTCCTCAATATCACAGCCACAAAGACCTCTCCCGGTGAACTCCAGCGCATAGTAAAAAAGATCATCAAGAATGAAGTGGAGAAGGCAGACGGCGTGGCATCCTGTAATATAACAGGAGGCATCAGCCCGGAGATCCTGGTCGAGATAGACCAGGATAAGCTCATGTCGAAGCAGCTGGCTTTAAACGAGGTAGTGGAGGGCATAAGCAAGGCAAACCTGAATTATCCTGCCGGTACTATAGAGGAGAGTTTCTACGAGTACCTTATAAGGACCATGGGTGAGTTTAGTGTGGTGAGCGAGATAGGCGACGTTGTGGTCGGCATAGATGACAGGACCGAGCAGAGCGAGTTTCCTGAATACGGGCCCGAAGACATGAAGGAGAAGCAGGAGAGCGCTATACCCCACAAACGCCTTATACAGATCAGGGATATAGCCGTCGTTAGAGAGACCTTTAAGGATAGGACGTCCATATCCCGCTATAACGATCAGGACAATATATCCGTCTCCATACAGAAGCAGGCCGATACCAATACCCTCAATGTAGCAAACAACGTGAGGCACATAGTGTCCCGCCTGCGCAAGTCTCTGTCCAAAGATATAGATATCGATATAGTTTATGACCAGTCTGCATTCGTAAAGTCGGCCATCAACGGTGTAAGGGACGCGGCCCTGCAGGGCGGCCTCCTGGCCTTTCTGGTGTTGTTGTTCTTCCTGGGCAGTTTCAGAAACGCGGCCATAGTAGCGCTCAATATACCCATATCCATAATGGCCGTATTCTCGCTGATGTATTTCAGCGGCATAACCATGAATATGATATCACTCGGCGGCCTGGCGCTCGGCATAGGTATGCTGGTCGATAACGGTATCGTGGTTATCGAAAACATATACAGGCACCGCCAAGAGGAAAAGAGGCCTCATAAGGAGGCGAGCGTATATGGCGCCAATGAAGTAAGCGGGGCCATCACAGGTTCTACCCTTACCACTATAGCGGTCTTTTTGCCCATGGTATTTGTCGTCGGCATCGCAGGACAGCTTTTCAAGGAGCTGGCATTTACAGTCACATTCTCACTGCTGGCATCCCTGCTTGTGGCATTGACATTGATACCCATCTTAAGCTCGACACAGGCCTCGGTACTTAAAGACAAGGACCAGGAGAAGGACAGCAGTGCCTCCGGCGTCTTCATAGGATTTCTGCAGAAGCTTACAGAGGGCGTGCTGGTTTTTTTCCTGCGCCATAAACTTATATGCCTGACCCTTGTGGTTGCGGTCTTTATAGGGGTCTGTTCGCTCATCCCGGCACTAGATGTTGAATTTCTGCCAAAGGTGGACCAGGGGCAGTTTATCATAAAGGTAAACCTTGCTCCGGGTGCCAGGCTCGAGGTCTCAGATAAGGTGGCGCGGGATATAGAGTCATACCTCTTCGACATGCCCGAGGTAAAGAGTGTCACCGTAAATATCGGTTCGACCAAGGAGAAAAAAGGCACAGCGCTTCTTGAGACCATGGGGCCAAACCAGGGCCAGATCATCGTCAATCTCAAGCCCATGGCAAGGTTGGGCAAGAGCGGTGAAGAATATCGCGACATATCCACCGCAGAGGTATTACAGAGGCTGAAAGAAGGCTTAAAGAATGAGAACCTGTATGGAGCACGGGTAGAATATATATTACAGGAGAGCCCATTTGCATCCGCTTTTCAGGCAGGGGCGCCGGTAGTCATTGAGATCAAGGGTCATGATTTCAGGAAGCTGCGTAAGGCGACCGCTGATATAGAGGCCAAGCTAAAGCAGATACCCGGCATATACAGTGTAAGGGACAGCCTTATAGAGCCTGCGCCCGAGGTCAAGATAAACATCTTCAAGGAGAAGGCCAATACCTATAACCTGACGACAAGCGATATAGCCCTTACTGCTCAGACCGCGATAAAGGGTTACCTGGCGACCAAGTTTAAGAAAGAGGGCGAGGAGATCGATGTAAGGGTACGCCTCGAAGAAGACGACCGCCAGAATATGGCAAAGGTGCGAAGGTTGACTTTGCGCTCCCCGCTCGGGATACATGTCCCGTTGGCCGAGGTCGGCTATTTTAGTATAGGCAAGGGCCCCAGCGAGATAAAGAGGCAGGATCAGGAGAGGATCGTTGTTGTCACCGCCAATATATTCAAAAGGTCCTTTAACGAGGTTGCCGATAAGGTAGCGCTTATACTAAAGGGCCTCAAACTCTCCTCAGGATATTCCGCGGAGCTTACAGGAGAGAGGGAGCAGATAGAGGAGTCCTTCTCAAGCCTGCGCATGGCATTGATACTGTCGATAGTGCTTGTCTTTATGATCATGGCGTCACAGTTCGAATCATTGTGGCAGCCGTTTGTGATAATGTTTACTATCCCGTTGTCTGTGATAGGCGTTATACTGATACTGTTGTTGACGCATACGCCTCTTAGTGTAATGGCGATGCTGGGTATTATTATCCTGGGAGGCATCGTTGTAAACAATGGAATTGTCCTTATAGACTATACCAATATATTAAGGAGAGAGGGTTTTTCGGCATTCGATGCGCTGATCCTTGCAAGCAAGAGGCGGCTCAGGCCTATTGTCATGACAGCGCTTACTACTATATTGGCACTGTTGCCCCTGGCATTGGCGCTTAACGAAGGGGCAGAGCTGCAGCAGCCGATGGCAATAGCGGTCATAGGCGGACTGGCTGTATCGACGTTTTTGTCTTTAATAGTGATACCTACATTCTACCTTGGACTTGAAGAGACCCTTGTTTTTGTGAGGAGCAATGTCTTTGGTAGGAAGGCACAGGATATAGTTATAGAAGAAGGTGAAGAGCCGGAGGATGATGGCCCGCCGCCTGATGAGGGGCCGCCGCCTGAAGAAAAAGGCCCGCCCGATGAAGGCCTGCCTGCCGGTCAGGCAGGCCCACCGGCGCCAGCTATAGAATTACCGCCGCCGCCGGAGGAAACAGAACCAGAGCCAGGACCGGAGCCTGAGAAACCGGTAGAAGGGCTGGAACCTGAACCGGAACCAACGCCGGAACCAGAAAAGCCGAAAGAACCAGAGAAGCCCAAGGTAGAGTATCTTTCAGAACCGGAGATTGATGAAGAGCCGGAGCCTGCACCAGAGCCAATATCAGAACCTGAAGTACCTGTTGAGCCAGAGCCTGAACCAACGCCCGAGCCTGAGTTAACACCAGAGCCAGAACCTGAGCCTACACCAGAGCCAACACCTGAGCCAGAGCCGGAACCAACGCCCGAGCCTGAACAAAAACCAACACAAGAA
>JABMQS010000117.1 GCA_013202525.1 Candidatus Omnitrophota bacterium
ACCGGGCTAAAAACAAAGGAGGGCATAGGCGATAGCTTCATCGCAAATATGCCTAAATGACCATGGCCAACAATACGAAGAAAATGCGTAAAGAACTGGCTCTTTTCCTGAAAAAGAATACTCCTTATATAACCAAGGAATGGTCTTCTCAGATATTCAAGGTACTGGGTCATCGCAGGTTAAAGCAGATGATATCCGCAAGGACGCATTCTCGCGGTATGCGAAAATTTTTAGGCGCGCTGGTATCTGATATCGAAAGACCCACAAAACACCGATGCGCTGCTGTCCTGGAGCGGCTCGTCTTAAAGGATTATCTCAGCGCCAATACCGCTGAAGATACAACCCACGGACTGCTTATTTTACGCAGTATTATGGAGGGCTTACTCAACCGCGCCTACAGGCATGACGGTAAGATGCTCAATAGCATAAAGGATATCCTGAATCTTGAGATAGATAAGAATGTGCGGCATCTCTGCAAGGTTTTTAGAAAGAGGGATTTTGGCAGGCTGGAGAGCCTGATGAAGTATGGAAAGAAGTTAATATCTATTCATGATATTGATAAGCTCTGCCGCATGATACTGGAGGCTGCTATGCAGGAGAGCAACCCTGACAGGGCATCACTCATGCTTGTAGACAAAGACGGCTATCTCTATATAAAGGCATCAAAATCCATACCCAGAAAGATCATCGCAAATACCGTGCAGAGAGTAGGCACTGGTATAGCGGGCAGGGTAGCAAAGACAGGTATACCCATCATAATAAATGAGGGGCAGAAGATAGAGCCTTCCACAAAGCGTTATATGCGAGGACTGAGCCTCGCCTCTGCGGTCAGCATACCGATCATAGCTCATGGGCGCGTAATAGGTGTCCTCAATCTGGGTAAACACCAAAATAAGCCGTTTTTTGACGACGAGGATGTTGAGCTTCTTATGATACTGGCCTATGAGGCAGGCGCGGCTATAAGCAACTGCCGGCTCATAGAGGAACTCCAGGATTATTATATAGGAAGTATCGTATCACTCGCTTCAGCCCTTGATACGCGCGACCATTATACGCAAGGCCACTCAGAGAGAGTAGGCAGGTACTCGACCGCCATAGGCAAGCAACTTAAGCTGTCACATGAGCAGATCAGCAACATAAGGTGTGCCAGCATGCTCCATGATATAGGAAAGATCGGTATACCCGACAGGATACTGCTTAAACCCGGAAAGTTGACTGAGAGGGAATTTACCGTCATCAAAAAACACCCTGTATTCGCTGTGAAGATATTGAGGCACATACCGCGGCTCAAGAAGATAATACCTATCGTTTATCATGAGCATGAACGTTACGATGGCAAAGGTTATGTCGAAGGGTTAAAGGGCAGGGACATACCCATTGAAGCGAGGATTATATCAGTCGCGGATGCCTATGAAGCCATGACCTCTGACAGGCCTTATCGCAAGGCACTGCCTATGAAGGTTGCGATTAAGGAACTCAAGAAGTGTGCCGGCACTCAGTTTGACCCGGATGTTGTGAAGGTTTTTGCCAGCATATTGAAGAGAAGTTAAACCCTTATTCCACCGTCAGTATTATCCGTTGATTTCCTTTTTGAAGGACCACCGTATCGTTTTCTGCCTTTAATACCTTTGCACCGCTTATCTCATCACCAACTTCGTAAACCCCGCCGTTTATTATTGTCATTGGTGCCCCGTCTCCATAGACGATTCCGGTAACGGTAAAATCAGCCGGATCCAGTGTTACTGGTGGCGCTTGCGGCTGTTCCTTTTGTTTGGTAGCGGAAGGGGGTGAGAATGCAGGCTTAGCAGGTTCTTTGGCTGCCGATGCGGTAGGTTGCGCAGTGGCGGGTTGCTGTGACACGGGTTCTCCTGTTTGGGGCTTTTTCTTTGTGGCAAACCAATATGAGGCAAGGATACCGACGATCACAACAAATGCTATGTTGCGCAGCAGGATCTTCTTATCAGCGTGGAGGCCAAGGCTTCTAGCAATGCTCCATTTCGGAGCCTCTTTATTTTGAGTGTCTTCCTTGGGCTCTGTCCCGTTTAGGTTTTGCTGATCCTGCGGCTCGGATAAATTCTTGTCCCTGTCTTCGCGTGCTTTTTTTAAGGCGTCGTTTATTATGCTCATCTGTTTGCGGAAATCCTTTTGGTTGTCAGACTACCTTGTCCTCGATCTCAGCGATCGCCATCTTTATCGTGTTTCTGTCAAAGGTCTTAAGCTCCTTGACATAACCAAGGAGCATCGCCCTGTCGCAGACGATGTTTATCAATCTGGGCACACCTGTTGAATAGTTAAATATCTCAACAATGGCGTCTTCAGTAAAGGCGACATTACCCTTACTGCCCGCTATCTTTAGGCGGTGTTGTATATAACCGTTAATATCCGCTTCCTTAAGGGGAAGTATATGGTATCTTATCCCGATCCTCTGTTTCAGCTGGGAGAGATCAGGAGAGGCCAGTTTCTTCTTCAGCTCCGGCTGTCCTACAAGGACTATCTGAAAGAGCTTCTCCTTTTCGGTCTCCAGGTTGGAGAGGAGCCGCACTTCCTCCAGCATCTCATTCCTCAGGTTCTGCGCCTCGTCTATGATGAGTACAACATTGTTGCCTGATGCGAGCTGTTCGATAAGAAATTCATTAAGCCCTTTAATCATATCAAGCTTCACGCCGCTCGTTACGTTTATGCCGTAATCGTCCAGTATTGCCTGCAGGAACTGGACCTCAGGAAGGCGCGGGTTGAGTATAAAGGCGGTCTTTGTATCGGGGCTGAGCTCATTTAGCAGGGCGCGGCAGAGCGTGGTCTTCCCGGTTCCTATCTCGCCGGTGATCTCGATAAAACCCTTGCGTTCTTTTATGCCGTAGACCAGCGAAGAGAAGGCCTCTTTATGCCTCTTGCTCAGATAGAGAAAGTGTGGGTCACTTGTGACATTAAAGGGGTTTTCCCTTAGCCCAAAGTATTCTTTGTACATAGTTCTATATTATATACGCCTATGCGCATAAGTAAAGCAAAATGTAGCCGTTACATCCTGCCCATTGGTGATTACCTACAAGGCCTAATCGCAATCTGTAAAATCGTTCTCATGGCTGGTCCAGTTTGGGCTTGTTTTGGCGATGGGGCTTGTGATATAATGGCCACAATAAGGAGTAGAAGAGACATGGACGATACACGCATTCAACCGACACTGCTGTTTTCGATTCTCTGCGATGATATAAGGCGGGAGGAGAACGGCAAGTTTATACTAATAGGGCTCTTCGAGGCGATAGGCGCAAGCTCTTTTCCTGTGCGCCACCCGACCCTGTACGTGATGAACTGCTGGTGCAGTGGGATAGGCACATTTAAACAGCACACCAGGATAGTCACCGTTGACAATGTCAAGCTCATAGAGGATGATGAGACAGAGTTCAGTCTGCCGGACCTCAAGGCCAAGCACCGCATAGTGGCCCGGTTTAATAATATACATTTTCAGACTGCCGGGGAGTATGCGGTAGAGGTGCTCCTGGACGGCGAACTAAAGGTCAGATACCCGTTACTTATAAGAAAGGTCAAGCCGGGCGAGGAGATATAGATATACCGGCTAACAAAAGATAATGAAGAAGACAAGAGATAAGAGAAAGATCATAAAGAGACTTGCTGTAGACATCAA
>JABMQS010000001.1 GCA_013202525.1 Candidatus Omnitrophota bacterium
GTTGCGCGGCCATCTTCATTGTACTGATTTTTGGTGATGTTGAGCCTGGTCTTTGAATCCGGGTCTGTGTAGGTGTAGTTAGCTATATCCTGGTTGCGAATAATATATTCGATTACATCCTGGCCTTCTTCGTATATGTTTATCATAGAGACCGAGGATCTCATCTGGTATGAACCTTCTAAATATTCCCTTGAGGTCAATGTCTTCTCAACCCTGCCGTCCTTATCCACCCTTGTCTGCTCTGTGGCTATTATCTTGCCATCTGCATCCTTTGTGGTCCTGCTAAATGACCAATCCTGTGATGTCAGCTCGCTGGGGTCCTGGGTATTATCGTAGTATTCCCTGTGCCTTGTGCGGAATGTTACCTCTGCCTGACCCTCTCCCTGGGCATAGGTATAGGTGTGTGTATCGACCCAGGATGTTGTGTCAGGATTTGTATATATTATGGCATATTCGGTGATCCTCTCCTGCGCGTCATAGCGCCTTGTGATCTCTCTCCTTGAGACATCGCCGTTTGTCCTGTAGCTGGATCTCTCTGATACGGTCTGCAGGAGTTTCTTGTCTGCGCCCTGGCCCTGGTATATGTAGTTGATCTCTGTCTCTGTAAGCTGACCGTTCTCCGCTATGACCGTATATATATTCCTCAGGATATCACCGTCATCATCGTATATGGTGTAGGTCCTGTAGATGGTGCCACTCTCACTCACCCATTCGCTCTGATAGTCGGTCAGCTCCATCTGGCTGTTTCTGATCTCACTGACCTTCCATATCCTGCCATCTGTCATGGAAGAGCTCGCCTCTGTCTTGATCTTCCCATCCTCCAGTGTCTCTGTCAGGGTCACGGTGAAATCAGCGTCATAGACTGTATCACCATCTGCCCTGGTCTTGACCTCATGGAAGCCTGTTACATTTCCGTCTTCATCATATGTTATATCTGTCCTTGTTACGGTATAAACAAGGTTGCCATCCTGGTCCCTGCTCTCTTCTACAAAAGATGCCATCCTGCCGGATACGTCGATCTGGCTGTCTGTCATGACCGTGCTGTAGGCATCCTTGTAGGCATCGATGCCCAATTCGCTATATACGTAACCCTCTTCCGTCTGGTTGTTATCTGTATCATATACCTTGCGGAAGTAGCTTATAAGCTCGCCTGTCTGCATGTCATATATGCACTCCGAAGCCTCTATCCTGTATGCAACATTTCCGTCTTCATCGTAGACCAGCTCGGTATAGCTCTCCGGGTTGTTATTTGAGTCGTAGTTAATATTTGATCTCTTATGGGTGAACTCTCCGATCTCCTGCCAGGTGCCGGTCGCAATGCTGTAGAAGCGCTCGCTGGTCTTGTATGTGATGAGCTTTTTGTCGGCGTTGGTATCCTCATCAGCATACCAGAGGGAATCCGCTGTATACTCGGCATCATACCAATGGACCTCGCTTATGCCGCCGTACTCATCCCTGGTCCTTGAGGTATACTCTACGAGAAGCGCCCTATCGTTGTACTTCATGTCATAGGTATCTCTGTAGTAAACGCGGCCTGCATCCTCGACCCTCTCATCGTATATGGCCACGACATTACCTCTGAAGAACTCTATTTTTTTCTGCTTACCGTTCTCATCCTCGGGGAAGAGGACATATGTCTTTGAAGCTCTATGAATGAGGTCTCTGGCTTTTTCGATCTGCTTGAGGAGTGCGCTTACCTGCTGGTAGCTTGAGTACATGGTGGCAAAGAGGTGGGACTTCATGTCATAGGTAGCCTGGTTGAGGGACTTCATCCTCTCGTGCTCTATGACGGCCTTCTGCTGGACATGCTGCTGTTCCTGCTTTAAGGCCTTTATAAATTCGATAGCGCTAAAGCCCTGCTTCTCGCTGGTCCTTTCACGCTGCCTTCTTTCAATGTCAGCTGCGCCGGCATAGGCAAGCTGCTGCCACATAAATGTAACTATGACTATCCACGAGATAGTCTTAAATGTCCTGCTATATGTACTTCGGTGTCTTTCCATAATTAGCGCCTTTTTTCCGCTCCCATTATATATAACACTTATAGCGCACGATTATTCCACTTATTTTACATATTTCATAAAACTTTTCGAAAGTCAATACGAACTTTTCTAAAGTCTTTAATTTTGAGACCAAAGTAAACTGGTTCTGGCTCCTAAGGTGATTCTGGTCTATTTTTGTAGGGGTATAAACTGAAGAACTACTGAAAACTACTGTGGAATGAATCATCTCCTTCCCCCCTTATGCTTGCCTTCTAACCTCACTATAAGTATGCCTAATAACTCTATAATAGTCAAGGGGTCAAGGTGTCTTTTTTACACTTTTTCCCTTTTGCAAAAAGGGACCGTTTTACCCCTTCCGTGGGCCTTGTGCCACATAGGGTTATGGCTTCACCAAATCAATTCTTGCATACATTTACGGTTGCCTAAAACGTAATTGGTGAGGTCATAACCTATTGATACTAAAGGGCTCCGGGAGGGGTGAAACGGTCTCATTGCAGTATATGTAATATATAGGGATGAGACGGTTTGTGAAGGGGATTTTGCGTCTTTTTGGCTAACAGAGAACGGGTAATTTATGTTTTGAGATGAGGAATTCTGCCTCTGTTATCTGGCCAAGAAACTCGCCGTCAAGCATCAGATTGCAGGGCTTATGCATCGCTATCTTCATCCTGTTAAGGCAGTGTTTTGAACCGGGGTAATAGAAATAGGTCTTTGTCAATATACCAATATTCCACATGAGCTGGCCGATGGCACCCATCTTGCTAACCCACACATTGAAGTTTCCATCTGAAAAAGAGGCCTCCCGGCATACAGGCATATATGCTATGTGGGTTGTATTATTGATGAGTAGATCTGTAAACTCCATCCCACAAGGTGAGTGCCCGTTTAGAGAAACCTCGGCCATCATTCTCTCTCTCTTGATGGAATGGTAGAATGCCGCTGCGGCGTAGCACCTCTTTCCTATCCTCTTAAACATGGCATTGGCGCTTTTTGCCACATCCGCAAAAAAACCTATGCCTGCTGTTACAACCATATACCTGCGGTCTTGGGTATCATTGTTCTTAAAGCGCACCTCTACCAGATCTACATCTCTGGTCTCTTCTCTTTCTATTGCCTCAAGCGCGCCTTCTACAGAGCTTATACCCAGATCATGCGACAGGCTGTTGCCGGTACCTATAGGCAGTATGCCAAAGGTCTGCCTTCCGATCTCCACGCCATTTACTATCTCAAACGTGGTGCCGTCTCCGCCTGCCGATATGATAGTATCAAAACCGCTCGCATCCTTTACAATATCAGAGACAGCGCCTGGATACTCACTCATGCGGACCTCGGCCCCAAGCCTCTTCTTCAAGGCCTCGATAAGCGAAGACGCCTCTCTCTTCCTGAGCCTCCCCAGACACTCTGAATTCACTATCGCAAGTCTTCTCATATTAAGAATTTGTAAGAATTTGGAGACGTCTATAAGAATTTGGAGACGTCTACCAAGCTGAGCACGAACCTGTCCTGTTTCCAAGCACGAACCTGTCTTGTCTTTTTCTGCTACGGACAATAATGAAGGCTTGTGTGATTTTTTAAGACAGGTTCCCGAACAAATTCTGGACAGGTTCGTGCTTGGATCGGTAGACGTCTCCAGATTAGTTGGTGGAGATGGTGCAAAAGGATGCGGGGCCTTCTCCGTTTACCGTGTATTTATAGGGCCTGCCCTTCTCATCATTGAATGGCTTATTTGTATACGGCCCGCTCCAATTCTGCGGCAGCGGCCCTGTATCGGGCTTCACCAATAGCGCCTTAAGCCCCTGTTTCTCTGTGGGGTATTGGCCATTGTCAATTCTGTATGCCTCCAGGGCGCTTCGGATCTCTGCCTTTGATGCATATTCCCGCGCCTTTGTCCTGAAGGTTGAGATAAAGGTAGTTTCTTGCCCGCTTACCCCGGCTGCATCGCCTTTGCCTATTATTATCTCTCCGGGAAAATTTGACTTTGGCACAAAGGTGAGTATTGCCAGTATAACTACGGCAGAAATTACAAGGGTTGCTGCAAACGACAGAAACATGCCCCTTAGCTGACTGATAAGGCCTGCCTTCTGAACACCCCTTTTACATACCCTGTATAGCCCTATTGCCCCATATATAACTATAAGAAATAAAACGAATTGTGAAAGTTTTAATGAGCCAAGCAGCGCAGGGCTGTCTACCCTGAAGAACTCAACAAAGAAGCGGCCGACCCCATACATTATTATTGCTGAAAAGAATATAGCCCCGGGTACATCGCGCAACTTCTTGTAGTATAATCTCCCCGCGACAAATATAGACAGGCCCAGTATCATCATATAGGCCTGGGTCGGTTGGCGAAGTATGCCATCGCCTGCATATACTGCCCATGGGAGGTCCGAGGCAGTGCCATGGCAGCAGCCTGTCAAAAGACATCCTATCCTACCTATCAGGCGGTGGATCCCAGCGAAAGGTATGATATAATCCGCCATATAGAGAAAGCTGATCTTCGAATACCTGCAATATATATAAATAGACAAAAACCCAAATAATGCCCCTCCCAGAAAAGCCTGGCCTGCGGTAGATAATATCTCAATCGGGCCTTTGCCACTGTATGCCCCGGTCTTCAACAGGATATGCACAAAAGCCGCCCCTAAGACTGCAAATGATATCATTACCGCACACGCCCCTATGACCTGCCGCCTGTTCAGCAGGGAGTCCTTATCTAAAAGAATGAGGGCAAGTACAACAAGAACGGCAAACGCCGCAAAATAGAATATGTCGTAGCTGCCTATGTTGAAAGACCCTATTACTATATCAAACGGATACATATCTGTGTTGTGCCATCCTCTCTCTCATATACTTAAATACCGAGCGGACCTCATCATCCCTCAATGAATTGTAGCAAAACCCCTTATCCTTTAATACCTTATCGGCATTCCTGGAATCAAATCGCGCTTTAAAATTAAAATACGGTATAAACGGCCCTACCATCTGCCTCTGTATGCCTGTCAGACTATTCATATCAAAATCCTCCAGTGGCACCCGGGCAGGCCTTTTTAGCTCAAAGACCTCTTGCGCTATGTCGAGCGCGTGGTCAAAGGGGAGCTCTGAATTATTTACGATATGATAGTTGCGGCCCTTTCCGTTTGTTGATAATGATATAAGCGATACGGCCTTTGCAGCATCCTCCGCGGAAACAACGTTAAACTTCGTATTGCCGTATACCGGTATCTTATCAAAGGTGCCGGATATTATAAAATGGAAAGGGCGAAATAGCCCGCTCAAAAACTCATAATCCACGACAGGAATGGAATCTGTCAGGATAGAAGGCCTGTAGATATCAACGGCAAGGCCCTTCTTCCTGTAATCATTTACAGCAAGTTCTGCTTCGTATTTGCTCTCTTCGTAGGTGTTATTGAAACCTTGCGATATCGCAAGATCATCTTCGCGAAATACAATGTCGCTTTTGCCCTTGGTGCCGACTACATAGGCTGTACTTACGTGGCAGAGCTTCTTCAGTCTGCCATATGTCTTGCACATAGACGCGAATTCAAGCACATTCTGCGTGCCGTAGGCATTTACCACCCTGATGCCCTCGTCAGAGTTGCCAATATTTACATCTGCTGCCAGATGATATATGAGATCGATGTCTTTAGCGATCTCCTTGAGCCTATCCCCGTCCATGCCAAGGCCTTCTTTGGCAATGTCCCCCTCTACGATAGTGATCCTTTTCAGGTAATCTTCTATCCTGGCATCGGAGGTTATGCCCGAAAGCGCAGATTTGAGCCTTGGGATAGAGGTCTGCTTCTTCCTGGGTCTGATTAAAAGAAAAAGGTGGGATTGACTGCTGTCCAATATAACCTTAAGAAGCCTTGAGCCAAAAAAGCCCGTGGCTCCTGTCATAAATATATTTCGCTGATCTAAGGAATTAGGCATCGTAAGGTATCCATAAAATCCGGAAATGATGTTGCTATGCATTCTGTATCGTTAACCGTAGTAGTACCTTCTGCCACAGAACCTGCTATAACCATCATCATGGCAGTGCGATGATCGCCGAAACTTTCGGCAGAGGCACCCTTTAACCTGCACGGGCCCTTGATGATGATGCTATCGCCCTCGCTCTCAATATCAGCACCCATGGCCTTAAGGTTTGTGACAATAGAATTGACCCTGTCCGTCTCCTTGACCCTAAGTTCGCCGCAGCCTTCTATAACAGTGGTACCCTCTGCAGCGGTCCCAAGCAATGCGATAAGAGGTATCTCATCTATCAAAAGCGGGACCTCATCCTCTGTAACCTTGGTCGCCTTAAGGGACGAGCTCTTTATCACAATATCCGCATATGGCTCAAAACCATTATTTTGGTTTGTCAATTCCACATCCGCACCCATTCTCTCCACTACTGTTAATATACCCGTGCGCGTGGGATTTATTCCGCAAGAAGTGAGGATTATCTCCGAATCATCGGCCATAATGCCCAATGTTATGAAGAATGCCGCAGATGATATATCGCCTGGCACAACTATTCGCTGTGAAGTGAGATTTGAATCATCCAGTCCCCGTACCGATGCGGATAAGCGTTCCTGTGTTACATCTGCCCCGAAGAGCCTCAGCATCCTCTCGGTATGGTCTCTCGATCTATACGGCTCCGTAACCTTTGTTGTACCATCTGCATATAGTCCTGCAAGAAGTATGGCAGACTTTACCTGGGCGCTTGCAACTGGGGAGTCGTATTCTATCGGCCCTAGCCTGCCCGGATTTATGATGAGAGGCGCTAGATTCCCGTCATCGCCGCCTTCTATCTTAGCGCCCATAAGCCTTAGGGGAGAGGTCACCCTCTTCATCGGCCTCTTAGATAGCGAATCGTCGCCGCAAAGGACGGCCCTGAATCCTGAACCGGCCAACATGCCAAGCAGAAGACGCATCGTCGTGCCTGAGTTTCCCAGGTAGAGGTCAGACCTCGGTTCTGTCAAGCCCCTCAGGCCTTTACCTTCTATGGTATAGGCCTTATCGCTGCCCTGCGTTATAACTATACCCATGTTGCTGAATGCATCTATGGTGGCCCGGCAATCCAGCCCATCCAGTAGGTTTGAGACAGAGCTCTTGCCCTCCGCAATAGATGATATCATAACAGCGCGGTGGGATATTGATTTGTCGCCCGGCAGGGAAACCCTGCCGCGCAGACCGGATATATCTGTTACCTGTATAGTGGACATTGGCAAAATAGGTCTTGTGGCGTGAGGAAGATCACTAGGGGTTTAAGAGCCTGACTGTGTCGTCAGGCGAAATAGGCGCGTCCAGCCATTCGTTAAGAACCGTTATGCTGGACATCTCCTCGTACACATTCTCTGCAACCGCCTTTGCTATCAACTCATTCCCCTTATAGATACCGAACATATCGCCGTTTTTGATGTTGTTCTTTGTGCCTAAGGCGATGATTACAAAATTGTGCTCTTTGTTGACATCGAGGACCCTCGTCTCAATAGGCGGGGGCAGCTTGACCACGATCCTCTTAAGCTCCACCCCTTTCTTCTCCCGGGGCAGCTTTGTTCTGGATTTTATCTCTTCTTCGAGCGCCAGCTTCTCTTCGCGCGCAGCTTCTGTATCCTGGCTCAGTTTTTCGTAATCGGACTTTACGGCATCGAGCTGTGTCTTTAACTCAGATTCCTTGCTCATAAGCCTTCTCAATCTTTTGTTCATGTCCCTGAGCGTTATCTCTCTTGTAGAAGACTCCTTTGCAAGCTTTCCTTTTAACTGTTCCATCTCTGATATATCAGACTTTAAGGATTTCACCTTATCGCCGAGACCGCTCAACTCCTTGGCATGCTTCTGCCTTAACGTTTCTATCTGCTTAATCTTTTTTACCAGCGACATCCTCTCTGAGAAGGCCACCTTTATCTCCGCCTCAAGGGAACGGATCCTGTCCAGCTCCTGCTGTCTCTGATTAAAAAACATCGCAGAGCTCGCCACTGCGGCAGCTATTAAAAGTATCCCTATGATAAGAAAAATCTTCTTCATCCTGTTTCTCGTATCCTATCTTTGCGCTATTCGGTTGTTTCGGGGGCTAATAGAGCGCCTTGAGAAGTTACAACCTTATCCCCTGACCTGATCTTGGTGATCAGCTCCTTGTCAGACAGGGCAGCAGCTGAAATATTCGTCCTTACTGTTTCAACCTTGGCCTGACCCAATATGCCATCATCCCGTACGATATCGAGGATCATACCTTCTTCCGTGCCGTCATCGCTGCCAAGATCCACAACTATAAAATTAAACTCATTGTTGATAGTCAGGATCTCACCTGTCAAAATAGGCCTGAGGGGTATGATACCCTGCTGGATCCCCTCAAGACCAGCCTCCGCCGCTACACTCTCTCTCTTCTTATCTTTACGGTATGAGGCAAGATGCTTCTTGAGGGCGGCCTTTGTCTTCTGCAGCATTGTAAACTGCTCTTTTATGCCTACCGCACCACTGGCAACCTCGGAGATATTATTTGAAAGCAGCTCTATATTCTTTTTTGTCTGCTCAGCTTTTGCCTTAGACTGTGATGTATTGCTGTTGATCTGGCTGATCTTATCACTGATCGTTTTTACCTGCTTCTTGTTTCTTACGAGCTCTGCCTCAAGGGCGGCCGCTGCTTCCTTGGATTGGGCGATCTTCTTCTGAAGATAGTCTCTCTCCTTCTCTGCGGCAGAGAGATCCTTGGCGCTCTTCTTCTTGCTCACCTTCTCCTGCCAGAGCTTCTCCTCGGTCTGGATGCGACGGGACTTCTCAGTCTCCTTCTGCATAAAAAGCCATGCCGAAGCGCCTATTGCCGCCAAAAGGACTGCTATAAGTAATATATTTATTATATTCTTCATCGTTTATGCATCCATAATGTTATTAAGTAATAGTATATTTGCAAAACAAACATAAGTCAACTGTAAAATAGGGCCAGGTTCTATTTTTAAAAATGGTAACAATACAATAGATACAGGGCTTGTGGACAATCTCCGCTACGTGACCATGCTTATGCCATTACTCCATAGCGCTGAAATTTTTCGCCGTCTGCTACGGTTTACGGCTCGCGCATTTGGGTTTACCCTTCTATACGTATATGAATGCTGTTTACGCCATTCGCTCGCCGTAAGCCCTTGCAGACATTTGCCGAAAAATTTCTTAGGCGCTACTCCGCAATGCCATAAGCAAACGACACGTATCGCAGCTGGAAATCAATGCATGTGGGGATTGATAAGAAAAAAGGTGTGGGGTGTTTAGTGAGTGGGAGGATCCACACCGGGCGGAGGGGCCCACGAACAAATACCCCACACCTTTTAAATTCGTGAAGCGGTCCCGCGAAGATTAACCGCAAGGCCTATATCCCCAAACAAGTTTTCATCCTCTGTCTAAACTCTTCAGTTCTTCGGGTATCTCGACCGCAAATTTGAGTTGTTCCCCGGTGCACGGGTGCTTTAGGGTAAGTCCGGCAGCATACAGGGCTATCCTTTTGAACCGCCCGCCCCCATACTTGGTATCGCCTATAATAGGACAGCCCATGTAGGAGGCATGGACCCTTATCTGGTGTGTCCTGCCGGTCTCAAGGCTCAGCTCAAGTTTCGTATACTCCTTAAATCTCTTTAATACCTTATATCTCGTTATTGCTTCTTTGGAGTTATGAAACCTCACCGCCATCTTCTTCCTGTCCCTCAATGCCCTTCCTATCGGGAAGGATATTACACCGTTATCCTGCGGCGGACTGTCCTTGACAAAGGCTATATATCTCCTGCTTATCGTCCTGTTCTTAAACCCATCGACCAGGACCGTATACGCGCTGTCTGTCTTGGCAACGACCATGAGGCCGGAGACCTCCTTGTCAAGCCTGTGGACGATTCCGGGCCTTGGGCCGTCAAGGTGTGAGAGTTTGCCCTTTGTATGAAACAGCAGCGCATTGACAAGGGTATGCTCGGGATTTCCTGCTGCAGGGTGGACAACTATGCCTGAGGCCTTATTGACCACCAGTATATCATCGTCTTCATAGACAACATCGATGGATATCTTCTCGGCCAAAACTTTTGGCTTTCGATCTTCCGGCATAAGGACATCGATGGTCTGCGAGGCCTTTACAGGGTAGTGGACCTTTCTCGACTTTCCATCGACCGAAACCCTGCCTTCCTTGATGAGCCGTTTTATCTGGCTGCGCGAGCAGATCCCCTTGAGGCTCTCCGCAAGAAAGGTGTCGAGCCTTTTACCCTCATCACCTGGTTTTGTTTTTATGATTTCTTTCATGGTTGTCTTTTGGTTATAGCGTAGAGCCACAGGCCGGCGGCTACAAGGCCGATGCTTATAAGCTGGCCTGTGCCAAACCACAAGATCAGCGGTTCAACGTCTCCTCGTAAAAACTCGAGTAGGAACCTGAGGGCCCCGTAGGAGATGAGGTAGAGTGAGAATATCTCGCCCTTGAACCTTCTCCTTCCCTGCATAAAAAAGAGCGCTATGAATATAATGAAGAGTCCTGCTGAAGAAAAGAGCTGCGTTGGATATATTGCCGTATCGCTATAAGGGAAGACGATGCCCAGGCCTGACGATGTCGGCTTGCCGTAGCAACATCCATTCAAAAAACAGCCTATCCTGCCGATGGCATGGCCCAATGCTACAAACGGCGCCAGGAGATCCATCGTGTCCAGGATCGGCATCTTATGGATCCTGGCAAATATAAACCCTGCTGCCAGCGCTGATATAAACCCGCCGTAAAAAACAAGGCCTCCTCTATTTATAAAGAGCACCTCTACAGGATGCCTGCTAAAATAGGTTGCATTTAGCAGGACATAGAGCGCCCGCGCACCGACTAAGCCGGCAACAAGAAGCACAAAGACCAGATTGCCTACAGACTCCTCTGGTATATTGAAGACCCTTGACCTCTTGGAGGCAAGGAGCGCTGTCAGGATAAAGGCAAGCGCAAGCATGGCCCCGTAAGAATAGACTGTTATGCGACCCATGGAGAATAGGACTGGATACATTTTTTTAGCTGGTTAGCTTGTTAGGTTGTTAGGTTGTTAGGTTTTTCTTTTGGTTACAACCAGATAGAACAAGACTAAAACTGTGCCGATGGTTATGGCCGAGTCTGCTATATTAAACACAGGCCAGACCTTAAAGTCTATAAAATCCAGAACATGCCCGTAGGCGATACGGTCGATAAGGTTGCCGCAGGCTCCGGCAAGTATAAGGCAAGACCCCAGAGACAGAAGCACGGATCCGGGCCTCTTGACCAGGATAATGAACAATATAAAGACTATTGCAATAACCGAAGCCGCTATAAACAGACAAGGCGCGCTCTCCCGAAAAAGGCCGAATGCCGCGCCTTTATTATAAGTAGGGGTAATATAGAGGATGCCCTTTATGAGGGGCGATGAAGAACCTATGCAAAAGTTCTTAAATATAACGAACTTAAGAATACGATCTAGGGCAACTATTATGACAGAAAGGATTAAAAATGGCACGCTTGCCTTGCTCTGGTTATTCCTTGGACAACTTATCCTCTTGCTTCTGGCAAGATATGCATAACTGGGCATAAGGAACCGCGCTTAAGCGTTTCAATGTTATGACCTTGCTGCAGGTCTGGCATTTGCCGAAGTCCTTATCCTTCAGGCGCTTCAGCGCATCATCTATCTGATAGAGCAGTTCCTGCTCATTTGCAGCAAGCCCCAGTGCTATCTCGCGCTCGAAATTATCACTGGCCACATCTGCCATATCGAATGCATATCCGGAAAGGTCTCCGGAGGCCTCTCTCTGTGACTGGCCAAGTGCATCCTGCCTGATATGCTTTATCTTTTCTACAAGATCGTCTCTTTTCTTGGATAATATATTTTTGAGTTTCTCTTTCTTCTTTCTGTCCATTTAGTGTGAATCTCCTTTCATTAAGGTCTTAATGCTTCCTGGCACCTCTGGCATACATCCTTAGTCACAGACGGGCTGTAGTTCCAGCAACGCGGGCATTTTTCGCCGTCTGCCTTATCTACCTTGACAAAGACCCCGGATAGATCCTCGCTCCCAAGCGCATCGGCAGGGGCCTTCTCTTTCAAAAGAAGCGCCTGTGAAACTATAAAGAGCGCGGACAGCTGTTGCTCATAATCCTTAAGGGAAGCGTAGATCTCATCCGATTCGGTGTATATAATGACTTTTGCCTCTAAAGAGCTGCCTATTATACCAGAACCGCGCTTGAGTTCAAGGACTTTTAGCACGGCATCCCTGATCTCGATAAAGCCCTGCCACTTCGCCTCGAGGGCCTTATCGGACTTAAGGCTCTCCGCATCAGGCCAGGCGCTCAGGTGAACGCTCTCAGGCATCTGCTTATCACGCGGCATATTCTGCCACATCTCTTCTGCGGTAAATACGAGTATGGGCGCTATGGCATTGATGATGACCTTCAATATCTCATGCATCGCTGTCTGGCAGGAGCGCCGCTCGAGCGAATCAGACTTTGATATATATAGCCTGTCCTTTACTACATCCAGATAAAAATTCGACATGTCTGTTATGCAAAAACCATAGAGTGCATGATAGATCTTATGGAATTGAAACCCCTCATAGAGGCCGGCTATATCCTTGAGCAGGCTGTGTGCCCTCGAAACCGCCCACTTGTCGACCTCCAGCAGCTTTTCGTAATCGACGGCATCGCGCTCTGGATCAAAATCATAGAGGTTGCCCAATATGAACCTGCCTGTGTTTCGTATCTTGCGGTATGCCTCAGTCAGCCGCGCAAGGATCTTATCGGATATGCGCACATCATCCTTGTAATCGGACGAGGCGACCCATAATCTCAGAATATCGGCGCCGTAATGCTTTATTATATCCTGAGGCGCCAGGACATTGCCAAGAGACTTGGACATCTTTCTTCCTTCACCGTCCACAACAAAACCATGCGTAAGCACAGACTTAAACGCCGATTCACCATCTATCGCCATGGATGTTATGAGCGCTGACTGAAACCACCCGCGGTGCTGATCGCTGCCTTCAAGGTATAAGTCCGCCGGAAATGAGAGTTCTTCGCGGCCCTTTACAACTGCCTGATGGCTGACGCCTGATTCAAACCATACATCCAGTATGTCCCTGCCCCTTTCAAACTCACTGCCGCTGCAATGCGGACATCTATAACCTTTGGGCAGGAGTTCTGCCATCTCCATTGTAAACCAGGCATCGCATCCCTTCTCCTTGACGATATCGGCAAAATGGCTAATAAATTTACTATCCGCAATCGGCTTGTCGCATTTCTTGCACAACAACACGGGTATAGGCACACCCCAGTACCTCTGCCTCGAAAGGCACCAGTCGGGACGGCCCTCTACCATTGAGGATATCCTCTCCTGCCCCTGAGAAGGAACCCACCTTACCTTTTCTATCTCACCGAGCACCTTCTTTCTCAAGCCGTTATGGTCAACGGACATAAACCACTGCTCTGTGGCCCTGAAGATTATCGGGCTCTTGCACCTCCAGCAGTGCGGGTAGGAATGTGTGAGAGAATCCGAGTGCAACAAGGCCTTAAGCTGTTTTAACTTATCTATGATAACGGGATTGGCCTTATGCACATTCATGCCCTTAAACTCTGCGGCCTCTTCTGTAAAATTGCCCTTTCCATCAACAGGCATAACCACATCCAGTTTATACTTAAGTCCGGTTGCATAATCATCCTGACCATGGCCCGGGGCAGTATGCACACAGCCTGTCCCCTCTTCCATGGAGACATAGTCGGCAAGGACTACCTTGCCCTCTCTGAGCCCAAACGGATGTTCATAGGCTGCGCCTTCAAGCTCCTTGCCCTTTACAACATCCAGGACCTTATAATCATCTATTGCCGATGCCTCAGCCACTTGATCCAAAAGCGATTTGGCCAGGATAAGGTTGCCTGCAGTAGTCTCTATCTTCGCATATTCAGAATCAGGATGAACAGCTATTGCCACGTTTGCAATCAGTGTCCATGGCGTGGTCGTCCAGATGAGCATGTATGCATCATCTGTAAGCTGGCAACCACTCTTAAGCTTAAACTTCACATATACAGACGGAGAGGTATGGTCCTCATACTCGACCTCTGCCTCTGCAAGAGCTGTCTCACACCTGTAGCAATAGTTTACAGGCTTAAGACCCTTGTAGATATAGCCGGCCTCTACCAGCTTGCCAAAAGACCTTATGATACTCTCCTCGTAGGCCTTATCGAGTGTCAAGTACGGCCTCTGCCAATCAGCAAAGACACCCAGCCTTTCAAACTCTTCTCTCTGGATATCCACAAAACCCATCGCGTAATCGTGTGCGCTTTTTCTAAACTCCGCCTGCCCTATCTGCTCTTTCCTTATCTTGAGTTTCTTTAGAAGCTGATGCTCTACCGGAAGGCCGTGGCAGTCCCAACCTGGTATATAGGCTGCCCTAAAGCCGCGCATGGTCTTATATTTGATAACAATATCCTTGAGTGTCTTATTAAGGGCATGGCCTATGTGTATGTGGCCGTTTGCATAGGGCGGCCCGTCGTGCAGGGTATATCTCTTATCATCAGGCCTGGACTCTATTATCCTGGCATATATATCCATGCCCTGCCAGAACTTTTCCGTATCAGGCTCCCTCTGCGGAAGGTTTGCCTTCATCGGAAAATCGGTCTTGGGTAGATTTAAGGTCTCTTTATAGCTCATATTTAACGTCCGTCATTGCGAGTGAGCCCTCCTTCGCTGAAGCTACGGAGGGTAAATTCCGCGAGCGAAGCAATCTCAAACTTTAGTTCCCTCGGAGACTCCTATTCGTCGTCTCCTCGGGATAAAATCTCCACCCTAAAATTTACGCTTCCTGTGGTCGCGTAAATTTTGTGGAGATTTTATTTAATATATTTGCCGATAATAAGATCGAGCTTCTTCTTCACATCATCCGGTATAAATTCCGGCCTTGTGATAATCGCATTCTCCAGCGCGCTTGCACACACACAGTCTCTTCTTTCATCCAGGCCCGCTATAACCTTTGTCAGGATCTTCTTGGCATTGTCGGCGTTCTTCATGAGGTTCTGTATTATCATCCCTATATCCACGTGCGCCATCTCCTGGTGCCAACAGTCATAATCGGTGATCATCGCCATGGTCGCATAGCATATCTCAGCCTCTCTGGCACAACGCGCCTCGGGCATATTGGTCATGCCGATAACATCCATGCCCCAGCTCTTGTGCAACTCGGACTCCGCCTTAGTTGAAAAGGCAGGACCCTCCATGTTGAGATAAGTCCCGCCGAGATGCATATCCAGGCCGAAAGACTTTCCTGTATCATAGAGCGCCTTGGAGAGCGCCGGACAGGTCGGCTGCGAAAAACTTATGTGCGTCACTATACCGCCGCCGAAGAAGGTCGTCTTTCTGGACTGGTTTGTCCTGTCCACAAACTGGTCAGGTATGAGTATATCGAGCGGCTTTATCTCTTCCCTGAAGCTGCCCACGGCAGAGACCGACACTATCGTCTCAACACCCAATTTCTTCATGCCGTAAATATTGGCGGGGTAGTTCAGCTCTGAGGGCATGATCCTGTGGCCTCTGCCATGCCGCGGAAGGAATACGACCTCCCTGCCGGATAATTCCGCGATCATGTACTCATCCGACGGCTCACCAAACGGCGTATCGACCTTTACCCATTTAGCATCCTTCAAGCCTTCTATCTCGTATAGCCCGCTTCCGCCTATTATTCCTATCTTTGACATTGGATAATCACTCCTTGCATTTACAAAGGGCGCTGCTTAGGTTCTTACCACACAGGGCGCAGAGGCCTTTACAATCCGGTTTACACAACATCCTGATGGGGTGATCGAGGATCACCTCATCCTTGATCTTATCATCCAGCTCTATGGTGCGTTCGCCCTCCAGTTGAAATATAAAATTCATACGCTTATCAATCGACGCGCTGAATTCAGAAAGGCACCTGCTGCATGTGCGCTTCTCCACGCCCTTGGCGCTGCAGTCGACTGTAACGATATCCTTATCCTTCTCTATGTGCGCCTTGATATCCAGGCCATCTGTAAAGTGGATCTGATCTGTTTCAAGATCCAGCACAGACGGACCCATCTTCTCCTCCAGATCCATGCCTTCCGGCAATATCTCATTGACGAATATCTTCATCTCTTAAGGGCCCGTATAACAGAGGCTGTGTCGCGGGCTATCATAAGTTCTTCGTCGGTAGGAATTACCAGTATGCGCGCCTTGAACCTCTTCAAAAACTGATTCATGCCTTCTGAGATCCTCTTCTTTATATAATGGGAATGCTCGCCTATGCCCGCTGTCAGGACCACTGCATCCAGGCCATCCATGGCGGCAGTATATGCGCCTATATACTTCTCAATTCGATATATGAAGAGCTCAATGGCAGCCTTTGAGCGCTTATCACTTTTCCTGGCGGATTTTAGTACATCCCTCATGTCGTTGCTTACACCGGATATGCCCAACAGGCCGCTCTTTTTGTTTAAGAGATCGTTCATTTGCGTTGTGTTTAAACCCTTCTTCTCCATCATATAAAGGACCGCTGCCGGGTCGATGTCGCCGCAGCGTGTACCCATCAATAGGCCCTCCAGGGGCGTAAAGCCCATGCTCGTATCTACTGATCTGCCGTTATGGACAGCGGCTATACTGCAGCCGTTTCCAAGGTGGCAGGTGATTATCTTAAGGCCCCTTATGTCGCGCCTGAGCTTTTTGGCGGCCTGATGCGCCACAAACTTGTGGCTTGTCCCGTGAAAACCGTATCTCCTCACCTTAAGCTGTTTATAAAAACTGTATGGAATCCCGTAGATATATGCCTTTGGCGGCATTGTTTCATGGAATGCCGTATCGAATACAGCAACCTGCGGTATGTTGCTGACAAAATTGCGTGATGCCTTTATGCCCAGAAGCGCCGGCGGGTTATGCAGCGGCGCCAGCTCATTAAACCTCTCTATAGTCCTTATAACCCTTTTGTCGATAATCGTGGGCTCGGTGAATACCTCGGCCCCGTGTACTACGCGGTGGCCTATGCCAAAGATCTCACGATGAGACTTTATGACGCCAAACTTCGGATCTGTGAGTATGGCAAATATGTCTTCCATGGCCCGCTGGTGCTCCGGTGCCTTGACCTCTATCTGTACGGGTTTTTTGTTACCCTTCTGGTGGGTGAGGCTGCTCCTTCGGGAGCCGATCCTATCAACCACCCCTTTGCACAGGGAGCGGGAAGACTTCATATCGAAGAGTTGATACTTGATGCTGGATGAACCACTGTTTATAACAAGGATCTTCATAATGGCGTGCCTTTCCTTTAGGCCTTCGTGTGGGCACATCTCAGCGCTGTTACACAGACCACGTCTATAACATCATCGGCACTGCATCCCCTTGAAAGGTCACTGCAGGGCGCAAGAACACCGTGAAGCAGCGGGCCTAATGCACGTGTCTTCGCCAGCCTCTGGGTAAGTTTGTATGCGATATTGCCGGCTTCAAGATTTGGAAATATAAGAATGTTTGCCCGGCCGCCTATGGGGCTGCCCGGAGATTTTCTCTTGGCAACCTCGGGTATCAATGCCGCATCACCCTGAAGTTCACCGTCTATGAGCAGGTCCGGGCGAAGCTCCCTGACCTTTTCAACCGCCTTCAGCAGGTTCTCTGTGTCGGGCGTTGCGCCGCTGCCTTTGGTAGAAAAGCTTAAGACCGCTATACGGGGCTGGGTCTTAAAGAGGGCCTGCATCAGATCGCTCGCTGATATGGCGATATTGCAGAGTTGTTTTGGTGAAGGCTTTGGTACTATGGCGCAATCTGCAAATATCAGTATGCCCTGCTCGCCAAAGGAATCGTCATCCATGACCATGATAAAGGAGCTCGACATCGTACCGGCCCTGGGGTCGAGGCCAATACAGTAAAGCGCGGAACGCGCAACATCCCTTGTCGTGTGGACAGCCCCGCCTACAAAACCATCTGCTCTTTTTTCATTTACCAGCATGGCGGCAAAATATACGGGCTTCTCAGTAAGGAGCTTCTTCGCCTCATCAAGGCTCATGCCTTTGGCCTTGCGAACCTCGTATAACTTCTGGCTATAATCCTGGAGATGTTCTGATGACGAAGGCTCTATTATCTCGGATCCATCCAACTTGAGGTTATTTTGTGCGGAGAGGGCAGCTATCTTCTCCTTGCTGCCCAGAAGTATAGTATCCACCAGCCCTTCACGATTCATATAATCCACCGCCTTGAGGACCCTTATATCCTCGCCTTCCGGCAATACTATCTTTGCGTCAGCGCCCTTTGCCTTTTCCCTGATCTCAGCAATTACCCGTAACATGCATAGTGCCTTTCTATTTTTTCAATAACTTCTTTCTTAGCGCCTTTTCCACGGATGGCGGAACGAAAGAACCAACATTTGCCCCGAGAGAAACCGCCTCTTTAATGAGTTTCGATGACAGGTAGGAGTAGGATTCATTCGGCATAAGAAACATGGTCTCAACATCCTTGCTAAGCTGCCTGTTGGTAAGCGCCATCTGGAATTCGTATTCGAAATCGGAGAGCATCCTGATGCCGCGTATTATGGTGCGGGAACCCCTGCTCTTTACATAATCCACTGCCAGGCCCTTGAAGCTATCGACCTCCACCTTTTTCAAATCAGCGGTGGACTTCTTTATAAGGGCAACGCGCTCCTTTATCGTAAAGAGCTCTTCTTTTGAGGTGTTGTCGGCAACGGCTACCACGACCTTGTCGAATATCTTTAACGCCCTTTTGATGAGATCTATATGGCCATAGGTGATGGGGTCAAAACTTCCGGCATATATCGCCTTATTTGGCATCGGCATCTCTCCTTTGCTGTGACAAAACCTGGATAGGCGGGACTTTCTAGTCCCGCTGGCTGGTGGGGTTACCCCTCGCATCCGCTCGGGATCCCTCAGCGAGAGGTCCCGAACACAGTGAGGGAAAAACCCCACCTATCCGAGCTTCTCGGTATCTCTCCTTTTATATATACTTAGTATAGTATCGCCGTAAGTCAACTGGCGCACAAGTAAAAGATCTTCGGGGTTTTCAGGGGCCTTATCCTTCTTGGAATGTTCGGCTACGATGAGACCTGAGTTTGAGAGTATATCATATATATTAATATTCTTCAAGCACTTTTTTAGCCAGTTTCTGTAATACGGAGGGTCTAAAAAGATGATATCGAACCTCTCCTGCCTTTTTCCAAAGAGCCTTATGGCGGAGATAACATCTCTTGTAAAGACATCGGCCTTTTTGATATCTTCAGGATCCAACCTCTCCAGATTCTTCCTTATCGAAGATGTCGAGGCCCTTAAACTGTCGACAAGGCATACGTAAGAGGCGCCCCTGCTCAACGCTTCTATGCCAATGGCGCCGCATCCGGCAAAGAGCTCAAGCACGCGCGCGTCCCGGATATCAGCAGCCAGCACATTAAACAACGCCTCTTTCACATTGTCCTTCGTGGGCCTGATACTCCCGGGCGCCGTTATCCTCAACCCTCTATATCTTCCCGCTATCACTCTCATTTTTGGAGACGTTTACCAATCTGTTCGGGAACCTGCCTGTCCTCCGTAGCCCCACCGAAGAATCCGCATGATAGGGCGTAGGGGGATCCAGAACTTGTTCGGGAACCTGTCTTGTCGCTATCCTATCAAGCCGAGGTGGAAGGTATCCTTGAAGCTCTCTGTGAGCATCTCCCTTAGTTTCTTGTGACAAGTTTCTGCCATATTCGGATCCTCGGCGATCATGGCAAAGGCCTCTTTGCGTGCTGCCTCAAGAATATCGACATCTGTGATGACATTGCCCAGCTGAAGCTGCGGCACACCGTGCTGCCGGCTGCCGAAAAGCTCCCCTGGACCCCTTATATTCAGGTCTTCCTGCGCTATCTGAAAACCATCTTCGGTATTAGATATGACCTCGAGCCTCTGACGCGCCTCCTCTGTCTCTGCATCGGATACCAGGATGCAATAAGACTTAAATTTGCCCCTGCCTATCCTTCCTCTTAACTGGTGCAGCTGGCTCAATCCGAAACGCTGTGCATTTTCGATGACCATGACAGAGGCATTGGGTATATCTATGCCCACCTCTATAATAGTAGTGGCAATGAGTATATCTATCTTGCCCTTCTTAAACCTCTTCATGATATCGGTCTTTTCATCATCGCTCAACCTGCCATGGATCAATGCCACCTTGAAGTCCTTGAACGGGCCTTTGCTCAGGGCATCATGCATCTTCGTCGCACCTTCTGATTTAAAGGCGCTTGAGGCCTCTATGACAGGGTAGACTATATAGGCCTGCCTTCCTTCAACAAGCTGTTCCTTCAAAAAATCATATACATTATCAAGTTCCGAGCTCTCCACCCAGAGGGTCTGCACATCCCTCTTTCCCTGCGGAAGCTCATTTATGACAGAGATGTCCATATCGCCATATAGCGTCATGGCCATTGTGCGCGGAATAGGGGTCGCGGTCATTACCATGATATCGGCGTCTTCGGTCTTTGATTTAAGGACTGAGCGCTGCTCCACGCCAAACTTATGCTGTTCATCCACGATAACAAGTCCAAGGTCCTTGAACCTTATGCCCTTTTGAATAAGCGTATGTGTGCCTACTATTATATCGGCCTCGCCCGACTCTATCAATTTAAGAGCCTCTTCCCTCTCATCCTTAGGCAGGGCATTGATAAGAAGCACAACCCTTATGCCCAGCGATGAAAAAAAGCCGCTGAGTGTCAGATAATGCTGTCTCGCCAGTATTTCGGTAGGCACCATAATAGCGCCCTGGTGTCCATTGGCATTGGTAAGAAACAACGCGTATGCCGAGACCGCGGTCTTGCCCGAACCAACCTCACCCTGTATCAGGCGGTGCATGGTCCTTGGCGAGGCCATATCCTTCTTTATATCCTCTATGGCCTTCTTTTGAGCATCGGTAAATTCAAAAGGCAAGGCCTTCAAAAACTCCTCTAACCTTCCCTCGGACTTGTGTGCCTTCCCCCTTGGCTCGGATTTCATCTTGTATCTTCTGAGGGCCAGCGCTGACTGCAGCAGAAAGAACTCATCAAAGACCAACCTTCTCCTGGACTCATCCTTTTGTCTCTCGTTAGCAGGAAAGTGAATATTTTTGATTGCGGACTTCAGATCCAGGAGCTTATGGCGTGCGCGGATCTTGGTGGGCATGGGATCTGCCGCATAGGAAGAGTACTGCTCGACCGCGTGCTTTATTATACCCCTCAACATCCTCTGGTTTACGCCGGAGACGAGCGGGTATATGGGGACTATCCTTCCTGTGTGTATGATCTCATCCTGTGGCTCATCTCCTCTTATTATCTCATACTCGGGATGAATTATCTGCAGGGCCTTGACCTTCTGTACCCTTCCGTAGAGGATGACGGTATCGCCGTCTTTGAAGTACTTCTTGAGGTATGGCTGATTAAACCAGAGCGCCTTCATCTTTCCGGTGTCGTCTGCAACCGTAAGCTGAAAGATCGTCATGCCCTTCCTGGTCCTGAATACGCTGGAAGAGGCGACCCTTGCCCTTATGGTCTTAAACTCATCCGCAACAAGCTCTGATATAGGCTTTAGCTGGCTGCGGTCCTCATAGCGCCTGGGAAAATACCAGAGGCAGTCCTTCACCATAGAGATGCCGAGCCGCTTAAGGAGCTTCAAGCGGTCCGGCCCTACACCTTTAATATACTGCGCAGAGGTTGTTGTAATATCCATCCTAACCCTCATCCGACGACGATATAACTGTGATACCCGCGGGCCCTGTGATAAGCCGAGCAGGCCTTATTTTAGCAGGACTTGTGACAATCTGAGCAGGACCTGATGAGAAAAAAGGTGTGGGGTATTTAGTGAGTGGGAGGATCCTGATCCCCGCTTTCGCGGGGACGCGGAGGGGCCCACGAACAAATACCCCACGCCTTTTAAGTTCAAAAGGCGCTCCTGCGGAGATTACCCGCAAGGCCCGCCCACTTTATTTCTCTTGCCTCGCCACAATGATTTATGGTATTATAGCACATTCACAATTATTCTCAAGGAGGTTAAACGATTATGTCAAAGGTCTGCGACATCTGCGGAAAAGGCCCAGTTGCCGGAAGATCCATAGTCCGGCGCGGTATGGCCAAGAAAAAAGGCGGCGTTGGAAGAAAGATAGTGCGCACCAACAAGCGGCGCTTTCTACCCAACCTTGTCAAGGTAAAAGCCATAGTCGGCAAGGCAACAAAGACCATAAAGGTCTGCGTCAAGTGCCTGAAGTCCGGAAAGGTAAAGAAAGCCAAAAGATAAAGGATGAGGCACTCTTTTTTTCGGTTTATAAAGAGTCTCATCCTTTATCTTTTCAGTATCAACTCAAGAAACGCCTTAACTGCGCCGGGGGAATCGACATAGTATTCGGCGCAGGAACTTCTCTTCTCGCCTCTTACAAATAGGGTAATACCCTTTCTTCTCAATACCTTAAAGGCATCCTCATCTGTTACATCATCACCTATATATACGGCAAGCGGACTGTTTTTGCCGCTGCCCTTAAGCTTCTTTAGAAGATATCGGCAATAGTCACCCTTGTTCCAGCCAAGGGGCGGTCTTATCTCGAGCACCTTCTTGCCTTTTGAGACACTGATCTTTCCTGACTTTATATAGGCAGCCGTCTCCCTGCGGAATATCTCCTTGAGCAGGCGGACATCAGCCCCATTGACCCTCCTGTAATGGACAGACAGTATAGGGCCCTTGTCCTCAATCTCATAATTGCTTATAGTCTTCAGCCTGGCTGATAAGGACTTCTTTAATCTCTTGATGATCAGCCGAACCTTTTTGGCCTCAGGCATAAGAATGACCTTGCCCCCGGCCTCTATCTCCAGTCCATGATTGCCGGCATAGTATATATTCTTTAACCCTATGAGCCGCTTTATCTGGTTTAAGGGCCGCCCGCTAACCACAGAGAGGCTGACATCCTTATCCTTTGAGAGGCTTCTCAGTAGGGCCCTTGTGCCGGTAGAGAGCTGAGCCATATCGGGCCTTTTTACAATGGGGGTCAATGTGCCGTCGTAATCCAGAAATAAGAGTATGTGGGGGGATCTTCTTATCTTTTGCAGGATATTCGTTAGGTTGTTACGTAGGGCTTTCAATATCTATTCTGACTTATGATTGTGGATCTTGCCGAATTCTGAAATAATATCGCCTGCCCACTTGTATATATTCTTTTCTTCAACAACAGCGCGCAGGGCAGCCATATGCTGCTTTCTCTCTTTCTTGGGCATCTCTATTGCCTGCTTTATCTTATCCGCAAACTCATCTATATCAAATGGGTTGATATATAGGGAATCTGTCAGCTCGCGGGCTGCGCCTGTGAAGTGGCTCAAAAGCAGCGTCCCGTCACCGTCAACACGGGAAGATATATACTCCTTGGCAACAATATTCATGCCGTCATGCAAGGAACTGACAACGCAGATATCTGCAAGCCTGTAAAAGGCCAGGATATCCTTGAATGAGAGATGGCGCCTCACCATGATTATAGGCGCCCAATCTTCAGTCGAGTACTTCCAGTTTATCTCCTCTACCACGGCGTTGATCTTATCGTTTAAGTCCTTATACTCCTTAAGGTGGATACGGCTCAAATCGCCCATCTGCACAAAAGCAATCTTACCTCTATACTTAGGGTATTTCTCCAGGAATCTATCCAGGGCCCTGATCCTCTCGACTATGCCCTTGGTATAATCTATCCTGTCGAGCCCAAAAATAAGGTGGTCTATGCTGTTTAAGCCGTATTCCCCTTTAAGCTGCACCATAGCCTTTTCAACCTCGCCGGTACTGGCTTTTGAGGATAGGGCGCTGAAATCCACGCTTATCGGAAATGCCCTTATGAGCGTCTCGTGGCCCTTGTAAACTATAGAGTAGCGCTCACGGTCTATCCTTGCCTCAAGCGTCTTATCCACTGTATCAAGGAAGTTCTCACAATGATAACGTATATGAAACCCCAGGAGATCATTGGCAAGCAGGCCCTTCAATATCTCTTTTTTCTTAGGGCAGATACGAAAGACCTCTGAATTTGGCCAGGGTATATGCCAGAAATGGGATACTATCAGATCGGGTCTTTTTTCCTTAAGCAATTGCGGCAATAGGGTGAGGTGATAATCCTGCACCCAGACAAAGGCCTCTTTCTTGCCTACTTCTTCCATTACCGCATCCGCGAATTTCTTATTTACCTCAACGTAGTGCTTCCACTCGTCTGCGCGGAACTCCGGTCTCGTATAGGCTATATGTGAGAGCGGCCATAAGGCCCTGTTGGAGAAACCATAATAATAGCCCGCTTCCTCCTCTTTACTCAGCCAGATCCTGCGCAGGTTATAAAGCTTCTCATCCGGGGGAACCTTTACGTGGTCTTTGTCATCGACGACCTTTTTGTCCGCATTCCCGGATCCGAAAGCGACCCATACGCCGCCACAGGCACGCATGACAGGGTCCAGGGCAGTGACAGCGCCGCCCGTAGGACGGCTGCATTCAATCTTGCCCTCTCTCATCACATGGACGTAGGGCTCGCGGTTTGAGACTATCACAAGCAGCCTGTCGCCTAAGATATCTTTTACCGTATTTTGAAGGTCCCTCTTTGAAAAGGCCATCTCTTTGCCTACTTTTCCTGGTATATGGTTCTTATGGGGAATGGTATCTCAATGCCCTCTTTGCCATATCTCTTATGGAGGGCCTTTATGAATTCATGCTTTACGAGGTAGTTGTCGACAAACTCCTTTGCCCTTAATATAACTGTGAAGTCTATGCTGAAATCCCCGAATGTATGGTACCTTATAAACGGATCAAACTCCGGTACGCCGCCTTTTACCTTCTGCAGGACCTCCTTTGCCACCTCGATAGTCACCCTCTCTACCCGCTCGAGATCGCTGTCATAGTGGACACCCACCTGCACAAGAACCGCCAGCTCTTTCTCCGGGTAGTAGTAATTTGTAAGGACACTGTTTACCAGCTTGGAGTTGGGTATTACAACCGTATTGTTCGGCAGCATACGTATCTTTACGGAACGCCAGCCTATCTGTTCTACATACCCTTCATCGCCTGAATCCAGCTTTACGAACTGCCCTACCTGGACCGGCTTGTCGATCAATATGTGCAGTCCGGCAAAGAAATTCGAGAGTGTATCCTGAAGCGCAAGGGCCACAGCCAGGCTGCCTATGCCCATGGCCGTTATAAGCGTGGTTATCTTGACGCCGAGAGAATCCAGCAGTATCATCACGCCGATGGCGAGAATAGCGGTCTTTACAAAATTCCGTGTCAGGTTTGTAACAGGCAGAGCGGGCACGATCTTGCCGGCGTATACAGACAAAAACTTAGAGACACCGTTCGCCAGGGCCCATGTAACAGATAGTATAATAAGGCTCAACAGGCACCTGTCTATAATAAGGTCCCAGCGGTTGGAAAGGTCGGGAAGGAGCTGTAAAGCAAAATAGAAAGCGGGAATTATAACCCAAAGGGCTGAAGGCCCTTTTACGGTTTCGAGCACAAGATCATCGATCTGCGTCCGAGTCCTGGAGGTAGCCTTGTGAAGAAATTTTATAAGTATGGCCCTTATAATAAAACCCGCCAGCACCAGGGCTATAAACACGGCCGTTGCCAGAAAAACCTTCATCCCTGCAGTACTCAATATTTCGTTAAGGTTTTGCATGATCTCACATAAGGAATTTTGGAGTGAACTTCTCTACCCCTTCTTGGGTTAGCAGAACCCGAAAGAAAGAGGCCGCATGAACTACAAAGTAGTATTCTATCTTAAAAAAAGGGCTTTGTCAAACACTTTTTAGGAGGGGGTGCCTACCTGCCTGCCGGTAGGCAGGCCTGCAACAGCTTGAGGGCTGCCGCTCTCTGACAAACGTAAGTCTTTCAATTGCAGCTGGATAGAGGTGATCCCCTTGTAAGTATTCAGGTTGCAGGCATAGGCTATATCCACCTTCTGCCCCAGGGGATCGCTGGGCAGGGCATCTGCCATCTTAAAACCTATGGCCTCTGCTGTCTTCTTGCCGTCTGTTACCCACATCTTTATGCCATCCCGCCTTAACAGCTTGGGGAGGCTTCGTATGCTGAGGCCGCAGGACGAGAAGACCGGCTTGGGGTTGCCCAAACCAAAGGGGCTCAGCTCATCTAACTCAAGAAGCAGTTTCTTGCTAAGGGATGATAAGGGCATCTCAACATCTATATTTACAACGGGTATAAGATCCGTAGGCAGTATCCTTTCGCGGGCCAGGGTATTTATCCTCTTCTTAAAATCGAGGAGTCTATTCCTGCTCATAGAAAGCCCTGCCGCGTACTTATGGCCCCCATATGTCTTTAGAAGGTTCGAACACTCGCTCAAGGCCTCAAAGAGATGAAAGTTCTTTATGGAGCGCGCGGAACCCTTTGTCTCATTGCCGGTTGTGGACATCATTATCGTGGGCCTGTAGAACCTATCCACGAGTCTTGAGGCGACAATACCTATAACCCCATGGTGCCATTCCTCATCCTCAAGGACTATGACCAGGTTTTCTTTAAAATCCATCTCCCGCTCTACCTTGGCGAGGGCCTGTTTCAAGACCGCCTCTTCCATCTTCTGGCGGTTCCTGTTTTCCCGATCGAGTGTACGGGCCAGCTCCCTTGCCTCATCATCATTATCGGTAAGAAGCAGCTGCAGGGAGAGTTCGGGCGAGCCGAGCCTGCCCATGGCGTTTATGCGCGGGCCCAGCATAAAGCCGACATAATGCGATGTTATATCCTTGCTTTTAAGATATGCCTTCTCTATAAGGGCCTTTAAGCCCTTCTTTTTAGTATGGGTGAGCTGATCGAGGCCGCTCTTTACGAGTATCCTATTCTCACCGATAAGCGGCACTACATCCGCTACCGTGCCGAGACAGACAAGGTCGAGATGCTCGTAGAGCGAGTTGTTGTCCCTGCCCAACAGGGCAGATGCGAGTTTAAAGGCAACACCGACACCTGAGAGGCTCTTGTCCGGATAATCACAGCCTTTCTGTAAGGGGTTTATTATGGCATATGCCTCGGGCAGGTCCTGCCGTGGATTGTGGTGGTCTGTTATGATCGTCTCTATGCCAAGACGGTTCAGCTCCTTGACCTCATCGCATGCGGTGATACCGCAGTCGACTGTTATAAGAAGATCGATCTTGCTCTTATGGATCTTGACTATGGCCTTCTTGTTAAGGCCGTAACCTTCCTCGAGGCGGTTCGGTATGTAGTGCTTCACATCCGAGCCCATGCCCTTAAAGATAAGGCTTAACAGTGCCGTGGCTGAGATGCCGTCGACATCATAGTCCCCATAGATCATTATCCTCTCTTTTTTGTGTATGGCCTTCTTTATCCTTGCGGCCGCACGGGCCATATCCTTCATCAGTAAGGCATCATGAAGATTCAAAAGGCTGGGCCTTAAGAAGTCTTCTGCCTTCTCAGGAGTCTCTATATTACGGTTGATGAGGAGTTGGGCTACTATGGGGGATATCAAGAGAGTCTCTGATAATCTCTTTTGAGCGGATGGGTCTTTTTCTTTAGCTTTCCAGATCTTTCTCATCTATTGTGTCGGGCTCTATATGTACGGTTATATCGGTGATCCCTGTTATTTTTTCTTTAATGGCCTCTTCTATCGTGTTGGCCAGCTGGTGAGCCTTGGCCACATCCATGCTGCCCTCGACAAGGACATGCAGATCAACATAGATATCATCGGGACGCCCCCTTTCCCTTATCTTGTGGCAGCCCTTGACCCCTTCGATGCCTGCAACTATGCCCTTTAGTTCATCCGATATCCCGGCGGCACGGTCGCATAGCACATCGGAGGACTCTTTCAGTATCTCAATGGCTCCATGGCCTATGAACAGGGCTATGGCAATAGAGACGATGGCATCTATCATCGGAAAGCCGGATTTTACGGCAAGCAGGGTAAAGACCACAGCCACGGAGACCAGTATGTCGCTTCTGGTGTGAAACGAATCGGCCTTCAGTATATCGCTTCCAAGTTCCCTGGCCTTGCCGCGCTCATAGGCAAAGACAAAACAGTTTATCATTATGGTAAATGCCATGACCACAAAGCTGATGGCCGTAACATCGGGTATGACCGGATTAAAAAGGCGAACTATGCCTCCCCTGATAAGGTTAAACGAGATCAGGAACAGAAGCATTGCTATGACTATCGTCGCAAAGGTCTCATACTTCTTGTGGCCGTAGGGGTGGTCCTTGTCTGTTGGCTGGGAGGCGATCCATATACCGACGATGCCGATTATGTTGGAGGCGCCGTCTGCGAAGGAGTGAAACCCGTCAGCGCTCATGGCTGTCGACTTTGTCATAAACCCGTATATGATCTTTGCCGCGGCGACAAGCCAGTTCAGCGCCAGTATCGCAATGAGTATATTACGTATCCTGAGAGAACGAGTATTCATATAGAACGGGGAACGGGTCCCCCTTTTACTTTCTTCGCCCATGCCAGAGTATCAGGAGCGGGCTGGCAATAAATATGGTGGAATATATACCGGATATAATCCCGATTATGAGACAGAAGGCAAAATTATTCAGTACTACCCCGCCATAAAAGAACAGGGCAAATGCCGTAAAGAGCGTGGTAAGCGTAGTAAATATGGTCCTTGCCAGCGTCTGGTTTACACTCAGGTTTATGAGCTCGACAAAGGTCATCTTTCTCAGGAGCCTTACGTTTTCACGTATCCTGTCGTAGATGACAACGGTGTCGTTTATAGAATAACCGGCTACGGTCAATATCGCCGCCACAACAGTCAGGTCAAACTCCCTGCCCGTTATAGCCATTGCCCCTACTACTATAAGGACGTCATGGAAGAGCGCTATTACACCGGCCAGGCCGTACTCCCAGTGCTTAAACCTGAATCCGATATATACGAGTATACCCAAAAGCCCCAGCAGCAGTGCGCGTATGGCATTCTTGCGCAGCATCCTTCCCACCGAAGGCCCTACCTTCTCAATGCGCATGAGCTCATAGCTGTTATCCTCAAAAGAGCTCTTCAGTGTATCATTGATCATGCCATGGGTGTCCTCCGGCGTCCTTATGAGTATCTCACGGTTTCCGGAGAGCCTCTGTATGGATATGCCCTTTACGCCCAGGTTGTGCAGCGAACCCCTTACCCTGGCAATGTCTATCGGGTTTTCAAATTGAAACTGCTGCAGGGTTCCTCCTGTAAAGTCCACACCAAAATTTTTGCCTCCGCGCATCGTAAAGATGGTAAGGCCTATAAGTATAATGGATATGGAGATCCCGTAGCATACCTTTCTCTTTGCTATAAAGTTTATCTTGGTGTCCTTGATCCATCTGAGCATCCTGATGGTCTTAAAGTTCGGAGAAAGCGAAAGCAGCTGGAATATCGTGCGCGTGACAAAGAGCGATGTAAACAGGCTTGCAAATATACCTATCGTAAGGGTCATGGCAAAGCCCCTGATAGGCCCTGTCCCGAACTGGAACAGGAGTACCGCGGCTATCAGCGTTGTAAGATTTGAATCTATGATGGCGCTGAATGCCTTCTGGTAGCCTGTGGCTATCGCGCTGCGCACGGTCTTTCCGGAACGAAGCTCCTCCCTTATCCTCTCATATATAAGGACGTTGGCATCGACCGCCATGCCGAGAGTCAGGATAAGGCCTGCTATGCCCGGCAGTGTCAGGGTAAAATGAAAATACCCCATAACTCCCAGGATTATGATAAGGCTGAAGACGAGCGCTATAACCGCGACCACTCCGGCCAGAAGATAATAGATGATCATAAAAAGAAAGACCAGGCAGGCGCCTATCGCTATGGCCCTGATACCGCCTATAATAGAATCGCGGCCGAGCAGCGGGCCCACGGTCCTTTCTTCCTCTATCATGACCGGGGCAGGAAGCGCACCGGCACGCAGGACTATCGCGAGGTCATTGGCCTCTTCCGGGCTAAACCTTCCCTGTATCACGCCCTCGCCTCCGGGGATCCTCTCCTTTATAACAGGCGCTGACTTCACAACACCATCGAGCACAATGGCAAGCCTTCTGCCTGTATTCTCACCTGTCAATTTCGCAAACTTCCTTGCGCCTTCCTTATTAAAGGTTATGCCGACAATGGGCTGGTTGAAGGCGGATTGGTCAAACTTGACTATGGCGTTTACCAGGTCTGCGCCCGTGACCTCTCCTGCCTCTTCCAGGATCAGCTTCTCGCCATCCTCGGTCTCTTTCAGCTCATAACCTTCGGGCACCTTTGACGACAGGGCCTCTTTAAGTTTTTCCGGATCAGATGATACGAGCCTGAATTCAAGGAGCGCGGTCTGGCCTATGAGCTCCAACGCCCGGTCCCTGTCCGTGACACCGGGAAGCTGGACCACGATTCCATCCTTGCCCTGCGCCGCTATAGAGACCTCCTTTACGCCAAACTGGTCTATCCTGTTTCTGATAACCTCAAGCGCCCGCTCAGGAGCACCGTCGGCCTCCTTAGGTGATAGCTTGGAGGTATCTACCTTCATGACCAGGTGCATTCCGCCCTGAAGATCGAGGCCAAGGTTTATCTTGCCCTCTCTTATGATGTCACCTGCTTTGTCCTTGATACTTAATGGCGGCCAAAGGCTCCACAGGGATAGGCCTATAATAACCAGTATCAAAAGCACCTTCCATTTAAGGTTTTTGTGCATTCTCAAGCTCCCTTGTTTTCGTATATAGCCTGCCGGCCGGCAGGCAGGTCTTTTGGTTAATCGCCGGCTGTCTGCTTCTTTACTCCGGATACTGCCGTCCTCGAGACCTCTATCTTTACATTATCATCGACCCTGACAACAAACGTAGTGGGTTTTACATTTACCACAGTGCCGTGGATACCGCCTGTTGTTATAACCTCATCGTTCTTCTTAAGCTGTGATACCATAGCATTGTGGTCCTTCTGTTTCTTCTGCTGCGGCCTTATCAGAAGAAAATAGAATATCGCAAACATCAGAATAAGCGGCATAAAACTAAGAAGCGGGCTTGGCGATCCCTGTCCCTGCGCCTGCGGCGTCTGTCCCATTGCATATGCTATAGACTCAAACATTTATACCTCCAATTTACCCTCGTACACTGTTCGGTGAATTGTCCCGAGCGAAGTCGAGGGGCTTTTGTGTGTAAGAAGCAAGAAATTCTTTCTTAAACCTGGGAAATCTTGACTCCTTGATTGACTCTCGTATATTTCGCATTAGTTTAGCATAAAATGTGAGATTATGCAACGACAATAGTCTTAGTCCTAATATTTCATTTATATTAAAGAGGTGGTGAATATAGGAACGCGTGTAACTCTTGCAGCAGGGGCAGGCACACTCTTCGTCAACCGGGCTATGGTCATCCTTGAACCTGGCATTTCGGATAGAGAACTTGCCCTTGTCTGTAAAGGCGGTCCCATTCCTGCCATTTCTGGTGGGCACAACACAGTCGAAGATATCTATACCTCTATCAACCGCCTCAAGGATGTCCTGCGGCGTACCCACACCCATAAGATAGTGGATCTTATCATCCGGCAGCAGCGGCACTGTAAACTCTAATATATCGTACATGAGTTCCCTCGGCTCGCCTACACTTAAACCACCTATGGCATAGCTGTCGAAATCTATATCAAGGAGCTCCTCCACGGCCTGCTTTCTCAGATCGAGATAGGTCCCGCCCTGGACTATGCCGAATAGTTCGGAGCTGGACCTATCTGTAAATGCTGCCTTGCTGCGGCGGGCCCAGTCTGTGGTCAGTTTTAATGAGCGCTGTGCATAATCCCTCTGGCAGGGATAGTGGACACACTCATCCAGGACCATCATAATATCACTGCCTAAGATCTGCTGAAACCGCACAACAGACTCCGGGGTGATAAGGTGCCTGGAGCCGTCTATGTGGGACTGAAATTCAACGCCATCATCGGTGATCTTCCTGAGCGGCGCCAGCGAAAAGACCTGATAGCCGCCGCTGTCGGTCAGTATCGGTCCATCCCAATTCATAAACTTGTGCAGGCCACCGGCATTGCTGATGACATCTGCTCCGGGCTTGAGCAGTAGGTGGTAGGCATTGGAGAGTATTATCTGTGTTCCCGCACCTCTGACCTCTTCCGGGGTCAATGCCTTTACAGTGGCTGACGTCCCGACCGGAATAAAATTCGGTGTATCCACCTCGCCGTGTGCGGTCAAAAGCCTTCCTAATCTCGCCTTTGAATCCTTATCTTGTTTAAGTAATTTATACATTCTCTTCCCCAAAGTACGATGCACGAAGTACGATGTACGAAAACGCCCCTATCTCATAGGACAAGCATTGCATCGCCATAACTGTAGAAACGATACCGTAAGTCTATGGCTTTTTGATATGCCCTCAATATATGCTCACGCCCCGCAAACGCAGAGACGAGCATAAGCAGTGTGGTGTGGGGCAGGTGAAAGTTGGTCAATAACGCATCCGTAATCTTAAATTTATAACCTGGATAGATGAAAAGGTCTGTTTTGCAGCTTTCAGCCTTCAGCTCACAGCCTGCGGCTTCCTCTTTAGCGGAGGCCTCCAGCGCACGGCATGCGGTCGTGCCCACAGCTATAACCCTGTTGTTGTTTCTTTTGGCATTGTTCACCTTACCGGCCGCCTCCCCTGAAATACTGTAATACTCTTTATGCATCTTGTGCTTGCTGATATCTTCTTCCGTAACAGGCTTGAAGGTGGCATAACCCACGTGGAGCGTGATATAGGCGATATCGACACCCTTGGCCTTGATCGCGTTTATAAGATCATCTGTAAAATGCAAACCTGCTGTCGGCGCTGCTATCGCACCTGTATTCTTTGCATAGACCGTCTGGTACCTGTTCTCATCCTCTGCGGCCACATCCCTCTTTATGTACGGCGGCAAAGGAACCCTGCCTATCTTCTCCAACAGGCCGGTGAGGTCGCCTTCGGCCTTAAAGCGAAGCAGTCTGAATTCACCCTCTATGCCAATGATCTCCGCCTTCAGCAGACCGTCTCCGAACACTACCGTTGTGCCCTGCTTCAGCTTACGGGAGGGTTTGCATAACGCGGCATAGAGATCATCCTCTCTTCTGTCGCTGAGCAATACCTCGACTTTGCCCTCAAGGCCTTCCCTATTTCCCAGAAGCCGCGCCTTAAACACCTTCGTATCGTTTAAAACAAGCAGGTCGCCTTTTTTAAAAAATGTGAGCACCTCTTTAAAGCTGCTATCCTTTAACCTGCCGCTATCTCTGTGAAGGACAAGGAGTTTTGATGCATCGCGCTCCGGGAGGGGGTGCTGGGCTATCAGTTCCCTGGGTAGATCATAATCAAAATCGGAAAGTCTCATCTTTTAAGGGGTCTCTGCCTGTCTGAACTTTACTAGCTTTGAGCCGGGATAGTAGTGTCTCAATATCTCCTCTGCGGCCTCACCTTCCCTGCCCATTGTAAAGGCGCCCCACTGGCACAAGCCAACGCCATGGCCCCAGCCCTTGCCGCTGAAATTGGCTATGCCGCCCTTAACAGAAACTACAAAATCCGCGCTTCGTATGGCATCTGACCCGACAAAATGGCGGAAGTGCTTTGCGCTTATCTCAACGCTATCTTTTTTTCCTACGAGCGTCAAATCAATCAATCTACCGGAGGGATCCCTTCTTCCTGTATCTATTGAGATTATATCCGAAACCTCGTAACCGTTCTTCTTAAGCCTTTCTATTATATCCGAAACCGAAATACTCCTGCTCCAATAGAAATGCGGGGAATGTTTACAGAAAGGGCACTTTGTGCCCTTGAGGGGCCTGAGGTTCACATTCCACAGGCGGGCGGCATTCTCGGTTTTTCCTCCGCAGGTAGCATGAAAAAATGCCGGCAGCAACTTTCCTCTGTACGTCAAGACCTCGCCTCTGGGCTGATCTACCGCCTTGTTGGTCCTGTATCTTTCTCCATAGACGCCGCCGTAGACCTGCGAACTAATATCTGCCTTTAGATAGTAATCTTTTGTCCTGTTCTGCTGTGCCTGGTAGAGCGCAAATGTCCTGGATGCTATGGCCTGCGCCTTGATCGATTCCATTGGCCAGCGATGCGATATCTCATGATAGAGCACGCCTTTTAGATAATCGTCAAGGCCAACAATATTTATAGCGCGCAATGAGCCTTCCTTTGTCCTCATGATCAACAGGCTGCCGCGGTATAGCCTCTTGCCGATAGATATGGCCGGTTCCCTTTCGGGCATTATCTCTATGGCGTGGATCTTAAAATAGTCCTTACCGAGATTTATGCCGTAGGCGTCCGATGAGACCTTTATAGGAAAAACACTCTTTTTCACCTCTTGCAGGAGCTCGCGGGTCTCAACGGTCACCACCCTAAAGCGGCCTCTTACCGACAGTTCAAGGGTAGGCATATCATCTGCAACCACCACCCTGATACTATCAGGAACCTCTATTGTGGCGCTCATAGCAGACAGCGGCATGAGGATTACAGCAAATATGATTATCAGCTTAAAGGATCTCTTCATGGTTTATGAACTCTTCAGGAACCGTTCCCTTTCGCTATATAGACAGCCGCAGTAGTTCTGATGATACAACCCCATCTTCCTGGATATGGTATGCGACTCCCTAAACCCCTTACGGAAGTCCTCATATACAAACTCTACCGCATACCTTTCTGCCGCAGCCTCCCCTATCTGTCTTATCTTATCATGATCCTGATAGGGGCTGATCAGGAGTGTTGTAGAAAACCCGTCAAAACCGTTTTTGGCTGCGTACTCAGCCGCCTTGTTTAGCCTGAGCGACCAGCAGAGGGGGCACCTGCCCTCCTCTTCGTGAAAGTTGACTTTCCTGAAAAAATCTTCGAACCGGCAATCTCTAAAAATGCGGATCTTTAGCCCTAAGGACTCAGAGAGCCCTTGAGCCGATTCCTTCCTTTTCATATATTCAGACGAAGGATGTATGTTTGGATTATAAAAAAATCCCTCTACAGCATTGCCTTTCTCTTTTAATATGTTAAAGGTATACACTGCACAGGGCGCACAACATATGTGGAGTAGTATTCTCATAGGTTTATTGACTAAAACAATTCCTTCTGTTTCTCCTTGTCCCTTCCCAGGTGTTTGTACGCAAGAGCGGTCACCTCTCTCCCTCTCGGGGTGCGTTTCAGGAAACCTATCTTCAGAAGAAATGGTTCCACCACGTCCACTATCGTATCCGGTTCTTCATTGAGAGAGGCTGCCAAAGCATCGATGCCGACAGGCCCCCCGTCATAATAATCTATAATGGCGCTGAGGACCCTGCGGGCTATAGCATCCAGGCCTGCTGAATCCACGCCCTGAGCATCCAGTGCCGCCTGAACAACATCCTTATTTACAGGAAACTTTTCCTTCATCTGGGCATAATCCCTCACCCGGCGCAGAAGCCGGTTGGCGACCCGTGGCGTACCCCTGGAACAGCGGGCCACCTCCTGCGCAGCATCTTCCAAGACGTCAATGCCTAAAAGGTTTGACGATCTTTTCAATATCCTGATCAGATCATCCGTCTGGTAAAACTCAAGGTGGTGGAATATACCGAACCTCTCGCGTAAAGGCGCTGTAAGAAGACCTGAGCGTGTAGTAGCGCCCACGAGGGTAAAGGGTTTCAGGTTGAACTTTATCGTCTTGGCATAGGGCCCTTTGTCGATGACAAAATCTATCTGAAAATTCTCCATAGCCGGGTAGAGAAACTCCTCCACGACATGTGAAAGCCTGTGTATCTCATCTATAAAAAGGATGTCGCCTTTCTCCAGATTTGTCAGGATACCGATAAGGTCACCCGCCCTTTCTATCGCCGGGCCTGATGTCGCCGTTATCTTTGTACCCATCTCATGGGCGATGATATGCGCAAGGGTGGTCTTGCCCAGCCCCGGCGGACCCGATAAGAGTACATGCTCAAGCGTCTCTTTTCGCTTCTTCGCAGCGCCTATAGAGACCAGCAGGTTCTCAATGATCTTCTCCTGACCGACAAAATCCTTTATCTTCGTCGGCCTGAGAGAGATATTCATTACCCGATCTTCATCTGTCTCCTGCTGCGTTATGATCTTTTCCCTCTTATCGTCGTTCTTCTCTTTTACCATCCTATACCCCTTATAGCTTAAGGCCTATAATTGTTTCCTCTGCCGGTATACTTCATTTAAGAGTTCTTCGCTTGTGGAGATATCGGGATTTCTATCGATAGCTGACTTAATCATATCCTGTGCCTGCTGCTTCTTGTATTGAAGCTGTACAAGCACCTGCATGGCCTCCTTTTCAATATCCTCCTTCGGGGCGATATCGTCGGGCTTGAAGCCATCCTGGATCAGGCCGAACTTTCCTATCTTATTCTGCAGTTTGGCTATGATCTCCCTGGCCCTCTGTTCCCCTATGCCGGGCAGTGATTTCAATGATACCACATCTCCTGAATCTATAGCCCTGGCTATCTCGGATATTGGCTTGTTTATAGCCCTGACCGCTGCCTTAGGGCCGATACCTGCCACGGTGATGAACTTCTCAAAAAACTCCTTCTCGATCTCATTCATAAAACCGATGAGTACGGGCACACTCTTGGAGGGTTCGCTTGCATAATAGTGAAATGTAACGAGCTCTATCTCCTGGCCTTCGGGAATATTCTTTAACTCATTCAACGCCGTATTGGCGACCTGCACCTCATACCCTATACCGCCTACCTCAAGAAGGAGGCACGAATCCCTCTTCTCCATTAACCTTCCCTTTAGAGTTGAGATCATACCCTCACAACCTCCTTGTTCTTATTTGAGTGGTGTAAATGCGTAAGGCAAAGTGCGAGTGCATCGGTAACATCGACCGGTCTGGCATCATCTGACAGATTCAAAAATCTATTTATCACGCGCTGGACCTGCATCTTCGAGGCATTTCCGTTGCCGGTAACGGCACGTTTTACCGTCTTTGCCGGATAATCCACGGTCTCCAGATCCTTCTGGCTGCAGGAGTGCAAGACCACGCCTCTGGCATGCCCCATAAGTATCGCAGTCATAGGGTGTTTATAATGGGAATAGAGTTTTTCAACAACACATACATCAGGTGAGGTCTGATCTATCAGGCGGCTGAGCTGGGAGTGTATTGACTTTAACCGCTGTGCAAGATGATCCTTACTGGAAGACCTGATAATACCTGCCTCGATGACAACAGTAGAACGGACCGTGCCTTCGACGACTCCGTATCCTGTAACATCCAATCCTGGATCTATGCCGAGTATTCTCATTTTTTCGTACTTAGTACTTCGTACTTCGTAAAACGATGTACTATGTACGAAGTACGGAGCTACTCTCCTTCTAATATCTCATCAGGTATATCAAAGTTTGCGTAGACATTCTGGACATCATCATAATCTTCCAGAAGCTCCACCAGGCCCAGGGCCTGCCTGGCATCCTGGCCTTCTAATCTCACTGTGCTGGAAGGGATCATCGTGATCTCAGCAGACTCAACCGCTATGCCCTTGCCTGCCAGGGCCTCTTTTACCTTTTCAAAATCAGCCGGCGAAGTCGTGACTTCATAGACATCTTCTTCGGTCTTCATATCGTCGGCGCCGGCATCAAGAACGATAGCCATTATGCTGTCCTCATCCGCCGCATCCTTCTTTATGAGTATGTAACCTTTTTTGGTGAAGATCCAGTTTACGCTGCCGGTGCCGGCAAGGTTTCCGCCTTTTTTTGTGAATGTATTTCTGACTTCTGCGGTCGCCCTGTTCTTATTGTCGGTCACAACCTCCACCATAATAGCCACGCCCTTTGGGCCGTAACCCTCATACAGTATCTCCTCGTAAGAGACCCCGGGGAGTTCACCTGTGCCTTTTTTTATCGCGCGGTCTATGTTGTCGGCGGGCATGTTTACAGACCTGGCCTTGTTTACAGCTACACGCAGGCGGGCATTGGCAGAGAGGTCCTTGCCGCCAGACCTTGCTGCCATGGTAAGCTCTTTGGAGATCTTAGAAAAGATCTTTCCCCTCTTGGCATCCTGTGCTGCCTTCTTGTGTTTGATACCTGCCCATTTACTGTGTCCTGACATATATTATTCCTCCGCAGCCCCTTCTTTCGACTTCTCATACTGCGCGATTATAGTCTGTGTAACCTTGTGCGGCACATCTTCATAACGGGAAAATTTCATAGAATAAGAGCCTCTGCCGCCGGTCAATGAACGCAGCTCTGTCGCATACTTGAGCATCTCCGCCAATGGTATCTGCGCCCTGACTACCTGATTGCTGCCCTTCGGCTCCATTCCCATTATCCTGCCGCGCCGGGAATTCATATCACCTGTTATCGAACCCATGGCGTCTTCCGGCACGATCACCTCAACATCCATTATTGGCTCTAACAAAACGGGGTTTGCCTCCAACATACCCTTTCTGAGCGCCATGCTTCCGGCAATCTTAAATGCCATCTCCGATGAATCCACGGGATGGTATGAACCGTCACAGATCGTCACCCTTACATCCACGATGGGATAGCCGGCAACCGCACCCTCTTCCATGCCCTGCTTTACACCCTTCTCCACAGCCGGGATATACTGCCTCGGAACCACACCGCCCACAACCTTATCTACAAACTCGTAATTCTCGCCCCTTGGAAGCGGCTCTATCTCAAGCCAGCAGTCGCCGTATTGTCCGCGGCCGCCGGACTGCTTCTTGTATTTTCCCTGTACCCTCACCTTCTTCTTCACGGTCTCCTTGTAGGCCACCTTTGGCATACCTAAATCGACATCCACCTTAAAATGTTTTTTGAGCCTGTCTATCATTATGGTAAGATGCATATCGCCCAACCCCGATATAATAAGCTCTTTGGTCTGGGCATCCCTGGCATATTTGAATGTCGGGTCTTCGCTGTTTAACTTGGCCAGAGCAGGCATGATCTTTTCTTCGTCATGGCGTGATTTTGGTTTTACGGAAAGGGATATTGCCGGTTCCGGCAACACTATGGGTCCAAATTTCACCTTCGGATTTTCAGTGCAGATAGTATCGCCCAGCGCAGTCTCTTTTAACTTGGCAACCGCAATGATGTCACCCGCTGTCGCCTCTGGTACCGGCTTCTGCTCCTTGCCCTGCAGCAGAAAGAGCTGGCCTATCCGCTCTTTACAGTCTTTTGTAGAATTATAGAAGCCTGTGTCGCTCCTTAATGTCCCTGAGAAGATGCGAAATATCGTAAGATGGCCTATGTACGGGTCTATGAGTGTCTTGAAGACCAGGCCTGACAATGGCTCATCCTTGGACGGCTTCTGCGGTACCGGGTCTCCGCTCTTCAGATCCGTTGCCTCGACCGGGGGCCTCTCCAATGGGGAAGGTAAAAAGTCCTCGATGGCCAGGATGAGAGATTCTACCCCTATCTCTTTTGTCGCTGAGCCGCAAAGGACCGGAAAGATCTTACACTCTGCCACACCCTTTGCCAGGGCCGGCTTTATCTCATCAAGGGAGAGCTCCTCCCCGCCTAAATACTTCTCTATCAAGGCATCATCAACCTCTGCCGCAGATTCTATGAGCTGCTCACGATACTTTAGGGCATCCTCCTTATCCTGGCCATCGAGTTTTTCAATAGCAGCCTTATCAAGAAGCGAGACGGTCCCTTCGAGAGATGCCTCTTTGCCTACGGGAAATTCAAGGGGTACGCACGACTTACCGAGTGAATTGCGTATCGACTCAAGCGCATTATTAAAATCTGCGTTCTCTTTATCCAGCTTGCTGATAAATATAAGTCTCGGCATGTTCTTCTCATTCAAAAACCCCCAGTCCCTCTCTGTGCCGACCTCAATACCATTTGCAGCACAGACAAGACATACCGCGGAGTCAACCGCCCTTATGGATGATTTCACAGAACCTACAAAATCGGCATAACCGGGCGTATCCAGGAGGTATGTCCGCTTATTGTTGTGCTCTATATGCAGCACCTTGGATGTTATTGTGATCTTGCGCTCGATCTCATCTTCATTATAGTCGCACAGGCTTGTCCCATCATCAACGCTTCCATGCCTGCTATTGACCCCTGCCTTGTAGAGTATGGCATCGATAAGTGAGCTCTTACCTGCATTGGAGTGCGATACAAAGACGACGCTTCTCTTCATTTTTACATCCATAGTACCCATTCCCCTTTCTTGAAGATATATAGATTGGATATAATAGTATATATATTAGTGTAGTTATAGGCGTATATTATATAAAAGGAGGGTTTATCTTGTCAAGGTAATAAAAATAGGGTGCGTCCGTGCAAAGGAAAAAGGCGGCCCTAAGCAGCCGCTGAGGCCCGTAATGCACATCCGGAGGTCATGGTAATAGACTCATCTTCATCTGTGTCTGATGCCTTTACAGATGTCATGGTGACAGTTACGTAATTCAAAGGCTCCGCGGTGAAAGTAAGGCTGGTTATATTATGAGCTATTGTTGAGGAGGTGCCGGCATCATTACGTATGAGGTCTTTGCCGCTCAAGCTGTAGATGACCGTCTTTGTGGAAGTGGGCTCAGGAAGCAAGCCGACAGTAAGCGTAAGCTGCGATGCTGTAGTATCATCCGCCTCTATGGACAGGAATATGTCTTTTATGATATAAGACATGGCAACAGAGACCTCATCCTGCAACTCAGTTATTACAATCTGTTCTTTCAGAAGCTCCTGCTGGGTCATGTACGGGTAGATGCCGCCTGCCAAGACGACCAGAAGCAGTATTGTGACTATCAGTATCTCAACGAGTGTCATACCGGATGTATCTGTCTTAAGGCGCATAAACCTTCCCTTGATCATGATATCTCATCCCATGTAACCGTAACCGTTATCTTCTTAAATATCTGATCTGGGGTCTGGCTTCCATCTACAGCCATCTCTACCCCGTTATTAAACCAGACCTGTGATACGTTATATTGAGCGGCCAGATCGCGGACCTCCTTATTTACAACTATATCCCATGAGCTCACATCTAGCACATTATATGCAGCGGCTGGATAGATATGGTTGCCGTTGGTTAAATCCGGGTTGTCATAATCTAAATGGTGTCTCAGGTAATCTGCCAGTTCATTGGCCCTGTTGATGGCATATGTCTTGTGCTGGAAACGGTGGCCGAACATGCGGGCAAGGAAATAGCTACTGTAGCTTCCGGCAACTGCCAGGCTCATGATCACAGCTGCCACTATAACCTCTGATAAGGTAAAACCTCTTTTTGATTTCAGCAGTCTTATCATATCTAATGCTCGGTTGTTGCTCTGATAGGCCAGATGTGCTGGGTAGGGCTATACTCATTACCGTCTACCGCAACCGCAACATCTTTGGTGGTACCGCCATGTTCTGTAAATGTAACTGTATGAGATCCGGTATTGCCTGCCCCTACAGCGTTCGGGTGCGTCCAGGTACCCTCTCTAAACATCTGGTATGTGACATAAGAGGCTGATTCGGTGTATTGCAAGGCCTGGTATCTCTCGTTCATGCTGTTTGTCATGGTAAAGCGCCCGCTCACCAACGAATAGACAGCTGCTGACGCCAGCATAAGCAGCATACTCAGCACTATCGCAATATATAAGACCGATCCCCTCTTATTCCCCATACTTGTATCCTTTTCTATTGTAAGTATTATAAGTTATAAAGAATACAGCTGTCAAGGGATAAAAAAAGGACACACTAAAAAGTGTGCCCTGAAGAAAAACCAGCAGCGGCCTACTCTCTCGCTCGCTGACGCTCGCTCGTTAGGGAAAAACCCTGATGGTTTTTCCCTAACGTCCTTCGCTATCGCTCAGGACTGTTCCTTTTCCTTCCGCATAGAAGCCTACTGCGCCGATAGGGGGAAACGGTCTTTTCCGGCCGCCTCACTTACTCGGCGGCGCTCGCAGGCTTGGTTGCGCTTATTCGCGCAACCGCTCGCCCCCTAAAACCCCTTTTTGGAGAGTAGGTCTTACACAAAAAAAAGGCACACTAAAAAGTGTGCCTTTTAAATAAAGCCAGCAGCGACCTACTCTCCCACA
>JABMQS010000118.1 GCA_013202525.1 Candidatus Omnitrophota bacterium
TGCCACATAATCTGGAGTCTGTCGGGGTTCACCCCGTAAAGACTCCTTTCAGTGCCACATAATCTGGAGTCTGTCGGGGTTCACCCCGTAAAGACTCCTTTCAGTACCACATTTTGCCACGCCCCCAAACTCCGTATAATCTGGAGTCTGTCGGGGTTCACCCCGTAAAGACTCCTTTCAGTGTTCTATATTGTGGAGTCTGTCGGGGTTTACCCCGTAAAGACTCCTTTCAGTGTTCTATATTGTGGAGTCTGTCGGGGTTCATAGCTCCTGTATTGTCCTCTCTACTATGCCCAGTTTTCTCTTTACCCTCTCCAGGTCGCCGACGGTATCGACACCGATCGTATCATACTTTGTGTCTACCATCTTTATCTTATATCCGTTCTCAAGCGCCCTCAGCTGCTCCAGCTTCTCGCGCTTCTCAAGGGACGAAACAGGGATCTTGGTAAAGCTGAATAGAAAATCCTTTGTATAGGCGTACAGGCCGATATGCTTATAATAGGTAGCGGCCATGGCATATGCATCTCTTGTAAAAGGAATGGGAGAGCGCGAAAAGTATAGCGCGAAACTATTCTTATCCACCACGACCTTTACGACATTGGGGTCTTTGACCGCTTCAGGGTCTGTGATCTTCTTCATAAGGCTTGCCATGACAATCTCTTCATCCTCTGATAAAGCGCTTACCAGGGTATCTATCATAGATGGTCGAAGCAAAGGTTCATCCGCCTGAATATTTACGACAATATCGACATCCAGGGGATTTACGATCTCCTTTAAGCGGTCGGTGCCGGAAGGATGCGCCTTGGCAGTAAATACCACCTTGCCGCCAAATGCCTCAACAGCCTTTATTATACGGTCGTCATCCGCCGCTATGATCAGATCGTCCAGGAGGCGTGCCCTCTTTGCGCGCTCCCAGACATGCTGTATCATGGGTTTTCCGCCTATATCTGCAAGTACCTTGCCCATAAACCTGCTTGCCTCATATCTCGCCGGTATAACTCCTACGCTGGTCATATTCTTATAATAACTCCTTCCCGGGTATAATCGTTATGCAAAGATCGAATCGGATGGATAAGAACTCTTCTTCGGCTTTGTGCCGTATCGCTGGACCTGACCAAGATGCGCCTTAAGCTCCTTCTGTGTGCATGAGGCAATACCGAGTTTGCCGACGACCACGCCTGCGGCGACATTGGATATATGGGCCGCCTCTATGAGGCCTGCGCCGGACGCCTTGGCCAAAGCAAAAACACCTATAACAGTGTCGCCGGCTCCTGAAACATCGTAGACCTGCTGGGCAACAGTCGGTATATGCATAAAGCCGCCCTTCTTCTGGAATAAGGCCATGCCGTCTTCACCGAGGGTTATCAACACTGCCTCGGAACTCCACTTCTGAAGCAGTCTCTTGCCGACCTTCTTTAATGAGGCCACATCCCTTATCTTGATACCGGCTGCCTCTTCTGCCTCATTACGGTTGGGCGTAATAGCTGTAATGCCTCTGTAGAGATCAACATGCTCTTCCTTGGGGTCTATCATTATAATCTTCTTATGCGCCTTAGAAAATTTTACCAACTCCTTTATAAGGCGGGGCACCATCAGCCCCTTTCCATAATCTTCTAAGATCACCGCATCTACCTCCGGGATTTTTTTCTTTGCAAAGGATATGATCTTATTCAGCACCCCTTTACCTACAGGGCCGCTCGACTCTTTGTCAACACGCACCACCTGCTGGTGGTGGGCTATGATACGCATCTTGTCCGTAGTGGGACGGCTGCTATCTATAACTATACCTTCATTGTCAATACCGTTCTTTGCCAGCTCTGCCGCCAGGATCCTGCCTGCCTCGTCATCACCGACCGTGCCGGCCATATAGACCTCTGCGCCGAGGACGCGTATACTGTTGGCAACGTTCGAAGCGCCTCCAGGCATAAAGGACTCTGACCTGGACCATACCACCGGAACTGGGGCCTCGGGTGATATGCGCGAAACCGTGCCCCATATGAACTTATCGAGCATAATATCGCCAAGCACCAGTATCCTGGAGTCCTTAAAGCGTGATATTATCTTGTGGAATCGGCTAAGGCTCTTCTTCATTGTGGCCTCTCTTTGTTGCGCGGATCCTTGTGACACTCCCAAGAATAAATATTATAGCAAGTATATATGTAATATGTCAATAGAATAGATACGTGCTCTCTTGCCCGCGCCACTTATGATAGCTTGCTTATGCCATTGTTTCGTAGCGCTATGAGGCAATTTGAATGGTGCTGTGTCAATCTTCGCAGGAGCACAAAATTTCCCCAGCGAGGAAATTTTGCTCCGTTTCATTCTTCGCTCTCACCGAGTGTTTGCACGGGTGAACCATGCCCGCTCAGAATGAAAAGGTCCTGCTCCGATTGCCACACGCCATTCATCGTTCCGCAATGGCATAACCACATGGATCTATTTTAGTTATAACGCATGCCACAACTCCGCCCGAAACGTCGCAGTAAATATTACAATATACCCAAGGAGCGAATGGCGGTAAGGGCGTCATCTATGCTTATGGCCTTGAGGCAGTCGAATTCACGCCTGCATTCATGCGCAAGGCAGATTCCGGCGCATCCTACGTCTTTATGCAGTACTATATCCTTGGGTCCAAGCGGACCCCATCTCAGGGGGCTTAAACCCGGCTGCCTCCTGCCGAATATTGACACAACAGGCGTTCCCACAGCAACCGCAACATGGACAGGCCCGCTGTCATTGGATATGAGAAGAACCGATCTCTTGAGCAGGGCTGCCAGCTGTGATATATCCAGTTTACCCGACAAAAATAGCGCCTCTTTCAACATAAACTTCCTTACGATATCAGCACAGAAGGTTCCCCTTTTATCGCTGCCACCGACCACCACAACCTTTGCACCATAGTTCTCTATCAGTTTATCTGCCAATTTTGCAAAGCGTTCTGAGGGCCATATCTTCGAAGGACAGCTTGCGCCTGGATGTATGGCCACTACCCTATCGTCCGGATTGATCCCCGAGCCTACCAGAAGATCATCCACGTGCTTTCGGGCCTCATCGCTTACGGGCACATAGAGCGATTTGTCCTTGGCCTCGATATCCAGGGATTTTAGCATATCGAGGTTATAATCGAGTTCGTGCTTTATGCCTTCATGTTTGGTACTTCTTATACGGTCTGTAAGCAAAAATGGCAGTCTTCCGTCATAGCCTATCCTGCGGGGAATGCCGGCAAGATAAGAGATTATGTGCGCCCTGTTTGTAGGGTGGAATATGACTGCTGTGTCAAAGCCCTTCTTCCTTAGCTCCGTGGCAAAACGAATGGTCGCGGCTATGGAACGGTGTTTGCCATACTTATCATATACGATGACCTCGTCAAGATAAGGGTTGCCCTTGACCGCGAGCTCGGCATAGGGCCTGACCATCATCGCGATATAAGCATCCGGATAGGCATCGCGTATAGCCTTTATCGCCGGGGTAGTAAGCACCACATCCCCCAGCCTATCCGTCCTTATTAATAGTACTCTTTTGGATTCCATGGTTAACGGGTTCCCAGTATATTATCGATCGCCCACATCACATCATCAGGAGGAATCTGTTGTATGCATTCAATACCGAATCTGCATAATGCCTTCTCGCACGGAGAACAGCTCCTCTCTATCCTGGCTACCTTGCTTTTGTGGGAGAGGGGGCCGTACTTCTTGTAGTCAGTCGGACCGAATATCGCCACTGTAGGCACACCTACCGCGCTTCCGATATGAAGCGGGGCAGAATCATTGGTCACGAGCAGACTGCATTGCGACAGAAGGTATGCAAGCTCCCGCAGGTTCGTGCGGCCGGTCAGATCGTAGACATCCTTTAAGCCGGCCTCTGCGATCTTTTTGTTTATGGCCTTATCATTCCCTTCGCCTACCAAGACGATCTTAAGGCCTCTCTCCTTATTTAACCTCTCGCATATATCTATGAATCCTGCTACGGGCCAGCGCTTTATATGGCTCTTGGCGCCTGCGGCTATTGCTACCATTTTGTCGGCAGTCGATATGTCCAGTTCATCCAGCATAGAGCGGACCCTCGACTTATCATTCGCTGTAACGAGAATCGAAAATGGCGCGTCTCTAACATCTATACCAATAACAGAAAGCCTGCTGAGATGCTTGTCTATTTTGTGCGGGCGCAGGGTCTTGGTCCTTAAAAACAAAGGGCTGTTATACCTGGCTCCGGTTAAAAGGGGAAACAGACTGTTGCGCAGATCGACAACAAGGTCAAAACCCTTCTTTCGCATCTCAAGACCGAGCTTCAGCTTTTCAGAAAGGGAGGTATGTTTGTTATATGTGATTATATCAGAGACCTCCGGGTCTATCTCAAACAGCTCCTTTGTGTTTTTGCCTGTCATGACCGTGATATCAGCTTCGGGAAACTCCCTCTTCAGCACCCTAAGGACAGGCAGTGTCAAGACAACATCGCCTATGTTGCTCAATGTTATCATAAGGATCTTCTTTACCGCGTGCTTGTATATCTTCATTTTGACTTGATCAGCCTTTCAGCAGCGGCGAGGACATCGTCGACAGATATGGCCTTCATGCAGCGGTAGTCCTCACAGTTCATGTCATAGCAGGGTATATCACACTCATCCCACTCATGCAGAACGATATACTCGGAGGTGCCATATGGGCCTGTAATCGCCGGTAAGGTCGGACCAAACAAAGTGACAACAGGCGTCTTTTGGCTGACGGCTATATGCATGGGGCCTGAATCATTGGCTATTACAAGAGCGGCCTTTCGCATTATAGCTGCCAGCTCCTTCAGGTTGGTCTTTGCGCATATGCTTATCGCCGAATTGTTGCTTTCACCGACGATATCCCAGCCCAGCTGTTCATCCTTCCGGGCCCCGGTAATAAGTATCTTTTTACCGTATCTGGACTTAAGGCCTTCGCAAAGACGGGCAAAGTTTTCCTTTAGCCATCTCTTTGGAGGCCAATTTCCGCCCGGATTTATAATAAAGAACTCCTCATCCCCGGCAATGCCGTTTGCCTCAAGTATCTCATCGGCACTGGCAATAGATTCATCCGGCACAAAGAACTCATAATCCTTATTCTCTGTATCGATACCCGCAGGCCTTACGATATTCAGGAAATACTCCACCCTGTGCGGCTGTGCCTTAGGCATATCCACGGGATCTGAAAGCAGCCACGAGCGTTTCTTTGTATAATATCCTATGCGCCTGGGTATGCCTGCAAGGGCACACATCAGCATCCTGCTCATCGAGCGGTGAAATGATATCACCGTATCAAAACCCTTACTTCTAAGCGCTAAGATAAGTGAGATCTTTCCAATTATTCCGCGGTGGGCTCCGTCCTCTTCAAAAGGTATTATCTCGTTTATATGCGGGTTTCCCTCGAGCATCTCTGCGCAGCGCCCTACCACGAGGGCGGCTATGAAGCTGTCGGGATTATGCTGCCTTATCGCCCTTATGGCAGGCGTGGTAAAGAGCACATCGCCCACCCAGTTAACCTCGATTATAAGTATCCTCTTCATAGGCTCAGTCATCGTCACGGTGTTCCTTTATCCAGGTATAGAAGCCGCTCGTCTCTATCCAGAAGACAAAGAGATTATCCGATGTCCTTGATATGCGCAGACGTTTAAGCGCGTATATATCGTTGTCAGGGTAGCTCTTTCCGGGATTGGTGGCACAGGCGCCTTTGTAGCCGGCGTCTATCACCATCTGCCTTATCTTTTCGTTAAAGCCTCCGGAACAGTAGGCAAAGAACTCACCCGCCCCCGGCAGCCTCGAGCTGAGTATACGCCGTGACTTAAAGATCTCATCCTTAAGACGCCTGTCATCTTTTATGTCAGGCAGGTAGACCTCAGAAAGGGTATGGCTTCCTATATCAATACCGGATTCTGACATCTCCTTTAGCTGTCCCCAGGTAAGATACCCCTGCCTGCCTATCTTATCAACAGGCATAAATATGGATGCGGGTATATTGTATCTCTTTAATACGGGGTATGCGTCTGTATAATTGTTCCTATATCCGTCATCAAATGTGACGCAGGCGGTCTTTCGGGGTATGCGTCCTTTGGATATCATATCTACGAGCTGGCCCAAAGAGACAATATTATAGTTTCGTTTCCTTAAAAATCTCATCTGCCTTTCAAAACTTTCAGGCGATACGCTGAGTTTTGACTCCTGGGAATGCTTATCTATCTTATGATACATAAGCACAGGCACTACATATATAGACTTTAAAAAGAGTGAGAGTGCGACTATTGTTACCAGAATGACTATTGATAAGACTATAAAGAATTTTACCCCTGCGCCATTAGACCTTTGTCTCATTTACGCCCTCCGCGTACAGCTTCAGTACTTTATCTACCATAATCCCTAAGGCAAACTTCTCCCTGGCGATCTCCTTTGAGAGGCGCACCATCTCTTCTGCCATGGCTTTGTTATTCAGCACCTTCAATATCGCATCGGCAAGGGCATACTCATCCTTAGACGGGACTAGAAGCCCGTTCTTCTTATGTTTTATCAGTGTATATATGCCTCCCACATCAGACGCGACCACAGGTATGCCCGTGGCCATGGCCTCAAGTATAGAAAGTCCGAGGCCCTCCTGTATCGAGGGCATGCAGAAGAGATCCATCACGGAAAGCGGCATTGATACATCCTTGCACGCCTCATGAAAGATCACACTATCCTCTATCCCCAGGGTACGTGCAAGTTCCTTCAGCCCCTCTCTATAATGGGCCGGGCCGTCTCCGACTATCAACAACTGTATATCAGAAAATCTCGGAAGCAGCTTGGCAAGGGCGCCCAGCAGGTATCTGTGGCCTTTTACATCTGAAAGGCGCGATATTATACCTATTGTGGTGACATCCCTTAGGCCATACTCTCTTCTTATCAGGGACTTCTCATGCTCAGAGTAGACCTTATCGAACTTATCTATATCTATGCCATTATAGATGATCCTTACCCTCTCCTTGGGAAACTTCAGATCATTGACCAGGTGCTCTCTTACCGCATCGCTTATTGCTATAACACGCTGGCCCCAACAAGGAAAGAGCCTTCTGAAGAGCCTGCGCTTAAAAAACCCATGGCAGGTACTGACAAAGAAAGACCCTGTCTTCCTGCAAAGAAGAGCTGCTATGACCTGGGTTACCCTGGTCTGGGCATGTACGATCTGGATGCCTCTCTCCCTTATCAGCCTTGAAAGCTGAAGATAGACCTTCAGTGTATGCAGGCCTATATCAGCGCTTGTATCTATTGGAAGATAGACATGCTCTATCCCTGCCTTCTCAAGCCCCCTTAGCAGTTCACCGCCGCTTGAGGCGACAATAACATCCTCGCCTCTTTTCTTGAGGGCCTTCGCGAGCGTGGTCGTGTATATACCGATCCCACCCAGATTCAAACGTGTCGTTAGTAATAGTATCTTCATATTAGTTTTGTTTTGGAGACGCTTACCAGTTTGTTCGGGAACCTGTCCTGAACTTGTTCGGGAAAGTGTCTTAGGGTACAGGTTCGTGCTTGGGTTGGTAAACGTCTCGTGCTTGGTTTGGTAAACGTCTCGACAAAAGTTGCTCGACTGCTGTGGCGACCTCCTCGGGGGAGATCTCTTCCATGCACTCTATGTGCGCGCATTTCGCCTTATAGCAGGGCGAGCACTTCATCTCCTTGTGTATAAGCTTATACGCTACGCTGTCTGTCTCGATATGCCTTTTAGGATCTGTTGGCCCGAATAACGCGACAAAAGGCACCTTTAAAAAAGCAGCCAGATGCATAGGCGCAGAGTCAGAGGTGACAAAGGCCCCGCACATCTTTATCAGCGCAGAAAGCTCCATAATGCTCGTCTTTCCTACGCAGTCTATGGGCTTGCTCCGGGTAAGCATGAGCAGTCTCCTGGCCTCTTGCATATCATCCTTTGTGCCTGTGATAACCACCCTTATCTTCTTCTGGGCAAGCAGGTCGCATAGTTTAGCAAACTTCTCAGCAGGCCATTTCTTGGTCTGCCATCGCTTGCTTGCTGTGCAATTCAACCCCACCAGCACCTGATCTTTGCCAAGCCAGGCCTCAGAAAGCATAGATCTTACATGCTCCATCTCCTCATCCAGGATCTTGAGCTCAAGGCCTTTGGGCATCATGCTTATACCGAGGAGTTTCAAGAGCCTGAACTGATGAGCTACCGGAGCCATGCCTATGCGCGCACCGCCTATGGTTTCATTCATAAGTATGTCGAACTTGCCGCTTTTATACCCTATCCTGCGCGGCACAAGAGACAGAAATGAAAGCAGGTGGCTCTTTTTATTATTCTGCAGATCGAGCACCATGTCGATCGATGAACGCCTAAGCTCGGAAGCCAGGGCCAGTATCTCCCTGATGGCCTCAACGCCTCTCCTGTTCTGATATATAAAAAACTCACCCACATAGGGATAGCGGCTTAATATCTGCCTGCCCTGCTTACTGGTAACCAGCGCAATATCGGCTCTGGGAAATTTTGCCTTTATGGCCATAAGGGCCGGTAGGGAGAGTATTATATCACCCAAGGCGCTCCACTTCAGTATGACTATCTTAAATGAATTCAGGGCCTCCTGGTAGACCTTTATGGTCTTGGCATACATCTGAGAAAGGCTGAAGTTCTTCTCAACGCTCATCCTGCCTGCCTTTGATAATCTCTGCCTCAAGGCCTCATCCTTCAGGACCTTTATGATAGCGTCTGAAAGCTCGTTCCAGTCGCGCGGCGCGACCAGTATACCGTTTTCGCCATCCCTTATAATATCGACTATACCGCCTATCTTGCTTGCAATAACCGGTACGCCGCATGCCTGCGCCTCAATAATCGCCCTTCCAAACGCCTCCTCGCCTACAGAAGGCATAACGACCAGGTCAAGCTTTGCCATCTGGCGCGGCATATCATGCCTACTGCCTAAGAAATGGATATACTTGGATAATGAAAGCCTCCTCACCAGGACCTCAAGCTCCTGCCTGTATTTCGGTTTTGAGGCCGGGGCATCGCCTATTATCACAAGTTTGACCTTTGGCATCAACCTGACCACCTTTGTCATGGCACGGATAAGGGTAATGTGGCCCTTTATAGGCGTGATGCGCCCGATTATGCCTATGGCATACTCTTTCTTCGCAGAGTCCGCACCAGGCGCCCTATACGTAAATCTTTCGAGATCAACGCCCCTGGGTATCAAACGTATCTTTTCGCGCGCAACCCCAAAATCCTTTATCATATGGCGCGCTATAAGATTGCTTGCCACTATTACATACCTGCCCCAGCCCATGACCCTGCTTAAGATATGGGTGGAATAATAGCCATGGCATGTTGTTATAAAAGGAACCTTTGTCTGATATGCCGCAAAAAACGATGAGATAGCAGGCACCCTGCTCCTTGCGTGCACTATCTGGATATTCTCCTTTTCTATTATCACCCTTATCTTCTTTATCGTGCTGAATACCGTTATGGGAGACTTTTCATGCACAGGCAGACAATAATGAATAGCTCCTGAGGCCGTCAGGTCCTTGACGAGCTTTCCACCGTTTGAGATCACCACTGCCTTATGGCCCTGCTTAATAAGCTCTCTGGCCAGGTCAACAGTCCCGGTCTCAACACCGCCGCTCTTTAATTCTGGTAGTATCTGGAGAATGTTCATTGTTTAGCTTTTCAATTCCACTCGGATAGGCGGGGTTTTCTAACCCCGCTTTTCATTATTTTTTGGCGGGGCAGGAATGTCCCGCCTATCCTGCTTACAGCCCTCAGCTTAGAAAAGCCCAGCAAGGGCATCCTCTATCCTGCCTGAATCATCCAATATATTCTGTTTGGGGCTGTTCTTAAATACATCTGAAATAGCAGAGCAGGTCTCTCCTGTGTTGACCACCTTTACATAATCACCCTCTGCCATGTTTTTCAGGAAGGCCTCGTGCCTCTTGTCCTGCAGCGCTCTTTGCCTGAATACGATTGTGTAGGCATCCGAAGACGCTGCCTCTGATATCATGGATATGCTCTCCTGTGAAACCAGGACAATATCGGATAGACCTATTATCCCTTCTACCGCGCCCTCTATATTATCCTCATTGGCAATTATCAAAAGCTTGCAATCAGGATTCCTGCCCAATCTCATCCTTAACAGTTCTTCTACATCCCCGGGTGTGCGCCTTGATGTAGTAAGGAGTATATCAGCATCATATTCTGAGGCGGCCTTGATAAGCTCATCCAGCAATGTACCTACAAGATCCTTATCCATCTTGAAGTCCTTTGCAGGGCCGCCTATCAACACGCCTATCACCCTCTTCTTCAAAGTGCCTGTTATCTTATTAAGCTCCTGGCTGTTGCCTTGTAGGCTTTCGTGGTTAATAAGGTTTAGGGCGCCGTCTGTAACAACGACATTCTTAAGCTTAACGGGATTATCATGCCTTGGCACAATGGCCAGATCAAATCTCTTTATATTGATAAGCGAGGGCTTCATGATCACAACCGACTTTGCGTTGTTCTCCCTGGAGACCAGCAGGTTCACGCCTGCAGTGGATGAGCCGCAGGATATGACTATATCGGCATAAGTCTTCATCAGCTCCCTGTATGATTCAGGCTCAAGGCTAAAACGCAGCAGCCCTTTATAAAACTTCCTCCTGAATCTTACATCCAAAATCCTTATCTTCAGATCATCAAGGCCGTTGCCTTTCTTATGCCATATATCACGCAGTTTATACGCAACCGCCTCTGACTGTCTTAAGTGGCCTGTCCTGGTATCATTCAGGATAAGCACTTCCCTGCTCGGCGTGGATTTCCAGCGCCTGTGCTGCCACAGCCACTGGTCAGGATAGGCCTTTATCATCTCCTCTAAGCAGGAGATATACTGCCTGAAGCCCTCCTTGATGATCTCTTCCCTGTCTCCGGACTCAGGAAGCTTTATAGGATCAAAGACCTTAAATCGGATATAGGGGCCCTTCTCTCTTGCGGCAAAACCTGGCAGTATGACAGCCCCTGTCTTTAAGGCCATATCCATTACACCGGGATTCCAGGAGGCCTTCCTTCCAAACAGATCCACAAGTACACCGTTTTTTCCCGCATCCTGGTCTACGAGCATACCAACTATTCTGTTGGACTTCAAGGCCCTGAATGCCTCTTTTACTGCCGGGCCTTTTGATATTATCCTGCAGCCGCCCGATTCTCTGTGCTTATCCAGGAGTTCATTGAGCAGATAGGGCTTCTGCTCCCTTGCGATACCTGTATAAGGAAACCCCTTAAAGGGAAGCGCAATATGCGACATCTCCCAGGTGCCAAAATGGCCTGTTAAGAATATAAATCCTTTTCCCTTCTTAAGCGCCTCTTCCGCATGATGAAAATCCTCAAATTTTATGCAGCGCGTAATATGTCTCTTATCCAATTTAGGCAGGATCAGTATCTCTATAATACCCTGACCGATATTGGCATAGGTCTTTTTTAGTATTGCCTTAAGCTCCTTCAGGCTATGGGTATCCCTGAAGGCTGCCTTAAGATTCGCGTAGGCTATCCTTCGGCGCTTTGAGTTAAGGGACATAGACAACAAACCAAGCCGCCTTCCAATAAAGAGCGCCATACCTACCGGCATGAGCCTGAATATAAACCCGAGCCCTTTAGCCAGGTAATACAGCAGATAATCTCCCAAAGAGACCTTCTTCATCCTTCACCTTTAGTTTGATCCTTAGTACCAGGAATTCTAATTTACATGAATCGGGCACCAGTCTTTTAAGCTTGACCCAGTCCTTCTGTGTCGTAACAACAGTATCTATCTTCTTGTGATTACATACGGATATGATATCATCAAAATCATATTCTTTATAATCATGGTGATCCATATAGAGAAGGCTTGATTCTATCTTCACGCCTAAGCATTCAAGGGTTTTAAGGAATGAGGCATTGTCCCCAAGACCTGCGACAGCACAGACATTCTTGCCCCTTATTGATTCAAGAGTAATCTCTTTACTCTTATTGCTATAGAATGAGACCGGTTGATGCATAGACTCTAATATCTCTATACCTGGCTTGGCCTTCAGGATGACCTTCTTTATCCGAGCCAGCGCATCTCCTGATACAAGATCTGTCTTTGTTATTATAATCAGATCAGCCCGGAACAGATGCGAAACAGGCTCTCTTAATATACCTGCTGGTATCAGAAGACCTGAACCAAATGGATCAGCGCCATTCACAACCACTATGTCAAGGGCTCTCTTTATTCTTAAATGCTGAAAGCCATCATCCAGCACAAAGATATCCGGTACTGCTTCCTGCTCTTTTATCCTGGCGTTCTTTACCCTGTCCTTCCCAGCTAAGACAGATACCCCGGGCATATTCTCAGCAAGGGCCTTGTCTTCATCGCCGCCATATCCGCGCGTCAAAAGACAGACCTTCTTACCCTGCGCCTTAAAATACGAGCATATGGCCTCCACCAGCGGCGTCTTACCTGTGCCGCCCCATGTAAGGTTACCGATACTTATTACCGGCACCTTTAGCTGGGCACCCTTAAATATACCAAACCCATAGAAAGCCAGGCGCAGATTAATGGCCAGAAGGTAGAATAGAGAGAGAAAGACCAACCCTGCCTTTAGCATTAAACCGAAAGGCCCGGAGGGCCTTTCGGTAATTATATTATAGAGATATGCTCTCATAATGTGCGTTGTAATCCCTGGGTATACTCGCCGGGACAGGAATGTCCCGGCTATCCAGATGCCCAAATGTCACGGCTATTCAAAGGGGTGGTTCTTTGCCTTTACTCATCGCCTATATAATAACAGAGATTTACAAAGACCCATATTTTGCCTGTCTTAGGACCGGCAAATTCCTCCATGGCATAACCGATGATCTTGCATCTCTTGGTAGCCTTCATTGCGACACCCGGGATAGAAGAAGATGTTAAGGGGTCTCCAATAGAGATTGCTCCATTTTCTACATTCACTTTCGTCGGGACCTGCCCTACCAGTGCAATTGGCTCCCTATCTGGCCTTGCCTTATCTTCTACCGGAGTACCATATCCACCAATCACTAAACCCGCTGTATCGAAGCTTGATACTACACCAGTAAGTTTCTTATCATATGGGCCTTTTGTCTTTACAAGTTTCTTATCCGGTCCAAACGAAACCAGGTCCCCTGGCTCAAGTTTATCTTCTTCGGCAACATTCATCATCTCAGCAAGATCAGTAGTACTGCCGTAGTAACTACCTCCAGCGTATAATGAGCCAACTGCCAAATCTTGATATGCACTGCTATCGCCTCTGGATAAATAACACCAGGTAGTCCCCGTACCATACTTTGGCCACATACCAAGCCTCCACCCTCCTGTAACTTGTGAATTATCACTACTGCCTATCCAGCCGGTTGCACCACTAATATCCAGGCCAAAGGCTGGATTTGTATTATTTATACCGACATTGCCGTCAGGATCAAGTGCGATGGTCGTTGAACCGCTTCTGATACGGAACGTATCTTCCGCACTTGACCCGTAACCTACCCAGGCCATTTCAGAAGCTGCGCTATTATAAAAACCTATATACGTATTCATCTCTATCTCGGTTGTCGCATTCATATCATAAAGCGCAATAATGGGAGAAGGACCATATATGTTAAACTCGTGTGGTGCAGTACCTACGCCAGCGCCGCTGTTTCCGCCTATCGAAACGTTGCCGGTGTCCCCTTCTATCATCATCACATATTTTCCCCATACGCCACCCGCGATATCCCCAAAATAGAAATTCCTGTTACCGTGCATACCAAAGAGCAACCCGCCTGCCGGAAAGGTAATGGCAGAGTGAGGTGTGCCGCCAGGAGCGGTATCACTGAAGCGTATTGCCTCTCTCCAGCCACCGGCAGTCACAGGGCTATTTACGGCATCTATATCTAATGTTGCACCGGGAGTCGTTGTGCCAATACCAACATAGCTCAAGGGGCTGCCTTCTGCGTTTATCACAAGGGGTCGATAATTGACCCCAGTCTGATATGCCCTTATAAAACCCGCGTCTATATTGACATCATATCCGATCTGCACATGACCATCCGGATTTGTAGTGTGGGTATCGTTTATAACGTGCAGGCCGCCGGCTTCACTATTGAAGGTGGCCAAGCCAATAACATTGAGTTCTGAAGCATTGAGCTCATCATAATCACCGTATGGAGCCGGATAGTAGGTGGAAAGTGTTACCTCTTCCGCGGCATACGCGTTCGCGGGAAAGATACCCAACGCGGCCACCCCTGTTAAAATGGTTAACACTAAAAGCCCTTTGCACATCTTACACCTCCTTTTTTTGTGGAATATTCTATTACGCCTTTTTTGCCTTATGGCTTAATCCCGTAATCAAATATTCGATTCCTGTGCAGCCGGTCGGCTAGGCGGCATATCTTGTTTCTTCACCTGATATTCCACGCCGAACTTGTCAAAACCATCTCTTGCTGTCTTGTCTTTTCTCGTGCCTACTGCCAGCACATTATAACTACCATCTCTCTCAGCCTTGATATAAATTTTTGCCATAGCTTTATCGGTCTCGGCATATGCCCTACCAAAATGCCTCACAGGTGAAACCCAGAGTTGCACATTTTCATTGAGATGTTTAAAATAGCCTGGCAATATAATATCTGCCTGACCATCCTTTACATCAACCTGCCACCTATAGATATTGTCCCCTCTCGTCGGGCTCTCAACAAAACAGTGCTTCAAACGCCAGCCTTCTTTCTCTTTAGCTGGATCGGGATGAGCAATATCAAAACTCCCGGAGCCTTTGGTAAGCGCTCCGTAGCCTGATGACCCATTACCTATGTGAGTACCTAAGGTTCCGCCGTACCAATTAATATATGTAGCGTATCCTCCGACTCGAGAATCAAGATGCAGATTGCCATTTGATACACCATATGTAGCGTCATCGGCTCCTAGCATACCTTGTGATTGGCCCCCTACTAACAGATTAGCACTATAAGTTGAATTGGGCCCAAAAATCATCATTCTATCATTTGCCACATGCAACGCCTGTTGCGGACTTGTTATACCAATACCTACACGGCCGTTATCTTGTATAGTCATTAAGGTACCAGCACTTCCTACATTATACGCTGCTCCTACTGATTCTTGAGCACGGCCGAAGTGGAGTTTCCATCCTGTATTATCACCAAAACGAATTACGCCAGCATCAGGTGAACCTGTAGAGCCATCCAAAGATATACCAGCAACAGGACCTCCAACATCCAGTTGATATGCTGGATACGCCCCCCCGATACTAACGTTGCCAGTATCTGCTTCTATAATCATTACATATTTTTGCATCGTGCCACCCATCATATCCCCAAAATAGAAATTCCTGTTACCGTGCATACCGAAGAGCAATCCTCCTGCCGGAAAGGTAATGGCAGAGTGAGGATTCGTGCCGGCAGGAGCGGTATCACTAAAACGTATTGCCTCTCTCCAGCCACCGGCAGTCACAGGGCTGTCTAGGGCATTTATGTCTAATGTTGCACCAGGAACTGTCGTCCCAATGCCAACACGGCTCAAGGAGGTGCCTTGCGCGTTTATCACAAGGGGTCGATCACCGACACCAGTCTGATATGTCCTTATAAAACCTGCGTCTATATTGACATCATATCCGATCTGCACATGCCCGTCCGGGGTCGGGTCTGCAGCGGTATCGTTTATAACGTGCAGGCCGCCGGGCTCATTATTGTAGGTGGCCAAGCCAATAACATTAAGTTCTAAAGCATTGAGCTCATCATAATCACCATATGGCGCCGGATAGTAGGTGGAGAGTGTTACCTCTTCCGCGGCATACGAATTCGCGGAAAAGATACCCAGCGCAACTACCCCTGTTAAAATGGTTAACACTAAAAACCTTTTGTACATTTTGCGCTTCCTTTTTTTATGCTGCGTGTAAATTCTCAATGCCCGCTAAGGTCAGATCTGATGCGCCCTTATTTGCAGCAACCAATTCCTTTGCGTTCTCACCTAATCTATTGCACAATTCTGTGTCTTCCAAGAGGCGGGTGAGGGCCTCTTTGAAAGAACCATTATCCTTAACCATTATCGCGGCATCTTTGCTCAAGAAAACAGATGCTATATCACGGAAATTAAAGGTGTGCGGCCCGAATACTATCGGCCTTGCGAATACGGCCGGCTCTATCATATTCTGTCCGCCCCTTTTTACGAGACTGCCGCCTACAAAGACTATATCAGCGACACTGTAGAACTTCTTAAGTCCTCCTATAGTGTCGAGAAGGAATATCTCGCCGTGCGTTGATTGAATTATTTTAGAAACACATATTGGCACAAGACCGTGGTTCTGTACTATCTTCTCAACTTCGGCGGTGCGTTCAATATGCCGTGGAGCTACTAAGAGCTTTAGGTTTTTATGTCTATCTTTCAGATTTGCGTAACAAGAAATGATGATCTCCTCTTCGCCGGGATGTGTACTGCCACAGACAAGAAGCTTATCGCTCATCCCTAAGCCTAAAAGGTTTCTTAAATCATGCCTTTCTTCATCAGATGCTGTAACAGGCACAGCATTGTCGAACTTCATATTGCCTGAAACCTTTACTTTAGATGGGTCTGCCCCTAATGAGATGATCTTTTCTCTGTCTGACTCAGTCTGCATAAAAAAGGCCGTTATCTTCCTCAATACAGGCCTTAGCATAACCCTCACAAGGCTATAGCGCCTAAAAGAACCCTCTGAAATCCTGCCATTTACCAATACCATCGGAACCTCGCTCCTGCGCGCCTGCCTTATCAGATTAGGCCATATCTCCGTCTCTGTAATAATGAGCATAGACGGCCTGATATGCGATATCACCCTTTTGACTATTAAACTTATGTCAAAGGGCAGAAAAAGGACTATCTCATCGCCCTTTGCCTTGGCCTTTGCAACAGCATTTCCTGTCTCAGTTACAGTGGTTATGACTATGCGTTTATCGGGAAAACGGTGGCGCAGACGCTCAATAAGGGGTGATACTGCCATGACCTCACCCACGCTTACCGCATGGACCCAGATATTTTCACGCCCCTTTAATGCCGTGAGCAGCTCCTCAGGATACATCCCAAGGCGCAGGTTCAAGCCCTGCCTCTTTTTTCCTTTAAAAAGAAAGACAGGTATATAAAGAAGAGCAAATATGATAAAGATCAGATCGTATATTATTCCCATATAGATTTATCTTCTCTAAAATCAAGCTCGAGGATGCGCCTTCTGGTAAACATCCTTAAGCCTGTCTGTTGTAACGTGCGTGTAGATCTGCGTTGTAGAAAGGTTTGCATGACCCAGGAGTTCCTGCACCACGCGAAGATCCGCTCCCCTGTTTAAGAGATGTGTTGCAAAGGAGTGGCGCAGCGTGTGGGGCGATATCTTCTCCTGCAGGCTGGTCTTGTGTATATAACGGTCCACTATACGCCTGACAGAGCGGTCTGTTAAGCGGCCTTTCCTGTTATTCAAAAATAAGACCTTCTTCTTGTCCTGACGCATCTTGGTTGTGGCATCCACATAATTCCTTATGGCCTTAATGGCCTTCTCGCCTATAGGCGCAAGGCGCTCCTTCTTTCCCTTGCCATATACCTTTATAACCCCTCCGATGAAATCGCAGGCATCTGTATCCATACCAACCAGCTCAGAGACCCTCATGCCCGTGCTATACAATGTCTCAAGTATCGCCTTGTCTCTTAAACCCACAGCATCATCGCCGGGCGCCTCAACCAGTTTCGCAACCTCCTTCTCCTGCATGAAGACCGGAAGCTTCTTCTCCTTCTTTGGCGTAGACATGCCGGCCAGAGGATTGTGCTTAAAGAGGCCTTCCTTTGTAAGAAATCTAAAGAAACTCCGCAAGGCTGAAAGGCATCTTGCAATAGAAGCACGGGAGAGCTTTCTCTCTCTGAGGTGCGCAAGAAACTGCCTTATCAGCAGGTAGTCTATCTTTTCAACCTCTCTATCGCCTAAGAACGCTTGAAACTCCTTGAGGTCTCTTTTGTAATTTGTAACCGTATGAGGCGAGGCCTCTCTCTCTATCTCAAGGTACCTTATGAACTTATCGATATATCTTTGGATCTGCTTGTCTGCCAATCTCTAATCCTTCTTAGAACATTTCCGCAGGCGGGACAGGAATGTCCCGCCTATCCAAATGCCAAACTTTAGTCCTTTTTAGGCGGCTCTGCTGGAGGAGCCTGCTCCGGAAGCTTCCTCGAGGTAAACCTGCAGTCAGGGTAGTTGGAACAGCCATAGAAAGGCCCGCGCGTTGAATATCTTTCAAGGAGCTTGCCATTGCAGCCGGGCTGAGGACAGGCCACCTTTGTTGAAAAGGGCTTTGCGTTCTTACAGGTGGGGTAGTCTGAACAGCTCAGGAACCTGCCGCGGCGCGAATACTTGACCACCATGGGCTTGTTGCATTTGTCGCATATCTCATCAGTGCCTTCGGCCTCTATAAGCTCTATCTTGCCATCCTCTGTCCTCTTGGCAGGCTTTGAGTTCTTGCATTTTGGAAAGCCGGAACAGCCCAAAAACGTTCCTCTCCTCGACCAGCGGAATAGCATCGACTTTCCGCACAGGTCACACTTATAATCTGTGGGGGTCTTTTGCTGTTTCATGTCCTCCATCTTGACGTGTGCCTGAGAAAGGTCCTTGGCAAAGGGTTCATAGAAATCCTTTAAGACATCCGGCCACTCCATAACGCCTTCCTCGACCTTATCCAGCTCATCCTCCATGCCTGCCGTAAAGCTCACATTCAGGATATCCGGAAAATGCTTTACTAGGAGCCTGGTCACCACTATGCCGACCTCTGTCGGATAGTAGTAGCCGTTTCTCCTCTCAACATAATGGCGCTGGACGATAGTATATATTATCGGGGCGTATGTGCTCGGACGCCCTATGCCCTTCTCCTCCAGCTCCTTTACCAGGGAGGCATCTGAGAATCTGGCCGGCGGTTTTGTAAAATGCTGTGAAGGCAAAAGCTTCATCAGCTCAAGGAGTTCTCCTACCGTAAGAGCGGGGATATTGATCTTGTCGTCTGATTCAGCATTATCATTTAAGCGAAGGAAACCGTCAAAGGCCAACTCGCTCCCGGAAACCCTGAATAGGTACTTCTTATCCTTTTTGGCCTTATCCTCGGCAATAATATCGACGGTCTTGATCTTAAAGGCTGCCTGGGCCATAAAGCTCTGCAGGAACCTTCTCCAAATAAGTTCATAGAGTTTAAACTGATCCGGGGCCAAGTATTTCTTTATCTTATCCGGGGAATTGTACACAGAAGTGGGCCTTATAGCTTCATGCGCTTCCTGAGTCTTCTGCTTTGAGGCCTTTGGCTTTGGCGGGTTTTTGCAGATATACTCCTTGCCAAAACTCTTTGTAATATATCCTATTGCCTGGGCCTGGGCCTCCTTGGCAACTCTTGTCGAGTCGGTCCTCATATATGTTATAAGGCCAGTACTGCCTTCCTCGCCCAGGTCAAGGCCTTCATAGAGCTGCTGGGCGACCCTCATGGTGCGACTCGCGGAAAAACGCAGCTTATTAAACGCCTCCTGCTGCATTGTGCTGGTGATATACGGGGCCGATGGCCTCCTCAGCTTCTTCTGCTCCTTCAGTCCGGAGACGACAAAGTCCCTTTTCTCCAAAATAGAAACCAGCTCATCCGCCGCTTCCTTTGAATCTATCCTGGGCTTTTTGCCTTCTATCTGCGCAAGCTTTGCAATAAATCGAGAGGGGCTCTTTAGTTTTGCGAGCTCTGCCTCTATCTCCCAGTACTCCTTGGCCTTGAAGGCGTTTATCTCATCCTCTCTCTCGACTATCAAACGCAATGCCACAGACTGCACCCTTCCGGCGCTTAAACCCCTGCCAACCTTCTCCCACAGCAATGGTGAGAGGCTATAGCCCACTACCCTGTCAAGTATCCTCCTGGCCTGCTGGGCATTGACCTTGTTTATGTCTATATCGCGCGGGCTCTTAAAGGCCGCCTCTATGGCAGACTTTGTGATCTCGTGAAACTCCACCCTCATACCCTTCTTGCCGGGCGCGACCAATTCACGCATAAGGTGCCAGCTGATAGCCTCGCCTTCCCTGTCCGGGTCGGTTGCCAGATATATCACGGCCTTGCCCTTTGCCTTCTTCTTTAAGTCACTCAGTATCTTCTTGCGGGATGGTATGACCACATATTTCGGCTTGAAGTTATTCTCTATGTCCACACCCATACCGCTGGACGGCAGGTCTATAAGGTGGCCCATGGAGGATGTGACATCATAACCTTTGCCCAAAAACTTGAGCAATGTCCTGCACTTTGCAGGGGACTCCACTATTACGAGTGATTTTTTCATATCCGTTTATACGTATCCTTATTTTTGCGCATCCTGCCAACTCCTTCTCTTTTACGCTCTTATGTAGAGCTTGCCTGGGAGTTGTTTCACAAGGCCTTTCATCTCCAGGTCAAGAAGCAGCCTCTTCGTCTGCTTGGCCTCTATTGATGCTGTTTCTATTAGTGTATCTATATCGAACGGTTCCTCTGAAAGAAGTCCGTAGATACTCTTTTCAGAGGGATCGGTTAGATTTATTGCCTGAGTGGCCTTGCCGTCAGAAGAAGGCCTGATCTCTTCTAAGATATCAGCCGCGCTCTCTGCGAGCTTTGCGCCTTCCCGTATCAGGTTGTTTGTGCCGCAGGATGTGATCGAGCCCGCAGCACCGGGAACCGAAAAGACACTGCGGCCCTGTTCGAGTGCAAAGTCCGCTGTTATAAGAGAACCGCTCCTTCTGGCTGCCTCTACTACAACCACGCCCTTTGTAAGGCCGCTTATCACCCTGTTGCGCCTTGGGAAATTCTCTTTATGCGGGGGCATCTCCATGGGAAACTCCGAAACCAGCGCACCATTCTTAATGATCTCATCCGAGAGCTTTTTGTTTTCCGGCGGATAGACAGAGGCCAGGCCGTTTCCCAGGACCGCTATGGTCCTGCCTCCGCCTGCTATAGCACCCTTGTGAGAAGCAGTATCTATTCCCCTCGCCATACCGGAGACCACTGTTACACCGTAAGGTGCGAGCTGCCCTGCAAGCTTCTCCGCGGTCATTAAACCATAAAGGCTTGCTCTTCTTGAACCGACGATCGCTATCGCGATACTATCGGGGCTATAGAGCCTTCCCTTTATATAAAGAACAATAGGCGGGTCATATATCTCTTTTAGATCCGCCGGGTAGGCATCATCAAATACGGTCAAGACCTCTACGCCATGATCCCTGATAAGTGCCGTCTCCCTGTCAATATCGCAATTATTCTTAGCGCCTATTATGGACTGCGCAACTACTGCACCAATACCCCTTACCCCTCGGAGGCGGTGTGCGGGTGCCTTAAGGATAGCAGCTGTAGTCTTAAACTCCTCAAGGAGGGCCTTTAGCCTTATGTAACCTACCTCCTGCAGCATGTTGAGCAGGATAAGGTCTCTGGTAATATTTGTCATTGTTTAGTTGGGAGCTGGGAGTTGGGAGTTGGGAGTTAAAAAAACCAAACTCCGAACTCCAGACTCCAGACTCCGATCTCCTGTCTTACGCGAAAATAAGGTGTCTCTTCTCAGACTCTGACTCCTGCATAATCTTGAGTATCTCATCCGCAGCCTCATCCGGTGTAATATCAGATGTCTCTATAACATGGTCAGCACGTTTGTAATACTCTTTACGCCTTCCTAGAAGTTCCTTTATCTCATGGAGCGGATCCTCGACCTGAAGAAGCGGCCTGTGGCCGCAGGCCCTGGTCCTCTCCAGGATCACATCCGGGGTCGCGGTAAGACAAAATATGGTGCCGTGGTCTTTAAGCCGTCTGATATTCTGTTCGTCTATAACCACGCCGCCGCCTGCGTCTACAACGACGTTCTTATCCTTTGCGGCAGAGGCCACCATCTGGGATTCTATCTTCCTGAAACGTACCTCTCCATCCTCTTCAAAGATACGCGAGATGGGCTTTCCCACCTTCCACTCTATCATATCGTCGATACATAGGCGCTGCCACTTGAGGCGCGAGGCAAGGACCTTGCTCACCGCTGTCTTGCCGGTTCCCATAAATCCCACAATGACTATGTTTTTCATATTTAGTCTCCAGACTGGCTCAAAGCTTCAAGGCCCTCATATAGCCCTTGTAATTTCTCATGGTCTCGCCTATAGAATCGCCGCCAAACTTCTCCATCACAGCCTGCGCAAGTATAAACGCCGTACTATTCTCCCCGACTACAGAAGCGGCGACTATCGCGCAGATATCCGAGCGCTCTACAGCGGCCTTACTCGGGGCCTTCTTCTTTATATCGATAGAGTCGAGCGGCTTCATGAGTGTTGATATCGGTTTCATGGCACAGGTTACAAGCAGGGGCTCACCATTGGTCATGCCGCCTTCGACGCCGCCCGCATTATTCCTCTTGCGCGTAATCTTTTTGCCCTGAATGGCTATAGGGTCGTGAAACTGTGAGCCAAAGAGCCTCGCGCCTTCAAAACCAAGGCCAAACTCGACCCCTTTGACAGCCTGTATTGACATGAGCTCACCCGCAAGGCGTGCGTCGATCTTGCGGTCAAAATGCATACAACTGCCCAATCCCGGAGGCACATTCAATGCTATGATCTCAAAACCTCCGCCGACAGTATCACCCTTCTCCTTTGCCTGCTCGATCCTGCGTATCATAAGCCTCTCGGCATACTTGTCTGCACAGTTTAAGGACGACTTAGAGGCATTGCGGGCAATATCCTTAACAGACAGATGGCCTGTCTGCGCATCCACGCTGCACAAATATGTGGTGTGACTTATGACATCTATGCCGAACTCTGCCAGGAAGCCCTTGCATATAGCTCCTACGGCAACCCTTACCGCTGTCTCTCTGGCGCTTGCCCGCTCCAATATATCCCTTGCGTCTTGGGTATCATACTTCAATATGCCTGCCAGGTCCGCATGTCCGGGGCGCGGACATGTAACCTGAGCGAGCTTGTCTATCTTGAAGTCCTTATTCTTTATCAAAAGCGCTATCGGGCTTCCCAGGCTATGGCCCTTTCTTAAGCCTGAAATGATCTCGACCTTATCAGACTCTATCTCCATCCTTTTTCCGCGGCCATAACCGGATTGGCGCCGCTTGAGTTCTCCATCTATCTCTTTTGTGTTGAGCTTCAGGCCTGCGGGCAGTCCTTCCAGTATTGCAACCAGGGCCTTTCCGTGCGACTCACCAGCCGTCAAATAACGTAACATCTTATCCTCCTTGTATAAAACGTAAGATATCATTGCCCCATAAGATGGCCACAACCGCTGCCAGCGAAAGATACGGCCCGTATGGGATTATCTCGGCTTTGTATTTGATCTTCATGATCAACCCTACACCGGCGCCGAAGAACGGCGCTATAAAATATATAAGGACAACATACTTAAGGCCCACAAAGGCGCCTATCATGGCCAGAAACTTCACATCCCCGCCGCCCATGGCCTCCTTCTTAAACATGAACTTCCCTAAGACGCCTGTAAGGTATATCAGTAACCCGCCTGCCAAGAGCCCGAGGCCTGAAGCAAGCAATGACCTCAACCTGCCTGAGGCACCGTGCAGCTGCGGGAAAAGAAGGCTAAGGAGAAGGCCCAGCACCATGCCGCCATATGTTATCTCATCCGGTATGATCTGGTGTTCAAAATCTATAAAGGTGGCCACGATCATGCCGCAGGCAAGAACTATATATGAAAAACTGCTTATACCGACTCCGAGCTGGCTTAAAAAAAGGACAAAGACGCCTGCTGTCAAAAGCTCAACGATCATATACCTGGGTGATATCCTCTCCTTACAATAACGGCACCTGGCCCCGAGTATGATAAAACTCAGCACAGGTATATTATCATACCAGGCAATCGCATGCTTACAGCGAGGGCAGTGCGACGGCGGGTTCACCACCGATCTCGAGCCGGGCATGCGGCATATGCATACATTCAGGAAACTGCCTACTATTAATCCGAATATGATGGCAAGAATGAGTACTGCTATATTCATCTGCATAAATTCTGCTGTTGAGCTCCTTGGATAGCCGGGACATTCTTGTCCCGGCATCAGTAGGCGGGACTAGAAAGTCCCGCCTATCCAACATGAAGTTTAACGTTTTATATTATCGAGCAGTGTTCTTTTCATCAGTGAGACCGGTGCCTTCTTCCTGGTCCACATCTCAAAAGCGATAGCGCCCTGGTACAAAAGCATGCCCACGCCGCCGCATGCGGTGATCCCTTTTTTCTTAGCTGCCTTGATGAGCCTCGTCTCCAGAGGCGTATATACTATATCGTAGACCTTAAGACCATTATGGAGCAGTTTGACATCGATAGGCAGCTTATCCTTCTTCTTCATGCCTAAAGGCGTGCAGTTTACAAGAAGCCGGCAGTCCTTAATGACCTTTGGCATATCCTTAGCCTTGCAAAAAGACGCCTCACAGCCTCTAAAACAGCTCTTTATATTCCTTGCCAGCGAGCTGGCCCTGCCTGGAATAATGTCGTATATGTGGATCTTCTTTGCGCCTTTATTGGCAAGCCCGAATGCCACAGCCCTTGCCGCGCCTCCGGCGCCCAGGATAAGGATCTCCTTGTTCCTGGGATCGAACCTAAGTTCTTCTTTCAGGCTTCTTATAAACCCCTGATGGTCTGTATTTGAACCTTTAAGCCTGTTGTTTTTAAGGATTACCGTATTGACCGCGCCTATCTTTTTGGCAACAGGCTCTATTGCATCAAGGTATCTTATGCATTCAGATTTAAAGGGGATGGTTATATTAAAGCCCGAGATGCCGGCATCTTTTAGAGAAGCTATCGCCGCCTTGAGCCTGCCCCTTCTTACCGGAAGCGGCAGATACGCTGCCTTTATCTTGAGCCTCCTGAATGCCGCATTATGCATATAAGGGGATAGGCTGTGCTCCACAGGGCAGCCTATGATACCGAAAAGCCTGCTTGAGGATTTCTTTGTCATAATGTCCTGTCTGGATAGCCGGGATATTTCCCTCGCTGTGCTCGGGACCTCTCACCGAGGGATCCCGAACGAATGTGAGGGGCTTGTCCCGGTTCCTACATGCGGGACTGGAAAGTCCCGCCTATCCAAATGGTGTTTAGAGACACTGCTTAGTTCTTGAAGCAGACGATGAACAGATCTTGTTCATGGCATTCAGATACGCCTTGACACTTGCCTCAATAACATCGGTACTCGTGCCTCTTCCGGAGACGATCTTACCTTTTACATCTACCTTTAAAGAGGCCTCACCGAGCGCATCCTTGCCGCTTGTAATAGACCTTATGCCATAAGCGGTCAGCTTGCCCCGGAGACCGGTGATCTTGTCAACGGCCTTATAGCAGGCATCCACCGGGCCGTCTCCCGTGGCAGATGCCTCGGTCTCTTTCTTCTTCATCTTAAGCCTCACAGTAGCCTTTGGGGTGCTTTCTGTGCTGCTTTCAATAGAAAGATATATGAGCCTGTAGGTCTCAGGGATAGCTATCATCTCATCCTCTACGATGGTACTTAAGTCTTCATCGTATATGGACTTCTTCTTATCGGCCAATCTCTTGAATCTCGCAAACGCCCGATCAAGCTCATCATCCTTTAAGATATAACCCAGTTTCTTAAGCCTCGCCTGCAGAGCGTGCCTGCCTGAATGTTTGCCCATAACAAGTTTTGTCTCGCCAAAGCCCACATCCTGGGGCCTCATTATCTCGTAGGTAGACCTCTGCTTTAATATGCCGTCCTGGTGTATCCCGGCTTCATGCGCAAATGCGTTAGAGCCTACTACGGCCTTATTGGGCTGGACAGCTATGCCTGTGAGCCTTGTGACCATGCGCGAGGTCTCATAGAGAAACTGATTTCTTATGCTGGTCTTTTTGTTAAAGAAATCACTGCGCGTCTTCATGCCCATTATTATCTCTTCCAGTGAGGCATTGCCTGCGCGCTCCCCTATGCCGTTTATGGTGCACTCTACCTGACCGGCTCCATTGACTACGGCTGCCAGGGAGTTTGCAACAGCAAGGCCTAAGTCGTTGTGGCAATGCACACTGATCACCGCCTTGTTGATATTCGGGACCCTGCGCGTAATATTGTATATGAGCCTGCCAAACTCATCAGGAATAGCATATCCCACCGTATCGGGGATATTGACCGTAGTCGCACCTGCTGCTATGACATGCTCGAGGACCTTATAAAGAAAGTTGGGCTGTGTCCTTGAGGCGTCCTCAGGGGAAAACTCTACGTCATCAACATACTTTTTGGCATACTTGACAGCCCACCCGGCCTGCCGCAGTATCTCATCCTCTGCTTTTTTCAGCTTGTACTTCATGTGTATCTTGGATGTTGCCAGAAATACATGTATGCGCGGCCTGCTGGAAGACTTTACCGCCTTGTAGGCAGCATCTATATCAGCCTTGAGGGAACGCGCCAGGCCGCATATGATAGGGCCCTTTACCTTCTTGCTTATGAGCTTAACAGCCTCGAGGTCATCCGGTGAAGCTATCGGAAAACCCGCCTCGATAGCATCTACCTTCAACCTGGCAAGCTGCTGCGCGATCTCAAGCTTCTCGCTCTTCTGCAGGCTCGCTCCGGGAGACTGCTCTCCATCCCTTAGTGTTGTGTCGAATATTGTGATGTGCTTACGCATCTATTTCTCCGCCTTCATCCACGGCATCATATCGCGCAGGTCTTTTCCTACCTTCTCTATCTGGTGATCATCACCTTCCTTGATCAATTTGTCAAAATTCGGCCTGCCCTCTTCATTCTCCTTGATCCATTCACGGCCGAACTTGCCTGATTTTATATCCTTTAAGATCTTCTCCATGGTCTTGCGCGTCTTCTCTGTGATGATCATGGGCCCCCGCGTAAGATCCCCGTAGCAGGCAGTATCAGATACCCTGCGCCTCATACCGCTTATGCCATATTCCTGTATCAGGTCTGTGATAAGCTTAAGCTCATGGAGCACCTCAAAGTACGCGATCTCAGGCTGATATCCGGCGTTTATCAATGTGTCAAACCCTGCCTTGATAAGTTCTGAAACGCCGCCGCAAAGGACCGTCTGTTCGCCAAAGAGGTCGGTCTCTGTCTCCTCTTCAAACGTCGTCTCGATAAGCCCTGCGCGTGTTGCGCCTATTGCCTTTGCGTAGGCAAGCGCAAGCTCCTTTGCCTGCCCTGTTGCATCCTGAAATACCGCTAAAAGGCTGGGAACCCCCTTGCCTTCTTCATACATGCGCCTCACCAAAGCACCCGGGCCTTTCGGGGCAACCATAAAGACATCCACGCTCTTTGGGGGCTTTATCTGTTTGAACCTGATATTGAAACCGTGCGAAAAACAGAGCGCCTTGCCCTTCTTCAAATTCGGCCTGATGCTGTCCTTGTAGACCTTGGCCTGCACATGGTCCTGTGTAAGGATCTGGATAATATCCCCTGCCCTTGCAGCCAGATCCGCGGCAATAGGTTCAAAACCATCGTCTTTGGCCTTCTGATAGTTGAGTGTGCCCTCCATCTCTGAAACGACCACACTGCATCCTGAATCACGAAGGCAGAGCGCCTGGCCGCGCCCCTGGATACCATAACCAATAATAGCAATCGTCTTGCCTGTCAATACTGCCAGATCCGCATCCTTATCATAATATATCTTTGCCACTTGATCCCTCCTCATTCTCGTGTTTAGCTTCTTAGCTTGTTAGCTTTTTAGGAGTATGTTTTTCCTAAGAAGCTAATAAGCTAAAACGTCTCTATCCCGTCTCACAGCGCCATTGCAATGCGCCCTGTGCGCACCATCTCCTTTACCTTAAACCCCTTAAGCGCTTCGAGCATCTTCAGGATATGGCTCGGATCACCGACCGCCTCAACCATCACCGTATCTGCGGATGCCTTTATCGCATTTGCGCCGAAACGTTTCAATGTCCTTAAGGCCTTGGGCTTGGTCTTTTTGTCCACGCCTATCTTGAATACCAGAAGCTCCCTGTCGATATGCTCCTTGTTGACAAAGTCCTTTACTGAGATGACATCTATTAACTTGTTCAGCTGTTTCTTGACCTGCTCAAGTATCTTGTCATCCCCTTTGACCACAATGGTCATACATGAGATAGTAGGGTCTTCGGTCTCACCTACAGCCAGGGAGTCTATATTAAAACCCCTGGCGCTGAAGAGCCCTGAAACCCTTGCCAGGACACCAAACTTATTCTCAACCGCAACCGATATTATATGCTTCATATCCTCACCTTGTTCTCTTGTTTTGGTGAATAGTATTTAGTGAATTGTGAATCGTATTAAACCATTCACCATTCACTATTCACCATTCACTAAGACTTATCAAATACTTCTAACTTCGAACGGCCCTACGCCATACCGTCGATCATCTTGTTGATCGCTTTACCGGCAGGCACCATAGGAAATACGTTCTCCTCCTCATCAACGACAAAATCGAGGACCACCACATTATCGGTGGCTATCGCCTTATCTATTGCGGCCCTCACATCCTCTTTCTTGTCAACCCTTATGCCTACGGCGCCATATGCCTCGGCAAGTTTGACAAAATCAGGGCAGCCGCCCTTGAGGCAGGTATGGGAATACCTCTTCTCGTAGAACAGCTCCTGCCACTGCCTTACCATACCAAGGTAGCCATTATTCAATATGGCTATGTTTACAGGCAGCTTGTTGACCACCGCGGTGGCGAGCTCCTGAATATTCATCTGTATGCTTCCATCGCCCGCAATATCAAAGACCACCTTATCGGGCAGGCCCAGCTGAGCGCCTATCGCCGACGGAAAACCATACCCCATAGTGCCCAGGCCGCCGCTCGACAGGAAGGTGCGCGGTTTTGTATACTTATAAAACTGCGCTGCCCACATCTGATTTTGGCCTACCTCGGTCACGATTATTGCGTTGCCCTTTGTCGCCTCATATATCTGCTCAACAACATATTGCGGCTTTATAGAATCCGTATCCCTGTTATACCTGAGCGGGGAATTCTTCTTCCACTTTGCTATCTGCTCAAGCCATTCCTTGGTATCCGGAGCCTTGACTATATTGTTTAAGGACCTTAAGGCATGCTTGGCATCACCCACTATAGGTATATCTACATGGACATTCTTGCTAACGCTTGAAGGGTCTATATCTATATGTATGATCTTGGCATGCGGGGCAAACTCATCGAGCTTACCCGTTACCCTGTCATCGAAACGCGAGCCTACAGCTATGATAAGGTCACTCTCCATTATCGCATGGTTGGCATAGGCAGTCCCGTGCATCCCCAGCATCATAAGCGAAAGGTGGTGCGTCTCAGGAAAGGCGCCCAGGCCAAGCAGTGTCGTAGTCACAGGGATATTCGTCTTCTCCGCGAACTCTGTGAGCTCATCTGAGGCATTGGATATTATAACACCGCCTCCGGCATATATAACAGGCCTCTTGGACTCCTTTATTGCCTTTGCCGCCTTCTTTATCTGTCCAGGGTGGCTGATATACGTAGGATTGTAGCTCCTTATATTGGCTTCTTTTGGATACTCATAATCAGCTTCCAGGACCGTGACATCCTTAGGAATATCGATCACAACAGGGCCGGGCCGGCCGGTCCTTGCTATATGGAATGCATCCTTGATAGTACCTGCGAGTTCATCCACTTCCTTGACCAGATAGTTATGCTTGGATATGGGACGGGTTATTCCGGTAACATCTGCCTCCTGGAATGCGTCATTACCTATCAGGCTCCTGCTGACCTGCCCTGTAATAGCCACCATAGGTATTGAATCCATATAGGCCGTGGCAATCCCTGTAACAAGGTTTGTGGCACCAGGCCCTGAGGTCGCGATACAGACCCCTACCTTTCCGGTAGCGCGCGCATAGCCGTCGGCGGCATGAACCGCGCCCTGCTCGTGCCTTGGGAGAATAAACTTGATCGGCGAATCATACAGCACATCAAATATAGGCAGTACCGTACCGCCCGGATAACCGAATATGATATCCACGCCTTCTTTTATAAGTGACTCGATTACTATCTTTGCTCCTGAGAGTTTCATAGCTCCACCTTGTTTTCGTGTTTTCGTCTAAATTACACTGATAATATAGCGCCTTTGGATGCGGGTCCGACCATCTTTGCGTAACGGCTTAGATAGCCTGTCTTTATCTTAGGCTTTCTCGGCCTCCACCTCTTAAGGCGTCCGGCGATCTCCTTCTTGGATACCTCAAGGCTTATCTTTCTTTTAGGTATGTCTATTTTTATGGTATCCCCATCTTTTATAACCGCGATCAGTCCGCCTGCCGCTGCCTCAGGTGATATATGGCCAATGCATGGGCCGCGCGTACCTCCTGAAAATCTTCCGTCGGTAATAAGCGCTACCTCCTCAGATAGGCCCATACCTGCTATAGCAGCGGTCGGGGCAAGCATCTCTCTCATCCCGGGTCCGCCCTTTGGTCCTTCATATCTTACCACTATAACCGTTCCGGGTTTTATGCGGCGCGCCATTATCTCCTTCATGGCCTCTTCTTCTGAATCGAAGCAGCGTGCTCTTCCCTTAAATGTCATCACAGACTCTGCCACAGCGCTCTGTTTTACAACGCAGCCCTCAGGCGCTATATTGCCTTTCAATATGGCAATACCGCCTTCAGCATGGTATGCCTTATTCAGGGGGCGTATAATATCATTATCATATATCCCCACACCCCTGATATTATCCTTTAAGCGTTTGCCTGTCACAGTAATATTGTTCTTCAGCTTCGGAGACAGCCTCTTAAGGACTGCCGGTATGCCGCCAGCATACTCTAAGTCCTCCATAAAGTATTCACCGCCGGGCCTTATATCCGATATATGGGGCGTCTTTTTGCATATAGCATCGAGCTCGCTCAGCTTCAGCTCTATACCTGCCTCATGGGCTATCGCTGGCAGATGGAGCATGGTATTAGTAGAGCCGCCAAGGGCCATATCGACCATTACCGCATCATAGATAGAGGCTGCATTTATGATCTTCCTTGCAGTAATCTTCTTCTTGATCAGGCTGACGATCTGCTCTCCGCTCGTTAGAGCAATTCGCTTTTTCTTGGCGGAATTTGCCAGGGCAGTTGCGCATCCTGGCAAAGACATGCCCATTGCCTCTGTTGCGCAGGCCATGGTATTTGCAGTATAGAGCCCCTGGCAAGCGCCTGCACCAGGGCATGAGCAGATCTCAAGCCCTTCCATCTCCCTGGCAGATATCTCATTATTGCGCCTTTTTGCCATCGCCTCAAAGGTGTCCCTCACAAAGGAACGCCTCTTCATCCTGTACATACCGGAAGCCATGGGCCCTGCTGTAACCACGATTGCCGGGATATCGAGCCTTGCGGCTGCCATAAGCATGCCCGGGGTGATCTTGTCACAATTGGTAAGCAAAAGGAGGCCGTCAAGGGCATGGGCCATGGCCACGGACTCAACGCAATCGGCGATAAGCTCCCTTGAAGCAAGGGAGTATTTCATGCCTGTATGGCCCATGGCAATGCCGTCGCATATGCCCGGGATACCAAAGACAAACGGCACCCCTCCTCCGGAACGCACGCCCATCTCTGCCATGCGTTCAAGCTGGCGCATATCGACATGACCCGGGATAAGGTCTGTGAAGCTCGAGGCAATGCCCACAAAAGGCTTATTCAGGTCCTGTTTTCTGATGCCCGTAGCGTACAAAAGCGCCCTGTGCGGCGCCCTTTCCAAACCATTCTTTATAACATCGCTTCTCATAGTCGTCTCCTATAGTTATATAGTATAATATATAGTTTAATTGTATAACACAAAGACTTAAAGATGTCAAACAAATTCTAAAGAGGCTAACGACCTTCAAAGACAGTCTTTGAGCACGAAGGTCCCCGCATAAAGACTGTCTTTGGCGCTTCTGAAAAAATAGGGTCTGGGCCTGTTTCAGGGCGTGTCTTTGACTATTCTTGTGGTGATAAAATAGATAAGTATGGCCAGGAGGAGGCCGACATAACCATCTATAGCATAGTGCCAGCCCAGTAATATCGAGCCTATAAACATAAAGATGAGGTATATGAGCAGGCCAATATAGAGAAAGCGGTTAAGGCGCCGGGCAAAAAAAGTAAATAATGCCACTATAGCAATGTGGAGGCTGGGCATAGCCGCGATACCGTAAAAATTACGCCCGCGCGGGCTATAAGGATTCTGCCTGACAACGGTATAACACTCAAGAAGTATATCCTGCAATTGTTTAGCAATAGGGATATCCATGCTACTGAAAAAGCCTGGGGTCAAATAGCACGGCCCCATAGCGGGAAACAGATAATAACTCATGCCGCCTATGATCCAGCACAGGCAGATCGCGGTAATAAACTGGTTGCGTAATGTTTTTGACTTGTACTGAAGTATAAAAATAAGCGGCACAACTATATTCTTTAAAAAGAAGCTTGCGTAAATAACATCCATGGCATGCAAAACAAAATTGTTCTTGAAGAGCTCTACCATCAGAATGGTGGGACTGATACCGAAATGAAAGGCCTGATCCAGCCGCCACATCTGGTTATCGAAGAGTACGGGGTTTACCAACGGTATTATCTGCTTTAGATTACAGAAGAAGACCAGCATTACCATAATGGCAATGGATATGCGCAAAAGGTCAAGCCCGAAGGCAAAGTTTAGATATCGCGCCCTGCAAAGGGCAATGGCATCAAGCGCCGACACCCTTAACCTTTGAGACAGACTTAATCTATTGGATTTGTTGGATAAGAACCCCCTGGCGATACGATAAAACATGTATACGGCAACCATCATAAAACCGATAGCAAAGGTCCCGAAGATCTTAAAATAACAATAATTTCCAAGGGTGCATGGTATAAAACCATGCGCATACATGAAAAACGTGCCGAAAATCGCGTAGACTATGACGATCTTTTCGAATATATAAAGTTTAGAATATAATTTAGACAGGAGTTCTTTTACTTTGTACATAATATCATTCGATCCGATAGACGTAAAATCTATCATTTTTGTATGCAACCGGAAATGACAATCTTCTGCCGCTTGGCTCTACAATATAGTCTACACCATATCTGCCCCTTGCCTCATTAAGGTCCTTCTCGTCCAGCATCATGTATATAAAACGGGCAATATATTTACGCGCGTCGGAACCAAAGCCGCAAAACGCCCCTACCCTTTTTATCATCCATTCCCTTCTGTAGCCGAGGGTCCCCAGCCTCTCGATCCATATATCGCCAAAACCTGGATACCAGTGCATGGCCGCACCATCGACCCAGTCCAGAAAAACAGGGCGCTTGGAAAATACCCTAAACCCGTGCATATAGACCGGTACGATAAAAATCGAATCCACGGGGGTATTCTCCTCTGCCCATAATTGCACCCGTTTCCAGTCATCATATATATCCGGACTGCTGCAGTTTGAGATATTTCCCTCCTTAATCCTCTGCCGCATAATAGTCGCGTACGGAAGCAGGGAAAAGATCATTACGCATATTATAACCTGCCTGGAAAGCCGCGGGGCTATTCTCTGCTTATCAGCAATGTAGGCAATGGTCAAAAGTATAAGGAAGCAGGATATCTTGCCCGGGGTAAGATAGACCAGGAGATCCTTCACAGCCAATGTGATCAAAAACAATATAAATATGCGCCGGATAAGCTTAAGCAGCATATCACCATTGGCTGAAACCTTACTTAACGCAGAGAGTGCCTGAAGACGAAACTCATGCAAAAGCAGTAATATCATAATGCCGCCGGCATAATTTGGTTTATTAAATTCAAGCAGGGCAAATATGATAAGGGCGGATAAGACAAAATTCCTTAAACTGCCTTTCTCGATGAGCCCCTTTATATAATTTGCGGCAAAGACACAGCCCAGGACAATAAAGAATACATCGCTTCTGAAAAACTGAAGCAGTATTATCCTGCGCATCTGAAAAAATTCACCGAGCACAAAGGCTATCGTCCACATAGAAAACAAGGCCCAGATAAATGACCGGATAATACCCCCGGATTTTGTATCCTTAAAACCTTTTTTAAAAAAGACCGCAAAATATACGAGGAATATAATGAAGTGTGACCACTTAAACCCGGACCAGGTAGATGGAAAATAATGGAGCGGATACCAGTTCTTCAGCCACACGATAAAGTTTGAAGAGGCCTCATAGGGATGAGCCATGCTTCCCCGGATAACCCAGATAGCGCCCGGAAGCACAAGCAGCAAAAACAGGAGAAAAGAAAATCCAATACTTTTCAATTGGTCCTTCTCTCTGCCGTAGAGCCACAGATACAGGGATGCGAAGAGAAACATCACAAAGATAAAATTGCCCATAAGCGCATTGATGTAATATATAAAGACCAATATAAGGGCTGTAGTCTTATACCGCTTTTGGAGAAATGTCAGGATCGCAATCATAGCAAACGGGGCTACCATGGATGTATGATATAGCGACGTCTTCATGAGGGGATCATGCCCTATCAACCCGTAGGTATTAAGCAGCGGTGAAAACGCAAAGAGAAACATGGTAAACATTGCTCCTCTGTGCGACCTGAATAGCTGATAGGAGAGCTTATAAGAGGCGATGAGCAGGACATATCTCAATAAAAAATATAATACAAGATGCAATGTCTCCAGCTCAAGAAGCTTAGACAAGAAAGCCATCAGATATGGAAACAGGCTCGGAAACTGACTGAGCGTATCTACATAATAATCGCCTGGAAACAGCGATGGATCCGCTATCCTATATATAAAAGGCAGGACCTGGATCTGATTTGGCGTTATGCCGTAATTATAACCTAATAAAAGCGCCGAAAGCGGGACAAATATTGCCGCCAATAAATATTTTATAGCGGGGTTTTTCATTGCGGCTCCGCAACCTCTTTCATCTTATCTTCTGTCATCTCTATATATCTTTGCACCCGCTGATCTTTCGGGTCTACCTGAAGCGCAAACCTGAAATACCTTAACGCGCTCTTAAGCCTTCCCAGTTTCGCGTAAGAAGATCCTATGTTGGTATAGAGCTCCGCGGACTTATACTTTGAATATGGAAGAGCCTTCAAAAACTCTGCCAAGGCCTTTTCATATTCCTTCATATGAAAATAGCATGCCCCTTTAAAAATATAAGCGGGATATTTTCCCCTCCTAAACCTTGAGGCGATATCCAACGCGCTGAGAGCTGTGCTGTACTTACCCATACGCATAAGTACGTCGGCCCCGGTAACATAATATAATGGATAGGCATTTTTTGCAAGTGTCCTTGTCAGGCTGCCATCATCCGGCAGTGAAAATTCGATATCCTCCAATCTTATTCTGTATTTCTTTATAAGCTTCCTGTTTTCAGGGATGTCTTTCAAAAAGACCATGTATATATTGTCAAAAAATACAAGCTTCCAGGCCTTATCCTTATAGAGTTCACTAGCAATATCGATGAAGCTGTTCTGAAAACCAAAGAAGAAGACGGCCGTCTTAAATGAAAACTGCTCGCTGGCCTTCTTCCACTGCTGGTAATCATCTATATTCAGATATATCTTTTCGTGGGCCTTATAGAGCTCTGTCCTTCCGTCGACAAAGATCCTATATTCAGGATAGAGATTCCATGTCATATATGCGGCGCAGTTTATGCTGTTAAAGATAGGCCCCGGTAACCTGTTCTTTAATATAAGATCCATGGCCCCAGGCCTGTCCACGACCTTTATCGTGCCGAATAATCCCGATTTAACGGCCAGATCCTTATCATATATATAGCAATTATCGACCTCTGCGCAAGTAACCTTTGCGCAGTAAAAGATAACGCCGATGAGCCCTGCAAGCACCAGGCCCCTTCCGGCGGCCTGAAGTACGCCTTTAGAGAATCTTTTAAGGAATGCGGGATCGGCCCTATTAAGATTGCTCATTATGCAAATCGACATGATCACCCCGAAGATCGCCTGATTCCTCTTTGCCATCGTTACTGCCGCTATTGCCAGGGCGCATAATATGATATCGTATATGTCTGCCTTTCTTATCGACAAAAACAGGCTTAAGAAAAAAAGGAAGACAAGCAGGGTGACCATCAGATAGGCATCGGTAAAGACAATATTAAAGAAGCCCACAGGGACAAGCTCTGAGATGCAGGCACTCTCTATGGAAGGCGCTGCCAGATTCGTCAATACCGAGAATGGGTAAAATGCGCCTCTTAGGCCATAGGGGCTTATGAAGAAGGTTGCAATGCTTAAGAATAATACGATATATAACCTCTTCATTGCACCTGTCGATATGGCCGCCGACTCAGACCACTCAAAGGGGAGCCATATTCCTCTTTTTAGGTGCTGGCATATAAGAAATAGCAGGATGGCTGCAGGCCCTAATAAAAAGTAACCGTGGATATTGACCCATAGAAGCTGAAGCGGCAGAAGGATAAAGACCGATCTTTCTTCCGGGTACTTTTTTAGGATATAGAGAAAGGCCGCAGTAAAAAAGAGGCTGAAGAGCTCAGGCCTTACGTGAGTACGCGTGGCAAGAGTCAGAACAAGCGCCAAAAATGTAAGGACACCGATCAGGCCAAATGCTGCCTTGCGTCCGATGCAGGCTATAAACGCAATGATGCCAAATAACAGCAGGCACCTCAAGAGGATCAGGCCGTTTGCGCCAGCCACCGAATACACGGGATAGACAAAGGCCTGGAACAGCCATGAATGGTCTATCCAGGGTGCAGGACCCAATAGAAAGGAATAGAGCTGCTCTGTAGGGACTTTGAGATTCTCTAATATCCACTTTCCTGTCTCAAGGTGCAGCCATATATCCAGTGAATGCACCTCGCCCAGAAATACCACAGCCGCAACGATGGATACCGCCGCAAAGGCAAAGACAGAGATATATAGTTTTATTCGTTTATATAGAATCATTGATAAGATTGTAGCAGAAGAGAGGTTGAATTGCAAGAAAATCGCTTCGTGATAACTCTTCGGCGATTTTCAGTGGTTGGGATAACACTTTTTGAAATTCCATACCATAAGAAAAAAGAGGCAGATTAGTTATCTGCCTCTTTTTTCTTAGCCAAATTTCAAATTAGTAAACTATATCTTATGGCTTAAACGAATATGTGCCAGTCACAGTACCATTCTTATTCTTCTCGTATGTCTGTCCAGAATAGCTGCCTTTTCTCCTGGTCGCCTGAATAGTGTAATCATTGCTGTCTGCATTACTTATTACAGTCGTCCAGTGGCAATTTGTAATCGATACATCAAGGTTGCCTATGACGTTGGTGTACTCGTCCTCTTCTACATAGTAGATGGCCTCTCCTGTCTCAAGCGCTGCTATATTGGAGTCTGCCTCGGCTCTCTTTGCCTTTTCTACAACTGTACCGAACTGCGGTAGAGCGATAGTAGCAAGAATACCTAAAATAATGACTACTATCAGCAGCTCTATAAGCGTAAAACCTTTCCTCATCTCACCCCTCCTTTTTCTGTTATCAACTCTTTTAATAATTATACCCAAAACCCACATTTATGTCAAGCCTTAATTTGTCTATATCTTAAGTTTCTGGGGCACTAACCCGACTTCATCGCAGTGCTAAGGCCGAATATTGGTAAGAACATAGCTACCACCAATGTGCCAACTATGCCGCCTATAAAGACTATAAGAAGCGGTTCAAACATGATCATAAGCCTCGATACTGTCGCATCTACCCTCTCCCCGTAGAACTTAGCCGCGTTATCAAGCATACTTGCAAGCTCACCCGACTCCTCGCCTACGCCTACCATGTGCGCCAGCATATCAGGGAATATCCCACCCGCAAGAAGAGGCTCTGCCATGCTCTTTCCCCCGCGCACACTCTCTTTTACCTCCTCAAGCATCCCTCTTACGATCGAATTGCTCGATGTCTCTATGACTATATCCATGGCGTGCAGGATCGGAGTTCCGCTCTTTATAAGCATGCTGAGCCCACTTGCAAATCGTACCGCGGAGAGCTCTCTTATCATATCTCCCACCAGGGGAGTTTTGAGGCACAGGATGTCAAACTGCCTCTTACCCTCTGGTGTCTTTAAATAAAAGCGAAAACCTAGTACAATACCAACGGCACCTACCACAAATAACAGGATATATTTCTTTACGGCAAGGCAGATCCCAAAGACAAGCTCTGTAAAGCCCGGCAGGGGAGCACCAAAGCTGCTGTACATTTTATGGAACATGGGTATTATCTTTATTACGAATACTCCGACCGCACCGCCCGCAACACAAAGTATTATAAGAGGGTAGACCGTAGCGCTCTTTACCTTACTCTGCAAAGCTGCACTTGATTCTAAAAAGCCACTGAGCTGTTCAAGGGCAAATGGAAGCTGTCCCGTCATCTCTCCGGTATCTACTATATTTACCCACAACTTTGAGAATATCTTGGGATGCTTTGCTATGGCGGCCTTTAAGCTGCTGCCTGATGAGACATCCTTCTTAATAGCCTGCAGGGCATCATGGAGCGGTTTGCTCTGAACCTGCATGGTCACTATCTCAAGGCCCCTTAATAATGTTATGCCCGCACCGAGAAGGGTGGTAAGCTGCCGCGCAAAGCCTATCAGGTCATCCAGCTTGGTGCCGGAGTGCATCTTGGCTTTTTTGCGTTTTGGCGTACCCTGTGTCTCGTTTTCTTTTGCCTCTTTGTATGTTACTACTGTAAGGCCGCGCGCCTGAAGTATGCCTATGAGTTCATCCTCATTATTCGCCTCAAGCACACCCTCTTCAGGCTTACCTTCTCTGGTCCTTACGAGATATTTATAATTTGGCATAACGCCTTTCCTGACACTAAGACGGCTTTAGTCTAAGGCAATACTCATTGCCTCTTCAACGCTCGTCGCTCCTTCTAAAACCCTCTGCATCGCATCTTCCAGTATGGTAGTCATTCCACCCGCTTTTGCCGCATCCCTTATCTGGGCTGTGGTACCATTCTTTGATATCAACTCTCTCAGCTCCGGGGTTACTACAAGGACCTCGTGAATCGCTGTGCGGCCCGCATAGCCGGTCTGCTTGCAGACCTCGCATCCTTTTGCCTTAAACCCTTCATTCTTTGGCAGATTATACTGCTTAACAAGATTGGCAGATATCTCCTCGGGCTCTTTGCATTTTGGACAGAGCCTTCTGATCAGCCTCTGCGCCATCAAAACAAGCGCGCTTGCGGCGATAAGATACGACTCTACCCCTATATCTACTAGCCTGGTCACGGCAGATGGTGCATCGTTTGTATGCAGTGTGCTCAATACCAGATGCCCTGTCAATGCTGCCCTTACACATATCTCGGCAGTCTCCACGTCCCTGACCTCTCCCACCATTATGATATCGGGATCCTGTCTCAAAAAAGCACGTAAACCCGAGGCAAAGGTCAGGCCTATGTTGGGCTTGACCTGGACCTGGTTCAGGCCCACCAGCTGATACTCAACAGGGTCTTCTATGGTCACAAGGTTCTTCTCCGGGCTCTTTACAAAATTCAGGGCAGAATAGAGCGTGGTAGACTTACCGCTTCCTGTAGGGCCTGTGATAAATACAAGCCCGTAAGGCTTTCCTATGGCCTCTTTAAAATTTGTTAAATCCTGCTTAGAGAACCCGAGCTTATCCAGATCGAGTGAGAGCGCGCCCTTATCCAGGATCCTCAATACCGCCTTCTCACCGTGTATAGTAGGTACAGTCGAGACCCTGAGGTCGATGGGTCGATCCTCTATCTTTACTGAAAAACCGCCGTCCTGAGGAAGCCTCTTCTCGGCTATATCCATCCTCGAGAGGATCTTTATCCTTGAGATGAGTGCCGGTAAAAGATGCGGAGAAGGCGGGGCTATGGTGTGCAGAATACCATCTACCCTGAAACGTACGGTTATCTTATTCTTAAACGGTTCAATATGTATGTCGCTGGCCCTGTCCTTTACCGCCTGGATCAACAAAAGGTCTACCAGCTTGATGACAGGTGCATCCTCTGCCTTGACGACCGTATCCTCGAGACTTTCGCTTATCTCTGTCAACGACAGGACAGTAGCCTCTTCTTCCTCACCTACCTCATAACTGTCTTCCACAACTTCATGCAGGAGGTCTTTCTTGCCGTAAAAGGTATCTATCGCCTGCCTGAGGTCGCTCTTTGTCGCTATAACGGGATTTATTTCGCAGCCTGTTATCTTTCTCAGGTTGTCTGTGAGCAGGAAATCTAAGGGATTGGCAAACGCTACTGTAAGTGATTTTTGATGCTTGGATATAGGCAGGGCCATCTGCTCTCTAGAAAACTGCTCGGGCACCAGATCCCTGAGTTCATCGCCGCCGGTAGGAGTCAAGGAACCTGTATCCAGAGAGACATACGGTATATCCAGCTGCTTGGCGAGGGCGTTGCCTATATCTTTCTCTGTCACAAAACCCTTATCAACTACTATATCGCCCAAGGGCCTGCCGCTTAACTTCTGAAATCTCAGGGCCTCGTCAAGGTGGACCTGGGTGATCAGGCCTTCCTTTACCAGGATCTCGCCCAATCTCAGTTTGGATTTGCGCATAGACTATCCCCTACCGAGAAAGTTCTCTCTTCTTCCTTAGTCTTACAACGGTCTTATTTATCTCGTCCTCTCTGCTAGGGGGTACCTTCTCTTCCGGCTCCTCTAATTCCGCAGGCGTGACGGTCTCTTCTTCTGGAGACGCCTCTGTTGCAAGAGCTTCTGCAGAAGCCTGCTCTGCTGCGAGCGCTTCTGATAAAGCTGACTGTTCTGCTACAGGCGCTTCTGATGAAATCGGTTCTCCTGCTTTTGCTAAATCAGCAGCTGTAGGATACGTAACTGCCTCTTCTCTGCCAAGCCCCGCTACATCCCTTATGACATGGGCTGTTACAAATATTATGATCTCCGTGGTCTCGCTGTCAAAATCATCGTCCCTGAAAAGCCTGCCCAGGAATGGGATCCTGCTTAAGCCGGGCACCTTGCTCACCCCGTCTGTCTTGTCTGACTTAAGGAGACCTCCTATGGCTATACTCTGGCCGTCCTTTAACATGACCGTGGTCTTTACGTTTCTCGTTGCCGGATCATAAAAACCTGGGATATTGGAGAGAACAGGACGGGATACCGAGGGCTCAAGCGACATGGTTATATAGTTACTCTTGTTTATGGTCGGGGTGACCTTCAGGACGATGCCTGTCTCCATCCTCTCTGCTTCAGAAACTAATGTCCCTGTATCAGACTGGGATGTGCTCTTGATACCTATTGCACTATCTGATGATATCTTTATCACGGCGGTCTCGTTGTTTAAGACCATAACCCTTGGTTTTGCCAGGTAGCGTGCTTCATTCTCTGTCTCCAGCGCCTTCAAGACCACTGAGAACTCCTGTAATGAAAGGGTGCCCAATTGACCAGCACTGGTCGCCATTTTTAGTAAGCTCTTCTTAAAAGCGCCTCCTTCTCTTATAAACGGAAAATGGGTTTTCTTGGACGGACCGGTAAAGCTGACGAATGTACCATCGGTCTGGTTGCCCCATGTAAGGCCCAAATTCTTTAAGGCAGAAGTCTTTATCTCCACTATCTCTGCCTCTATCAATGCCTGCGGAGTAGCCGTGTCCAACTGCTTGATAGCATCCTCTATCTTCACAAAATCCTCCGGGATGCTTGTAACCACGAGGCTGTTTGTGCGCTTATCAACGACTATGTTGCCAACCAACGCCCCCTTGCTATCCTTTGTCATGAGGCTCTGCACAACCTTGAGTATATTAGAGCTGCCTCCTTTTTTACCAGAATCCTTATCTTTGCTGCCGGCTGATACACGGGCAAAGCTCAATGTATAGACCTTGGTAAGCATGTTGATCGCGGATACGCCCGATTCTTTGACTATAAATACCGAGCTGCCCGGCGCCTGTTCATAGGCAAGGTTGTTTGCCTTCATGATAGAGGCCAGTGCATCCTGAACGTCTACACTATCAAGATACAGGGTTATCTTTTTGCCCTCTATCTCTCTTGAGGCAACAAAATTCAAGCCTGCCTGCTGTGAAAATATCTTAAGGATATCTCTTAAGGGTGCTTGTTGAAAATCCATGGAGACACGACGGATCTCCTGAGCAGGGGTACTATTGACCACTGTAAACAGAAGCAGTGATATAAATAGCAAGGCCCCCACCATCCACCTCTTATTACTCCTGCCTGCCTTCATTTTTTTACTCCTCTCCTAGCTTAATCTGCTATAACTGCCTGTTTTGGTACAAAGACCCTTTCGTCCTGGTGTAGAACCGTTATACCTTCTTTATCTATCTTTACTATCTTAACGCCATCTACGCTATCCCCTACCTTCAGCACCTTGCCGTTTACTATTGCCTGGTGCATATCCGCGTTCCAGATCAATCCGCTGATGTTAAGCTTCGGCAAAGGTTTCTTGACCACTTTCTTCTTCTTTACCTTTTCCTCAACCTCTCTCTTCTTTTTAAGTTCTTCCTTAAAAGCTGCATATAGATTTAGTAGAGGATCCTTGGCGCCGCCTTCATACTTTATCTCTGAATAAGGCACTGCCTGCGTCTTGGCTTTTGCCTTTTTGCTGTCCTTGGCTGTCTTCTTGGTGCCCTTGGCCGATTTCTTAGGTTTTTTGGCCTGTTGGGCCTGCACTGCCTCAGCTTTTTTCTTAGCAGCCTGTTTCTTCTGCAGCTGTGTGCATAGTACACCGAATGCGAGTGCTGCTAAGAGCACGACTAATATGATCTTTTCCAGCTTCTTCTTATTATCCATAATATACTCTCTCTTGCTAAGAACTATAAACGCTGACAGTCATAGCTACCAGAGCCTTGGTATCGCCCTCGGCAAAGACCTTCTCTTTCTTGCCTCTTTGCTTGCTATCTTTCTGATGATCTATCACAATAGTTTCTACCATTGTAAGTTTCTTGAGCCTCTCAATGGTATTAACAAACTTTCCCAGCTGATTATAAGTGCAGTATACCTTTAACTGAATCGGGGTTCTCATGTATTTATTGCTAAACTTCTGCACAGTTACAGGCTGCATGGAAATAATCTCAACACCTGTCTCACCGGCAGTGCTGGAGATAAGATCTCTCAGGCCCTGAACCTCTTTACTGGTATAGAGACCCTTCTTATATTTTCTTATCGACTGCTCCTGCTTGGCGATCTGGCCCCTAAGGTCCAGTTTCTCCTCTTCCACCTTGATCTCAGAATGCAGCTTTGCCGCATTCCTGCTATATGCTCCATATATCTTATACGGCACAAACAGGGCCACGATCCCGATTGCCACAGCTATTACCAGGATTTTTTTGTCATCATCCAACTCTATCTTCGCCATCTGCTTTTCGCCTTCCCTGGAAGCTTCCCACCCGAGCCCACACTTATCTTAAAGATGTTTATGCTGTGCTCACCCGCAATCTTCTTATCCGTAGCCCCCAGTCTTATCGTATTTAAATGCTTCATAAAAATGGCGTCCTTTTCCAGGGCCGTATAGAATTTATTAACGGACTCTGTCCCTATTACGCCGTCCTCTGAAAAGGCACTGCCTTCTATAGAGATGCTACGCCCTATCTTGGTAGGATAGGTGCGGTTCTTTTTGGTAAAGCTCTCTCTCATAGTAATCTTGTCGATCCAGACCTCCTGGGGCATATCCTTAGCGATCCTGTCCATCTTCTGCGCCCAGGATATCCTGTCGCTGAGTAGAAACTTTAGGAAATTAATCTCCGTTGCGTATCTCTTCTTTTTCTTATTCAGCTTGCCCGCATCTAAAGAGATATTTTTGGCCAGCACATTTTTGCCCCTATCCTTTACTGCCGAAAGCTCGGCCCTTATGCCGCTGGTCTTGACGCCGGTCAGGAGAAACACCGCTATAATTATGACTACAGCCGCTATGCCTCCAGCGATCAGGCCGCTGGTAACCTTCTTTTTCTGCGTAACTACCGCAACCGGCGAAAGGTTAACAGAATACGGGGACTTTCCCAGGCCTCCCAATGCCGTACCGATAGCGACTATTGAGGATGCGGGTGTCTCAGCCGAACCTTTAACCACCGTAAATTTTTCCAGTGTCTCGGTTGTAATATGCAGATCATCCGACATGGCACTGCTCAAGTCGATCTGCAATGCCTCACCGCAGATTACGATCTTTGAGACCTTGACCTGCGCCTTCTGTCTGCGGTAATAGTCGAAAGATACCCTTACCTCACTTATTATCTTCTCGGAAAGCGCTTCCTTGTCATCTGTGCTTATCTTAAAATCGCGGCTCAAAAACGGCATACCCTTTTCCACTATATGAAAAGAGGCCGATTCTCCGTCATTATCGATATAAAGTATGGCCACGTCATCCTTGCTTGTGATCTTCTTCTCAAGAAGCAGCATCCTTACCTGTGCTAATGTGGCGATATCCACACCGGCGGCAACCGCGCCCGCGGCCTTAAACAGATCCATCTGGTTATTGAGCTGGGCCTTATTGACGGCTACAAAAAATACATCGGCGGCCTTCTTATCCTTGGCAGACGGTGATACCTTAAAATCACATGCTATCTCATCTATCTTAAACGGAACATACTTCCTCGCTTCAAACTTCAGTGCCTGGGCCTGCTCTGCCTTTGGAAGCTGCGGCATATTGAAATGGCGTATCATCACGTCCCTTGATGGCAGGACGGTATAGGCCTCAGCATGCTTCATCTTGGCCTTCTGCAGACCTGACCTTATGGCCAAAGCTACCGGATCTTCCGCAGGCGCCTGTGCCAAGGCCTCTCCTGCGCTCTCAGGTACAGCAGCCTGCTTCTGGGCAGGTGCGGCTGGTATCTCTTCACGTATGAAATTTAAGAGCCGTGGTGAATTTAACGCCCCCCCGAGTATGGCTATATCTACGTACTTCGATGATATGTATACCCCAACCGAATGTTTAGACATTTCTTTTACCCCGATATTGATTAGTGATATCCATCACCCACTCCTGCCCAATAGCTTTCTTAAATGATTGACGTCCTTGATGGTATATTCGCGCCAGCTGTTTACCTTGTTGCGGCCTGCCCGCGGAAATACCTTCTTCTGCTCATACCTTACTAAGGTCTGCTTAGAAATACCCAAAAATCTGGCCACCTCATTGGCGGAATAGTATTTCTCAGCTTTCATAACCTCACTCCTCGTAAAAATACCTTTGTTGTCTCTTTTCTCATCGCGTCAGCATCAATCGTTTCTAATACTGCCTGATACCACTTGATACATCGTGATAGGAGTATAGTGCATTTGAAGATGTTGGTCAATAGTATAAATATGAGATTTTAGGCATAAAAATGCGAAAAAGCTCTTAAAAGCTCCTTAAAACTCTTCAAAACTACTATTTTACAAAAAGGTGATTTTTTTACAGTGGGGGGTGTTTAGTAAAATGGAGGGGTTTGCCCGTCGGAGAGGGACCTGGTCCCGTTCCTTCCTGCTCTATATCTTGAGGGGCCTGGTCTAGAAAAATCCTCGCTGCGCTCGGATATTTTCTTTTAGGGGAAAACCCTGATGGTTATTCCCCTAATATTCCTATTCCTTCCGCAGGGAAGCTTACTGCGCCGATAACGGGGGCCAGTCTCCCCCCTTAAAAA